>NZ_BPQL01000148.1 GCF_022179225.1 Methylobacterium goesingense
GTTTCTCGAAAAACGCGAGTAACTGACTTCGACGCAGTTGGCGACGCACGAGAACACGACCGCTTTCATCGACACCGTGGATTTGGAAAACGCTCTTCGCGAGGTCGATACCGACCGTAGCAAGCTCGGACATGGGTGGCTCCTCAGCGTGAGGCGACAACATCCCGACTATGCCCCAACGCAAACCCGGGAGCAGGAGCCATCCACACCATCAGTCGAGAACCTCTGGCAGTTCATGCGCGACAACTGGCTCGGCAACCGGATCTTCCAATCCTATGCCGACATCCTCGACCACTGCTGCCACGCCTGGAACACCCTCATCAACCGACCCGAGCGCATCATGTCGATCGGATCCCGCGAATGGGCCTATGGGTTCTGATCAATGAGGATTGGTATAAACCATCCGTTTGAGACAGTGCACTAGATTTGCTCCCGGCATAAAAGGCCAAAGTCTGTTAAAACGTACGTCAAACCGAGACGAGATGCTTCCGCTAAGGCATCATAAATCCCCTCTACGATTGGGACTCCCGGCCCATTGAAAGATGTATTCAAGAGTATTGGATCGCGGCCAATAAAGCGCATCTCCTCCAGAAGTAGATATAGCAACCCGGTTTCTGGTACAACGTGCTGAACCCTTGCAGTATGGTCAAAATGTGTAACGGCAGGAAACAACTTAGATGTGCACCGATAGTTAAAAAGCATGTAAGGAGAAAAAGACGGACCACGATCGAACCAATTTGAGGCGTCCTGAAAGAGTACTGCCGGGGCAAATGGGCGCCATGATTCCCTACCTTTGATTTTATTAACTGCTTCCCAATTTTTTAGACTACATGGATCGGCAAGAATAGAGCGATGGCCAAGAGCTCGAGGCCCAAGTTCACTTCGGCCAGAACATACGCCAATAATCATACCAGCGGCAAGTAACTGCGCCGTCTCGTATAACATAGTGTCCTTCTGGGCAATCGTTTTCCATCCCAACTCAGCACCGGCTGCTTCGACTTCATCAACCGTAGGATACGATCCAATGTATACACTATCCGCAAAATTTCGAGGGCCATTTGGAAGACATAGATGTTTATCTACATACGCAGCAACGGCCGCCCCAATGGACAAGCCTTCGTCATTGACTGCCGGAGGAACTAATACTGGTACCTTAAGTACATCGTTCAGTGTAGAGTTTGAAGGGCAATTCAGCGCAAGCCCTCCGCACAATAGAATTGATTCGTACTCATGCCGACACCGTCGAGCGATAGCTTCAGCCGAACGCAAAAGTTTGATCAAGTTCAGCTCAATAATAGTCTGTGCCGTTGCAGCGACATCAGCAACGTTTCCCGGCGGAATTCGGCCCCCTCGATTCCAATTAGATAGAGCCGCGATGTCAACATTACTGCGGACGAGCCAACGCCAAACTACTTCATTCATATCGAGTTTGCCATCAAGCGTAACTTGACGCCGCGTACCAATCAGCCCAGTATCCATGTGAATAGATCGACCGTAAGGTCCGAGCCCCATCATTTTGCCGGGGCCTCCAGTAGCATCGAAGCCGCAAAGAATACTAACTGTCGTATAGAACTCACCAAGCCAGCCATCGACTGGTGCAACCGGACGAAGGTTGCCAGGCGGCGTCCAAAAATAAATACCACCGCCTGCAAAAGAAGGACCTATTCCGCCATCGCCGGTTACGATCAATGCGGGTTTGTCGGGCGAAATTGCGTAGGCTGCGTAAAAAGCATGTAGTAAGTGATGCTGGTAAAATGTTGCAGGCCGATCAACTCCATTTAATGACAATTTTGCACTTTTTCGCATCCACGTATTCAAGACAGGGTCTGCGTAGCCAACCATAGCCAGCGTTTCGTAAGAAGCATTACAATTGCTATTTGCATAGGTTTCATAATAGAATTGGGACTCGTCAACTGTTACACAGCGGCTATTGGCAATATTATTGTTCCAACTAGTTTGCAGATAATATGGATGGGTGGGACCGATTTTTTCGAAAAAAGCATTTGAATTTCCAGTTTCGATCCCATCAATGTTGACAATGAAATTGCTATCGAAAATTATCGGTACATTTTGAGTAGATGAAAGCCCAATAGCAGTGTCTTTAGAGCAGCCGTCGATTAGCTGGGCAACATCATCACTAGAGAGACCAAGTGCATGCTTGATGCGGCAAAATCGCTCTTTACTTAGGAAGCGCTTTATGCCTGCTTCATCAAGATGAGCAGCACCTGCGTCATGGCCAAAATGATATCCGATGCTGTCCATTGTATACCTTTATTCTGCTGGATATATGATTAGTACCGTATTGAATTTCACTCAACACAATTGACAAATTGATGGCATAAATCTTACCGAAGGGCTACTGAAAAACAAGAGATAAGATCAAATATAAAGTTATAAATTAAAATCAAAACGAAAATTTCAAAAGCAAAATATTATTTACACAACTCGAGATGGGACGATAATATTCGCTACTTGGAAGAAGGTTTCACTACGCGACTACCCTCCAACTGTGCAGCTGTTTAATGGCAGGTCGGTTGCCAAATTCATCGCTTGCACTCATAGCACGAGGTAGCACAAAGCTCATACCATACTTACATCTTTATGGATATCGGGCCAAACGAAATAGCTCGCCTCGGATTTGTTTAGGTGGGCTTTAGTGAGACCCAACGGTTGATCGGGCGCAGTCCTCAGCTTATCGGATCTGACACTGTTACCAATAAACTCGCAGCAACAAGTCAGTAATAGATACGAAAAACCACCGCAGCTTCAGTTGGACGGATCATGGTCAGGTCATCAATTGACATACGGATTGAGCAGGCCAACGGGGCATGGTTCTACCGCAGATCATCTGTTCGATAAGCCCCTCTCCCAGCTCGCCCCCCCTTGCGCCCTACCGTGCTGTAGGAAGTGTAGAAATAGTTCACCGGGACAGCAAAGACGTTCGGGTTGTCATTCAGATAGTCTCGGATGATGAAATTAGGTCCTGGATCGTATAATTTCTTTAGACGACTAGCGGGTAGAGTTAAATCTCACTTAAAGCATTTTCGGTGTAATCTGGATCGTATCCGGCAGCTGCGAAGAAGTTTTCACTTTCGTCTGGTTTGACGGTGTCGATGAGGCGTCCGATTGCCGACCACAGCCCCTCGACAGTGCGCTCGGCGGCCTTGCGCAGGAGGGCCTTGAGCTTGCGGGAGGAACAAGAGCCGCGCGCCTGCCGCCTCGATGGCAGCCTGCACGGCCATGCTCTTGTGGCTTCCGAGGTTGTCCATGACGACGATGTCGCCGTTGTTCAGTTCAGGCACCAGCACCCGTTCGACGTAAGCCTGGAAGGCGTCGCGGTTAATGGGCCCGTCGAGCACGAACGGGGCTGCAATCCCGGTCAGGCGCAGCCCGGCGACGAAAGTCGTTGTCTTCCAATGGCCGTGCGCTGATCGGCGACCGAGGTCCGCCGCCGCCACTTGGCGACTGTCTTCGGGTTGATCCCGTAGCGCTTCGAGAGGGCCCCCAGGCTCGCTTGACTATGCTGGATCGCTCGACGGGTCGCCTCCGTCGTTGTGGCGCTGCCGTGAAGAACCTGGCCCATAGCGCGTCCCTCCACTCCGGCGTGAAAAGTGCACCATCAAACCCCGGGATCAAACAGCTAGCAAGAAGCGCCTGTCCGGCGACACGACTCGGGTGGCTACCATGGACGAGGTACGGGATCTACGTCGCGAAGCGGGGGCGCTGAAGGAGGTCGTAGCGGATCTCATCCTGGAGAACCGCATGCTCAAAAAAACGTATGGCCCGCCCCGTCCGCAAGTTGATCGATGAAGGCGCCTGTGACTGGTCTGCACCAACGTAACCGGCATGTCGATACGGTGGCCGCCAAGATGGAGAGCCGCACGCCCCGGGCCTCACAGACGGTGCGGTGTCTGGCGGCCATGGCTGGGGAAGCCAGCGCACATTGGAGCCCGGCGGCGGGCAGGGCGCAAGCCATGGTAGTTTCCAGATTGTCGGGACGGAAAGAATTGACAGATAGGATGCCGGTGAGGATCAGGGTAGCGTCAGCGCAGAAGCGCGGAGACACCGGCCTGAGAGCCTGTTTGAGCGCGATCGCTTAGGCTGGATTGTTGAGGGTGTTGGCGGCCATGAGGCAAGCTACGCAGATGAGGCGTCCGGTCGCGACGTCGAGGCGTCCGGCCCGCTCGCGGAGAAGCCCACCCCAGTGGCTCAGCCAGCCGAAGGTGCGCTCGAC
>NZ_BPQL01000149.1 GCF_022179225.1 Methylobacterium goesingense
CCTGCTGCGACCGACTCAGAGCACCGGCCTCTACGTGCAGCAGGTCGGCCGGGCCCTGCGCCGCGCGCCTGGCAAGTCGGATGCGCTCATCCTCGACTATGCCGGCCTCGTGCGGATGCACGGCCCCGTCGACATCGTCACCGCCCGGAGTGCCGCGGCGATCCGGGGCCGCGAGAGCGAGGTGCGGGCCAAGGCCTGCCCCGGCTGCGGCGCCCTCATCGCCCTCAACGCCAGCACCTGCGAGGCCTGCTGGGTCGAGCCGGAGTCCGAACCCGAGGGGCCGGGCCACGAGGCGGCGGCGGACGATGCGCATCCCATCCTCTCGGCGGCGCTCGCGGACTGGCAGCCCGTCGTGGGCTGGAGTTTCGCCGCGCATGCGCGTTCCGCCCTCCCCGACGCCCTGGCGGTGGTGTTCCACCTCCCCGAGCGTCGCAGCCACGGGATCGTCCTGGATCTCGAACAGGTCGGCTACCCGCGCGAGAAGGCCGTGCAATGGTGGCGCCAGCACGGTGGCGGACGCGATGCGCCGATGCGCGTCGCGGAGGCCATCGCCGGACGCCACGCGCTGACCCGCCCGGAGGCGATCCAGGTTCGCGCCAGCGGGCGCCTCACCGAGACGATCCATTACCGCTTCGGCGACGGCCGCACCTTCACCGATTCCCGACGCGTCGCGTGACGGGCCGAGGCCGATGGGACAGGCTTGCGCCGGATCGACGGCTTTGATAGCGCATCAGGAACGCGCCGGTTTAGCTCAGCTGGTAGAGCAACCGCCTTGTAAGCGGTAGGTCGCGAGTTCAAGTCCCGCAACCGGCACCATAAATTAGCCCGCCAGGTCAATGACTTGGCGGGCTTTTTCGTTTCCGTAGAAGGGCGAAATGTGTTGCGATGTGCTGCAACACGATCCGTGGTTTTACAATGGGTTACGACCCAGCGTAGTCTGGTCCGTGCAACACGGACGGAACACGTGGGGTATGAAATCTGGAGCAGGCGAATGCGCCGCCCTTCTTTGGAAGGGTTGAGCGAATGTCACGCAACTCGCGGAGACACGATCCATGGACTGAGGACGAAGATGAAATCCTTCGCCTCAATTTCAAAGATGCCCTCCAGCTGCAAGTGTTGCTTCCGCACAGAACTTCAGCTGCGTTACGGATGCGAGCTGGCCGCCTCGGATTGGATAGCGGCTATAGGTTTTGGACGACGCGCGAAATTTCAACGCTGCGAAAGCTACGACCCACTCATAAGATCAAGTCGCTAGCATCGGTACTTTTCAATAGATCTGACTCCGCTATCGGTCAAAAATGCAACAGCCTCGGATTGACGAAGATTCGCCAGAAGCCACTCTCAACAGGAGATAGGTTGGTCGATATGGTCAGAACGCGAGCCCATGAGACGAATCTCTCAATGTTCGAGCTTGATCATATTGCCAATTCTAGGCCATAATTTTAGCGCGGCTGCTTAAATATTATTCGAAACAACAGCGCCTTACCTAAAGAGATACTCGCACTAGGTGGCACCATTCATTGGTCCGATTGACGGTGCTGCGCGAGGTCTCGGGTGAGTGGGTGAAGCAGGCGGCCAAGGAAACGGCGGACACGGCCGTGCGGGGCCTGCACTTCCTGGCGCCGTGGGAATACCTCAACCGGCGTGAGTGTGACGTGTTGAGGGCCCGGGAGCGTTCGGAGCGGAGCGAGGTGCTCGCCCAGATTAAAGCCCACCGGGCGGCCCAGGATCGCGAGTATCGGGCCTATATCGAGGAGCACGCCCCGCACTTGGTCGCCGAGATGTTCCCGCCGGCGCGCGGTCGCCTGCCCCTGTTCGTCGGGATGGCGATTGCGGCGCTTCTGCTGACCGTGGGCGGCCTTATCATGTTCGCCGCGTCCGCACATGCCGGCGAGCCGTCACCGCGCTGGAAGGCCCTGGCTGCGTGCGGCGTCACGAAGATGGCTTCGGCCGATTACGAAAGGCGGTGCCGAGCCTTCAGCCGGACCGACCGCACCGTGGTTCGGGAATACGATGGCCCTGGCGCCGGAGCGCCGAGGGATTGGGAACTGCCGAAAGTTTGGGAGTAGATGGTGGCAAGAGATACAGATTCTCCGCAGCTTGGTTCGCCTTCATTTACTTGCCCACACTGTCGCGCAAAGGCGCATCAGACGTGGTTCAGAGGTGGCGCCGTACCATACAAAAAGGATGATATCCCAGGGGTACTTTCCATGCAGACCTACAACGCCATACAGGTGCAAGCTCAAACCAATCCCTCCCAGTATGGAGAATTGTATATATGGGCGCAGCGTGTATGGCGACATAAGCCCATTATCGAGCCAGGCTTTCTTGATGTAAAAGCCCATCCTGCAACAAATCTACACTTGAGCGTATGTTATAGCTGCGATGAGGTATCGCTTTGTTCGGCTTACGATCTTGTCTACCCAACCTCCAAAACTGAGGTATTCCCGAACACTGACATTCCTCCTGACGCCAAAGCGGATTTTGAGGAGGCCGCGACGATAGTAGATTTGTCCCCCAGGGGGGCGGCCGCGCTTCTTCGGCTTGCTTTGCAGAAAATGCTTAAGAGTCTCGGTCAGAGTGGAGAAAACATCAACCAAGATATTGCTGCTCTAGTTCAACAGGGCTTGCCCGTCGCAGTACAGAGAGCACTGGATGTCGTTCGCGTTATCGGTAACAATGCGGTCCATCCAGGCGAAATAGATATGAGGGACGATAAGGCTACAGCAACAAGGCTTTTCGCACTGGTGAATATTATCGCCGAGGCCATGATTACCCAGCCAAAGCAGATAGGGGCGATGTTCGAGGATCTTCCGCAAGGCGCTATTGATGCAATTGAGCGTCGTGATAAGCCAAAGCCCTAAATCCAAGACAGCCGGTCTTCCATGATGCCGACGACTCGGGATCGCTCCGAGAGGCCGTAGAACCGCGCCGCCGCATCGACAGCGGATAGGAACAGGATCGCCAGGGCGCGCTCATCGCCGAAGCCCTGGCCCGACATTCACGTGAGGGTTCTTCGTTCGAAGACGCGGTGGAAGAGCAGAGCCTGCGCCTCGTCGCCGATCCGACGGGTGAGGTTCTGCATCTCGGTCAGCCCCGCGATCCGGGCATCCGTGACGCCGGCCGGAGAAGCCGTGATCCCGAATTGGGAGTACCGGGGTCCGAGGCTTTGAGCCGTTGCTAACCCAGGCGGCGCATCTTACCGGCGAGCCAAGTTGCATACCGGCTCGCATGTGAGATGGACGTCCCACCCCGCCGGCCCGTGATCAGATCGAGCGGCGGGGTCGTTATTTCCCAGGGCTCAAGCGTGTGCCATGGGGGAGCTCGCTGACCTGCGTCGTGTAGCGCGGGCTGCGCATCTCGAACTTCGTCGACCAGGTGCGCTTCTCGGTGAGCCCGGCGCGGACTGTTACGACGGTGCCTCGGCTGAAGCGTGCGTTGCAGGCGTCCATGGCCGCCTTCAGCGGAGCGCTGCGCTCGCTGTCGAGTTGGCCGATCAGCACTCGCGGAGCATCAGGTCGGTGGTGATCACCTCGGCCTTGCTGCGGCTGCACCTATGGCGCGCCAATCAGCCTCCGCAGCTGAAACGACCAACGCACGGCAGCCTATGGCGGATGCACACGGCATCTGCCTACTGCACCAGCACGGCTTGATCGCAGCGGACCCCGTTCACGGTGAGATCGGCCTTGCCGATCCGAATGCCAATGGTCCGAAGCGTGTTGTCTAGAACGCTATCCAGGGACGGCGCGGCGAGGTTGAGCGCAGCCCCCACCGTCGTTAGAAGGCCGGGCGCCAGGAGCCCGATCCCGTTGACGTCGAGGCTGAGGGACGACACGAGGCTCGGCACCAGGGCCTGTGTCATGTTGGTCGCCGAGACAGTCCGGACTTTGTGTTGAGCGATGTCGTCATCGCTGAACGAGAGAGCCTGCGTGTAGGGGCTCGCGATCGTCGCCCTGGCCCGGCCGCTGATGATCAGGAGCGGCGTGACGCGCAGGAGCGTGGCCGGCCGCGTGAGATCCGGCGCTGCGGACGCCACGTCCACCGAGTATTTCGGAATCTCCGCAATGGCGAGTTTAGCCACGCCGGGCTGTGCGTCCAGCGTCACCTGACGTTGCCCCTGGGGTGACCAGGGACAGGTCAGGGTCCGGAGCGTGGCCCGCGACATCGCCGCCTGAACGTAGACCGGCAGCGTCACATTCCCCAACCCGAGGGGAAGCGACAGCGTCGCCTCGATGAGGAGGCGAACCTGGGCCGTCCTGACCGTTGCATTCGGGCTTCCGGGCCGGACATTACCCGAACTCTGCTGCCGTTCGCCGACGCTGAGCGTGATCTGTGTCCGGAGCAGACCGGGTATCGATGCGCCGAGATCCACCGAAATCTGCTGTCGGCCATTCGAAAGCGCAACCACGTCGGTCAACGCATCCATGACGTCGATCAGTGGGCCGCTGGTGCCGAGGGCGGGTGCGAGCGCTGCGGCATCCCCCAGATTTAGGACGCTGCCGACCTGGAACGTTGTCGCGCCACCACGCGCGGCCGACACCACCTGCGCCAGGGCCGACGCCGCCCTGCCGCCATCGGTCACGGCGTTAGAGGCGATCTGAAGCGCCGCGGTCAACTGGCCCACGGTGGCGGTGGCGACGGCGATCTCAGAGTAGTTCCCAACTTCGAGCCCCAGCATGGGTGCCAGCGCGTCGAGCACACGGGCAGCATCGACACGGGTGCTCGCAAGTGCGTTGTAGTCGACCACCGACAGCGTCAACGGCTTACCCAGCATTGCGCCCAGGACGGCGTTCGCGACGCCTGCATCAAGGCCGGCCAGTCCGGACCCGATTGTGAAGGACGCGAACTGTGCCATCGCCGCGGTGCTCTGTACCTTGATGGCGATCTCGCGGCCGAGGCCGAGGGCGGGAGCGAAGTATGTCGGAGTTGCGGTCTGGAGGGTCACCCGGACCGCGTTAGGCGCCGACGTCTCCGTGCTGAAACGCGCATCGACGGCAGTCCTGCCGTCGGCGCTGTAAGAACCGGGCTGGACCCGGATCACGGCACCGGCGGCATAGCCGTTATCGGCTAGGGAATTCCGGGCTGCCGCCTCTGCGAGCGCAGGGCTCGCGGCGGCAAGCGTCGCCGCGATGTCCACGGCGCCCTGCGCCCGCCGATGGGCTAGGGTCGCCGACCCGTAATCAATCCCGATTGCCGCGGCCCCGAGGATAACCGTGAAGCCGAGCGCTGTGAGGATCGCGACCGATCCATGCCGGTCGGACATCTCACACCGCATCAGAGCCCACCCTTTCGGATGCTGACGCTGCTGCGGATCAGATCGGGTGGCAGCGGCACGAGACCGGAGAGCCCGGACAAGCCGAGGTTCCTCGAATCGAAGCTCAGTGTGACCCGGTAGAGGGTGGTGTCGCCGGGATCCGTCGCTACCTGCACGTCGATCATGCCCGGTCTAAACATCGTGCCGCTCACGAGGGCGGCGTTGACCTGCTGGCGCGCGAGGCTTGCCCGCTCGGCATCGCTGACGCCGGAGATGGAGGCCCGAGCCGCCTCCGATGTCAGCTGACGGAGGTTGTGGGCCGCGCCGAGATAGATGCCGAACACGATAATGCCGGCCAGGAAGGCCAGAAGGATCGGCGCGACAAGAGCAAATTCAACGGCCGAACTTCCTCGTTCGCATTGAGGAAGCAGCTTGTATGGATTCGCGGGGCCTCGGTGCGTGAACATGCTAGGGTACGAGAATTTTAGTTGTTAATTTCAACTCAGATAAGAAATCTGACACTTTAAAAAAGTGTGAATGGATTGTGCGGTCCAAGCGCGCGATTCCATGCACGACAGGCATCGAGGCGGCTTCCACCTTTCGGTCTGCCCATCCGCTATGCCATCCCTATTCGCACTTGGGTGCGTCGTTGAGCGGCAAGCCCAATGGGACGGAGCGAAACCGGGAGAAGCGGGACGCTTCATCACGCTTGCAGGGCAAAACTTGCGGAAGGCGCTGGGAGCAGAGGAAATGCCCTGACCTTCGATCAACAGGTCGCTAAACTGGCGCAACCTGAAGTTCTCGCCCAAAAGCTCGACATCTTGGCGACCGCCTTCGAGCAGATCGCCATCGACGTGACGCACGAAGCTCAGAACTCCAGCGTGCGGCGCTCAGCGGCGCTCAGCGGCGCAGACCCTGGCTGAGACTAGGCGACGGATCTAGCCGCAAGAAATGAGAAAGCCCGGCGCATTGTGAGGTCAGCGGTTTGTTCAAAGGGCCCAGCCGCTAGGACTCGGGAGGAAGCGCCATGTCTCTAGCGCGCCCAAGTAGTGTCAGGCAATATTGACCCTAGCCGGTGATTTATTTCGGGGACAGACGTGACGCAGAAGCATGCCACCGCAGATGACCGCACTCTCGGCATACGCATCACAGCGTTACGCAAAGCGAGGGGACTGTCCCAAACACAGGTCGGCAAGGCGCTCGGTGTATCCTTCCAGCAGGTGCAAAAATACGAGAGAGGAACGAATCGGATTGGCGCCGGGCGACTTCAGGCGATCGCAAATCTCTTTGAGGTGCCAGTATCTTCGCTCTATGGAGACGTAGATGACACTGCCGAGGAATCCGAAATCTTTGGCTTGATCGCATTGCCAGGGGCAGTGGATCTGCTTCGAGCTTTCGCAAAGATCGACAATGCCGATCTACGCCGCAACGTCCTCGCTATCGCTAGTACGGCGGCTCGCATCAGCACAGGACCGGTTGCCGGAAACGGCTGACGATCGAGGTTGAAACGAAAAACCCGCCGCGGCCGGAGCCGGGCGGGTGAAGAGTAGAGGTTTCATACAGCAGACAGGCTACATGCCGCCGCCGGGGCTTCCACCACCCGCGCTGCCCGTGCTGCCAGCACGCGACGGCTGACCAGCATTGCCACCTGCTGCCGAGTTCGAGTTGATCATGTCAGCGCCAGTTGCGCCGCGCGACCGGACGCGACCAGTACGTCCACCGGTCGAGTTCTGCATGCTTGTGGCCACGCCGCTGCGCTTCTTGGACCGAGACCGCGCGTCGGCCTCGGTGCTCATCTGGATGTGGATCGGCATCGAAACATGACACCGGCAGATCCGCTCCTAACTCTCTGACGCAGTGAGAAAATCCGAGTTTCCGGTGGGGTCACGATCGGTGCCGGTTGTGACCCCACCCCTCAAGGTATTTTGGTCGATAGCGCAGCGACTTAACAGAGTTGAAGGAGGGGTCATGTTTCGGGTTCATCCGCACTTTCGGTGCTGCGGGGTGATTTGGGCGTTGGTTTGCGTGGTGGTCCGAGGGCAGCGCGATGCCGATCTCAAACCCGTCGATGCCGTCGGTGCCGGACGGCGTGCACGTCGATGATCTGACGCTGGATGAAGCGGGCGTGCGGATCACCGCCCGGACCACGGCGGCCCAAGGCTTCTGTCAGGTCTGCGGGCCTGCTTCCTCTCGAGTGCACAGCACGTATTGGCGGACCTTCAAGGACTTGCCCTGGCAGGATCGGACGGTGACGTGGCAGGTAAAGGTGCGCCGCTTCCGCTGCAGCTATTGCCTGGGGCGGATCTTCGCAGAACCCGTGCCGGGGCTAGGCGCGCGCAAGGCGCGCCGCAGCCACCGATTGGCTGAAGCGCAGACCGACATCGGCATGGTGCTCGGCGGTGAGCCCGGCGCCCGGCTGTCGCGGCGGCTGGCCATGCCGGTCAGCGGCGACACGGTCCTGCGCCTGATCCGCCGCCGCGGGACCGTGCCGTCCGCACCGCCGCGCGTGGTCGGCATCGACGACTGGGCTTGGCGGCGCGGCCGGTCCTACGGCACCATCGTGTGCGACCTAGAGCGGCGGCGCGTCATCGACCTGTTGCCCGGCCGCTCGTCGGCACCGGTGCGGGACTGGCTCGCCGCCCATCCGAGCGTGACCATCATCAGCCGCGACCGCTCGGGACCCTACGCCGAGGCCGCGCGCACGGGAGCGCCGGCAGCGACGCAGGTCGCGGATCGCTGGCACCTACTCGTCAACGCGTCGGAGGCGCTGCGCGGCATCGTTGAACGGCACCAGTCCGAGATCCGGGACGTGGCGCACCGTGGCGTGCACGATCTCTCTGCCTCCCCTGACCTGCGGCAGCCTGCACCCACGCCGGAGGTGAACAGCCGTCGACGCGATCGCTGCGAGGCGGCCCTTTGCCTCCACGGCAAAGGTCTGCCGACCAAGGAAATCGCTCGCCGTATCGGTGCGTCCCGCAACGCCGTGCGCCGCTGGGTCCGGGCGGGCCGGTTCATGCCCTACCGTCGAGCACCAGGTTCGAGTCGGCTCGACCGCCATCTCCCCTTCGTCGAGACGCGCTGGCAGGAGGGCCAGTACAGCGCCACCGGACTCCACCGCGCGTTGCGCGCGCAGGGCTTCATCGGCAGCTACGACATCGTCCGGCGCTGGGCCGCGCGACGGAGGCAGGGTGCGCCGGCGCGACCACCGTCCACCCGGATCCCCTCGACGCGCCGCATCACCCGCTGGCTCACCAGCGACCCGACCGCGCTGTCGCGAGAGGATCGCGCTTTCACCGAAGCGCTCTGCATTGCCGCGCCGAAGCTGAAGCAGGCCGCCGAGGATGTACGCGCCTTCGCCGACCTCCTGCGCCAGAGCGATCCCACCGGACTGACGCCATGGCTGGAGGCTGCAGCCGCGACCGAACTCAGCGGCTTCGTCACCGGGCTCCGCCAGGACGAGACCGCCGTGCGCGCGGCCATCGTCGAGCCCTGGAGCAACGGTCCTGTCGAGGGACAGGTCAATCGTTTGAAACTGATCAAGTGCAGCATGTACGGCCGCGCCGGATTCGATCTCCTGCGCCAGCGCGTCCTACATGCCGCGTGAGCCGAGACCGGCGGAGCTCGACTGGACCGCCGATCTGCAGCACCGAAAGTGCGGATGAACCATGCTTCCAGGCCGATCCACAACCTACTAGTGAGACCCGGACGCCCGCGGAGATCAAGCAGACGCGGGCCTAGAAAGTGCAGCCGGCGAGGTTCCGCAGGTCGAGAGCGTACGGCTTCTGGCGCCGATCCCATCGCCAACCCGCAACATTTACGCGGTCGGTTGGAATTACCTAGGGCATTTCGCTGAGGGCCAGGCGGTGTGCGGTACGAACATGGAATACCAGGCCCACCCAGTGTTCTTCACCAAGGGCGTGAACACCGTCAACGGGCCCTACGACCCTTTTTCCTTCGACGCAGAAGTCTCGACTGCGATCGACTAGGAAGTCGAACTCGCAGTCATCATTGGCGCGGGTGGGCGTACATCAAGGAAGCCGACGCAGTGGGCCACGTGTTCGGCTACAGCGTCATCAATGACACCACTGCGCGTGACATGCAGATCAAGTTGCATGGCGGGCAGTGGTTCAAGGGTAAGAGCTTGGACGGCTATGGGCCGATTGGTCCGTGCATCGTCCCCGCTTCGGACTTGGATCCCTCGAACTTACATTTTCTGACCTGAGTGAATGGAGTGGTGAAGTAAGACGCCTCGACTCAGCAGATGTACTTCAAGGTCGCTAGCATCACCGCCGAGCTTTCGCACGGCCTTACCCTGGTCCCGGGCGACATCATCGCCGCGGGTACGCCGCGGAGTATCGGCAACCCCCGCAAGCCGCCGGAATACCTGAAGCCCGGCGATGTGATGGAGACGGAGATCGTTGGGCTCGGCACGTTGCGCAATGTCATCCAGGCCGTGCCCGTCTGAAGACCGTTGAGCGAGTGGGAAGCGGACCCCGCCCAGGCCGCATTCGACCAGTTCCGACCTTATTGGCTGGCGCCACTGAAGGACTAGGGCGGGTGGCGGGGTGGCGATCTGCTTTTGTGCCGATCGCCGCTCTGTGATTGGCCGCAATTCGGCTGTTTTGCTAAGCTCTGGACGTAAGAGTTCGCTTCGAATGGTAAGGCAGAACAATTTCTGACATTGCGCAGGAGAAGAGCCCACAGCAGAGGCATCTCGGTAGAGCGTCGGCAGACAGCTTCGGCCTCTATCATGATATGATCCAGTCGAGTGGGGCGGCGACATACCTCCTTGGCGAGACATTCGAAGCAACTATCGCCGCGCAACATTTCGGTCGCCTGACGCTGTTCGATCGGCAAATCATCGGCGCCGACCATAGGCGCAATTCTTCTCACATCCGGCGCGACGGCTTTGAGCATTACTATCTCCAGGTCTTACGATCCGGACGTGTGGTGAGCGGCCGGCCCGGAGAAGAACGGCGTCTTGTCCCAGGCGACGCCGTTCTCTACGACGCGACCCGTCCAATGCGGTCGATCGTGGACGATGGCGATATTGTCACAATCATCCTGACCCGTGATCAAGTCGAAGCCGCGGCGCCGAACGTTCGGGATCTGCATGGAAGCGTCCTTCCCAAGTGTGAGACAGGCTCGCTGGGCCAAACCGTACTTTCTTTCATTCGATGCGCATCGAACTTACCGGAGCCTTCGGCCGCCGGGGTTGGTCACATCATCACCAGTATGCTTGGCCAAATTCAGGGGCGATCCGATGCCGCCTACAGTGATGCCGTCGGCGAAAACAATCTGGAGCTGTCGCGTCGCCTCAAGGCTGAAATTTTTATCGATAACAATCTTGCGTCAGACTTGAGTTCAGACTTCATTGCCCGGAGCATTGGTGTTTCCCGATCCTCCTTGTATCGTGCGATGCAATCCGTCGGCGGCGTAGAAACGGTCGTCACGCGTCGGCGTGCCGCTCGTATGCGACTGCTGTTGTCCCGACAGGACAAAGCAGAGCTCATCGGTACCTCTATAAGAAAAGTCGGTTTTTCAAGTATCAGCCACGGGTCTCGTGTATTCAAAGAAATTTATGGGCAATCT
This sequence comes from Methylobacterium goesingense, assembly GCF_022179225.1. Classification (GTDB taxonomy): domain Bacteria; phylum Pseudomonadota; class Alphaproteobacteria; order Rhizobiales; family Beijerinckiaceae; genus Methylobacterium; species Methylobacterium goesingense. The sequence continues at coordinate 10,847 of NZ_BPQL01000149.1, forward strand.
CCGGATCAATTTAGGTTGGATATTGGAGACAATACGCTCTCAAGGACTCAAGTTTTACACCCCAATCGAATGCGGGATTGGTACAGTACCATGAACGACTGAATGGTTGAATTTGATTCAAATCTGCCATCCGCGCTTCTCGAACGTCGACCATCGCACCGTGACGCGGCCAGTCTCAACGAAAAAATCGCTAGACCTCACGGCGTTGGTCGCCATCTCGCGGATCGCGAACGTTAGTGCCTCGGTAGCCTTAGAGCCTGTTTGAGGACCTCCACCGGCCGTCCCCATTTATCTCGTGTAGCAACACGAATTCCGCCTGGCGGGGCGGCGTGGAGAGCAGATGTGGACGGACCGGCATCGGACGCGCCATGAAGCGCGTCTGAAGAACATGGTGATGGAGGCGGGCTTGGACGAGGTGGCCCGCTTCCTGGAGCGGGCTGACCCGCCGGCCCGACCGAACGCCAGGTCGGCGCGCCGCGTGATGGCGGCCGTTGCTTGGCATCTGCGGACGGGCGGCGGATGGCGGGCCTTGCCCGATGGCTTCCTGCCCTGGCGCACCGTCTATGGATGGTTCCGGCGCTGGGTGGACAAGGGCCTGTTCGCGGTTCTGATGCGGACGCTCGCGCGCCGACAGCGCCGCCGCTGCGGGCGGCGTCCCACGCCGCGGCTGGCGATCATCGACACCCAGAGCGTCAAGTGCATCGGCGTGCGCGGGCCACGCGGTTACGATGCCGCCAAGAGGGTGGTCGGCCGCAAACGCGTGATGATGGTCGATGCCGAGGGGCACATCCTGGCCATGGCTATCGTGCCGGCCAACGTACAGGACTGTGACACGCTGTCGGCACTGGACGAGGGCAAGCCGTACTGGCCGAGCCTGCGTCTGGGCCTCTTCGACAGCGTCTTCCGGGCCAAGCGCTGCGAGGAATGGTGCAACCTTCACGGCATGCGCCGACGGGTCGTCGAAAAAGACCCGGACCAGAAGGGCTTCGTCGTTCTAGAACGGCGCTGGATCGTCG
>NZ_BPQL01000150.1 GCF_022179225.1 Methylobacterium goesingense
CCTGGCTGCGCTGGCCCCTCGATCAGATCTTCCACGAGGGGGGCTTCGAGACGGTGTCCATCGACCGGCTCGACGCCTTCGGGTCCGACCACTTCCCGTATTTAGCCCGCCTGTGCCGACGCATCGGAGCGTCCGTCGATCCCGTCGCCCCTCCCGACGCGGGTGACGTCGCCGCAGCCAACGCGATCCTCGCCACTGTGGAAGCCGTCGAGCGCATCAAGGGAAACCGGGCACCATGAGGTCCATTCAGTCGGTCCCACGTCGCTTCGTCAACGCCGTCCGGAGATCGTTCCGGCAGTTCCTGGCCCTGCCGCTCGCCACCGTGCTCGGGTTCGTCGGGCTGAACGCGCTGGTCTACCTCGCCGACAAATCGTGGTCCGGTGGCGAGCCCCCGACCGGCTTCGGCTGGCTAGGCGAACTGCTCGGGGACAGCGCCGCCCTTGGTAGCCTCCTGACCACCGTGGCTTCGAGCATCATCACGGTGACGTCGATCACGTTCTCGCTGCTGCTCATCGCGGTGCAGCAGGGGGCCGCCTCGCTGACGGCCCAGGTCACCGACCAGTTCATGGCTCGGCGCACGAACCAGTTCTACTTCGGCTACTTCGTCGGCCTGTCGGTGTTCGTGCTGATGACCCTCGTGACGAACACCGGCTTCCACCGGCCCGTGTTCGGGACAACACTGGCGCTGCTGCTCACGACCTCGGCGCTCTGCCTCATCATCGTGATGATCTACAACACCATCGACCAGATGCGCCCAGCGCAGATAATCCAGTTCATCCATGGGCGGGTGCTCGAAGCCCGCGCGGCGGATCTCGACCTGCTCGCGAGGACGCGCAGGACCTCCCAGCATGGCTGGCCCGTCGTCGCGTCGGTGCGCTCCCAAGAAAGCGGATACGTGGTCGGGATCGATTCGACGCGCATCGCCAGGACCGTCGACCGTCATGCGAAGGGCGCGGTCGAGATCGAGTTCGACATCGCGGTCGGGGCCTACCGAGCCGTCCACGACCCCCTGTTTCAGGTCCGGTGCCGGCCAAACGTCACGCTCGACGTAGAAGCACGCATCTCCATCGTCGACGAGGCCTTAGCGGCGCTCGACTACGACGATGGGCGCGACCTCAAGCACGACGCCGCCTACGGCTTGCACCAACTCGCGACCATCGCCTGGACCTCCGTCTCGACGTCGAAGTCGAACCCGAGCCCTGGCATCTCGGTCATCCAGGCCCTGCGGGACGTCATCGCGCAATGGAGCGATGGCGAGACCGAGGCGCGAGAGGACGCGACGTCCTGCATCGTCTATCGGGACGCCGCTCCGACCGTGGCGACCGATGCGCTTGAGGCCGTGATCGTGGTGGCATCGGAGTCGATCCAGCCCCAGACCCTGGCCGAGGCGATCACGACCCTCGCCATCCTGCTCCGCCACGTCGGCCAGCCGACCGCCGAACGGCTCGCGGACGTCTCCCACCGCGCGCTGTCGAGCCTCGGAGAGCACGTCCTCACCCGTCAGCTCGAAGCCGCGCTCGCGGACCTTTCCGAGGCACTTCTCGCGCGGGGCTTCACCTCGGTGTCCAACGCCGTCTCGGCCTCGACGGCGGACCTCGCCGCCAGCCTGGGCAAGTTGAACTCGCGCTCGACCCGCGTACCGGGAACGAAGTCGTAGCGTCGGTGATGCGGCTAGAAACGCGTTTCCGATCAGGTCGCCAGGGCCATGACCAGGCAGAGCACCACGACGCATCCGAGGAAGGTCAGCCCGACCGCGTGGATCGCCCCGGGCGGCGCAACGTTCCGGTTGTCCTTGACCGGCCGCGGAAGAGCTCCAGGCCAGCGTCGCTACCTGCGGCAATACGGGCAGGCCCTACAATACCTCTACGGCGAGTTCGGGTCGCCGCCGGAGTGGCTGCTCCGGATGGTAGCAAGACTTTGACCTTCAAGTGGGAAGCGCACGTTCCGCCTCGAACCCGGTCGTCCGTTGCGCGCTGCCCGACCGCTCCTCTCAAGCCGCCGCCCGCGATGCCTATCCCATCGCGCCCGTGTCGGAAGCGGCCTTTCCTTCGATTGTGAGATCTGCGGCAAAGAATTCGACGAAGGCGCGTCCAGCGGCGCGGGTCGCCTGGCCCATCGGGAAATAGGCGTAGACGGGGATATCGGCCGTCGCCCAATCCGAGAAGAGCCGCACCAGGGTGCCTTCGGACAGTTCGCGCCGACAGGCCCGTCCTGTGGTCGTCGCAATGCCCAGGCCGGCGACGGCGGCGGCAACAGCACCCTCGTTCTCGTTGGTCGAAAGATGCGGGCAAATATCGAGCGACACGGTCTCGCCGTCCTTTTCGAAGGCCCAGGCGTCCTAGGACGGCCCGCCTACGATCCGATGGGAAGCAAGATCGGAGGGCGCTCGCGGCGACCCATGTTCCTCAAGATACGATGGCGATGCCAGGATAACCCTAGGGATTATGGCGATGAGTTTCGCCGTGGCGCTAGAATCGATCTGCCAACCCAGGCGGATGACAAAATTGCCCGCGTCGCGCACCAGGTCCTGGCGCCGGTCCTCCATCAGCAGTTGGACATGCAGCGCCGGGTGCCGGTCGGTGAACGGCTTCAGTCGTAGACGACCTCGCGACAAGGTAAGGGGTAGCGCTACCTTCTACCTTTTAGCGTTGCTGGAGCCTTGGCTTAGCTCCGGATCATCAGGCGGCGGCGCGAGCACTGGACTGACGATAATCCGAAGCTAGCGGTATCACGCTGTATCGCCCATCGCCCAGGCGAAACAGTCCGTATTTCTTGCCCTCAATGCGCTGTTTTATCTTATGGTCGAGCGCTTTTTTGTCGATAGTCTGAAAGGCGATTGCGGCGAACTCTTTCGTGTCTTGGGATATTTCTAGGAGCATTTCATCGACGCTCATGGGGCGCCCGTAGACGAGGATTTGTGCAGCCCTGTCAGCCACCACCTTGTCCCAGAATGCGGTCGCCGCGATCAACGCCGCTCCAGATTTCCTCGACCGCACGCCAATGGAGCTTGAAGCCTTCGAGACATTAGCGATTGGCTCCAGGTTCACGGGTTTTGGCTGTAGGGCGGCAATTTGCTCACGCAGAACCTTGTTGTCGTCGGCAAGGCTGGCGAGTTGCCTTTCTAAGCCACGGACAATCCGTTGCATCTGTTCCAGCAACCCGCCGGCGCCGCTCTGGCTGACCAAAAACCGGATGAGCGGCCTGAGCCCTGGCTTCGGCAATGCCCATCGCCGTCGCGGCGAAGGCGGCAAGCACCTTCTCCATCTCCTCCGGTAGATCGAGCGTTGCAAAGTGCCCCTTGTATCGCCGTCGCCGACGCCAGTCCGCGAAGGGTCGCTGCAAATCCCGGTCGGACGCCCCATGACCGCGCTTGGAGAGGAGTGCGGCCTGGACCGCGTCGTAGGTCACCTTGGTCCCTTCGGCGACGAGGTCGTCGGCAAGGGCATCGAAGAGGTGCTGGAGGATCATGTGAAAATTTGCTCGGATGGTACGAGCCATCCTGCACCGCAAGCGTGAAGAAGCCCTTCCAACCTTTCTCGGCCTGCGTCTGACCCGACTCACCCCGGGATTGCGCTGGCGTCCGGTATCAAGCCTCAGCGAAGCCGCCCACGCCCAGGTTTTCCACACCCCCGATTTGCGGGGTCAAATCGGGGTCATATAAGTTTTTGGCAAAGAAAAAGCCGCTTGTTTGCCAATGGCTTACAGCGGCTTGGGGTAGATGGCGGAGACGGAGGGATTCGAACCCTCGATACCCCTTTCGGGGTATGCTCATTTAGCAAACGAGTGCCTTCAGCCGCTCGGCCACGTCTCCGCAGGCCGCCGATCTAGAATTTCGCATCGGGCGGGTCAAGCGACGTTTCGCGGCAGACGGCAGAATGTCGGCGCGATGCGTCGCGCTGGACACGCCTCAGGCTTGGCCGAGGCGCTTGCGCTGCACCTTGCCGTTGGGTGTGCGGGGGAGGGCATCGAGGAAGCGCACGGCGCGCGGGCACTTGTAGGCGGCGAGCCGCTCGCGGCACCAGGCCATCAGGGCCTCCGCATCCACTGTCGCGCCTGGGGTGCGGACTACGAAGGCCGCGATGACCGTGAGGTCGGGGCGCACCGCGAGCTCCGTGACGCCGACCTCGGCCACCTCCGGATGGACCGCCAGTACCCCCTCGACCTCGTTGGGCGAGACCCGGTAGCCGAGGGCGTTCATGAGGTCGTCGTTGCGGCCGTGGAAGGTCAGGTAGCCGTCCGCATCGAGGCTGGCGAGATCGCCGCCGGCGAACCAGTCCCCCCGCATCACGGCGGCTTCCTCCTCCGGCCGGTTCCAGTACCCGAGCATCAGGCCGGGCTCGGTGCGATGCACGGCCAACAGGCCGATCGCGCCAGCGGGCAACGGCTCGGGCGGCCCCTCCACGGGCAGGATCGCAACGCGGCGGCCGGGCTGGGGCTTGCCCGGGGAACCGGCACGAACCGGCACGGTCGGACCGCTCGACACGTAGGTGGAGATTTCGCTCATGCCGAGCGCCTCGTAGAAGGGCTTGCCGGTGGCGGCTTGCCAAGCAGCCAGCAGTTCGGGCGATAGCGCCTCGCCCGCCGTCACGCCGTGGCGCAGGGCGCCGAGATCCTGGGCGGTCAGGTCTCCGTATTTCAGGATCTGACGATAGAGGCTCGGCACGGCGGCGAACAGGGTCGCCCGATGCCGTGCGATCAGGCTCGGCCAGAGCGCCGGGTCGCGCGGCCCGTCATAGAGCACTGCGGTGGCGCCGCAGGCCCAGGGGTCCGTGATGCCGACCCCGAGGGTATAGGTCCAGTTCATTGTGCCGGCATGCAGCATCACGTCCGTCTCGGAGAGCCCGAGCCAGTGTGCGTGCATCGGCCGCCGCCCGCGAATGGCCCGGTGCGCGTGCAGCACACCCTTGGGCCGGCTCGTCGTGCCGGAGGTGTAGACCAGCGTCGCAGGATCGTCGGCCCGGGTGTCGGCGTAATCGGCGATCGGAGGCCCCGCCTTCATAGCGGCGATATCGGCCGCACCGAGCCGGATGCACGACCCGAGGCTCGCCGGATCGACCGGGTTCGCGTCCCCGACCACGACCGCGGCGGCGCCGGAATTCTCGAGCAGAAAGGCGGCCTCCGCCGGGGTCAGCTGGGGCGAGGAGGGCAGAGCGACGAGGCCGGCGGCGAGCGCTCCGAAATACACCAGGACGTAATCCGCCTCGTTGCCCATGCGGATCATCACCCGCGCACCCTGCGGCAATCCGAGGTCGCGTAGGCCGGCTGCGATTCCCCGCACCGCGCGGTCGGCCTCGCCGAAGGTCAGGGTCCGGACGTCCGAGCCGGCTCCCGCCATGACCAGCGCGACCTTGTCCGCGCGCAGTCGGGCATTCTCGGCCAGGCAGTGGCGCGCGCCGTTGAAGCGGTCTGAGGTGGTCGTGGTGTCGGGCGCTGATGACAAGGTTTGTGGCTCCGTGATCGCGACGACCCTACGGATGCGCAAACCAAGTCTCCGCACAAGTGCGAAGCGCCGCTTAGAGCCTGTTTGAGGACCTCCACCGGCCGCCCCCATCTGTCTCGTGTAGCAACACGAATTCCGCCTGGCGGGGCGGCGTGGAGAGCAGATGTGGACGGACCGGCATCGGACGCGCCATGAGACGCGTTCGAAGAACATGGTGATGGAGGCGGGCTTGGACGAGGTGGCCCGCTTTCTGGAGCGGGCTGACCCGCCGGCCCGACCGAACGCCAGGTCGGCGCGCCGCGTGATGGCGGCCGTTGCTTGGCATCTGCGTACGGGCGGCGGATGGCGGGCCTTGCCCGATGGCTTCCTGCCCTGGCGCACCGTCTACGGGTGGTTCCGGCGCTGGGTGGACAAGGGCCTGTTCGCGGTCCTGATGCGGACGCTCGCGCGCCGACAGCGCCGCTGCTGCGGGCGGCGTCCCACGCCGCGGCTGGCGATCATCGACACCCAGAGCGTCAAGTGCATCGGCGTGCGCGGGCCACGCGGTTACGATGCCGCCAAGAGGGTGGTCGGCCGCAAACGCGTGCTGATGGTCGATGCCGAGGGGCACATCCTGGCCATGGCTATCGTGCCGGCCAACGTGCAGGATTGTGACACGCTGTCGGCACTGGACGAGGGCAAGCCGTTCTGGCCGAGCCTGCGTCTGGGCCTCTTCGACAGCGTCTTCCGGGCCAAGCGCTGCGAGGAATGGTGCAACCTTCACGGCATGCGCCGACGGGTCGTCGAAAAAGACCCGGACCAGAAGGGCTTCGTCGTTCTAGAACGGCGCTGGATCGTCGAGCGCACCTTCGGCTGGCTGAGCCACTGGGGTGGGCTTCTCCGCGAGCACGCCGGACGCCTCGACGTCGCGACCGGACGCCTCATCTGCGTGGCTTGCCTCATGGCCGCCAACGCCCTCAACAATCCAGCCTAAGCAATCGCGCTCAAACAGGCTCTTAGGCGGTGATCTCCCGGGCTGCCGTCAGCATCTCCTTCATCGCATCCGAAGCCGCCTGGTAGGCGGGCGTGCCGATATCCCAGTTGCTGACCTTGATGGCCTCGATCACCTTGCCGGCTTCCGCGAGCGCGCGGGCTTCCGCCGCGGCGAAGCGTGCGAAGGCCGGATGGGATGCGGGCGCGGAGCCCGCGAGCCGCGCGGCGATGCTGTCGCCGGGTCGGCCCGTCATGGTGGCGACGGCGGCATCCGGCTGGGCGAGCCCGACAAGGATGCGCGCGAGCTTGCGCTTCCAGGCGCCCAAATCGGCGGGGAGCCGGACGAGGGGATAGAAGGACGACGGGTGCGCGGCCGCGTCGAGCACCCCTTGGCCGCTGGTTTCGGCGCGGACGAGGCGCGTGGTGATCTTCTCGATCTCCTCGTGGGTCTTGGCCGCCTTGCCGGCGATGCTCTGCACGCTGTTGGAAATCTCGCCGGTGGCGGCGCGCTGCTGGCTCAGCATCTGCGAGATCGCCTGGTTCATGTCGCTCGCCTGCCCGATGCGTCCGTTGGCATCGGCGATGCGCTGCTCGAGGTGATCGACGATGGCGCGGCCCGACGTGATGGCGCCCCGGCTCTCGCCGACGGCGTTCGAGATGGTGACCATCTCGGTGGTCAGGGTGCTGAGCAGCGCGCGGATCTCGCCGGTCGACTTGGCGGTCTGGGCCGAGAGCGCCTTGACCTCGGCGGCGACGACCGCGAAGCCCCGGCCCGCCTCGCCGGCCCGCGCCGCCTCGATGGTGGCGTTCAGCGCCAGCAAGTTGGTCTGCGCCGAGATCGCCGCGATGGCGGTGGCCATGACCTCGATCTGGGCAATGGCGTGCTCCAGCACGGTGACCCGCTCCACGATCTGGCCCGTGCGGGCGTCGATCTCCTGCATGGCGGCGCGTGCCTGCTGCGCGTCGCCGATGCAGGCTTGCATGGCCGAGAGGGCGTCCTGCGCCACGGTGACGGCTGTGTCGGAGGTTTGGGCGACCTCGGCGACGGACGCGGCCATTTCCTCCGTGGCCCCCGCGATGGTCTGCGTGGCGCGCGCGACCTCACCCACGTCGTAGGTCATCCACCCGGTGTTGGTGGCGGCTTCCGAGGCTTCCCGCGCCAGGGCGGCGGTGCTGCCGAGGCTGCGCAGAAGGGCCTTGTCCCGACCGGCCCAGAGGCCCTCGAGTGCGCGCCGGAGCGGCCCTTCGGGCAGATCGACCGCCGGTAGGTCCGGGTTCGCGAGCAGGCTTTCCACGGCCTTGACCAGCCGACCCTCCTCGGTATCGGCAACGGGCTCTGATGCGGCGGCAGCGGAGATCTGCTTCCGGTCAGAACGTGCGAACGAAAATCCGAGCATCGAAGGCCAATCCAGATGTGGTTTCGCCAAGCCTTACCGACACACTCTTAAGGCCCCCTTATCCGAAAGGCCGGCAATCCCCAGGCTTCAAGGCTCTGGCGGGCAGATTTCGTCGCATCCCCAAAATTTGCATCGCAACAACATAATCGGCACTCGAAGACCCCGAACGTCATGATGCTGTTGTTCGACGGTTCGCAATCTAGGATCGCGTGCTTCCAGGCGCGCACGAAATCGTACGCTCGCGGACGTAGTCGACACCATGACGTGCGACCGCCGAACGAAGAAGGCCGCGTGGCAGAGCCGCTCGGGCGGTCAGACCGGGAGCACGCCCGGGTCGTGGTCCGTCCGTCCCGATTCACCCTCGGCTCGACGCCAAGGTCCCGCGTCCTTCGGCGGCGATGCGAGGCGTGCTCAGGCCGAGCGCGATAGCAGCATCTCGCGGGGCCCGATCAGGCCGGCCTTGCGCTCGATCAGGGTCGGTGGCGGCACGGGCGCCTCGATCGTGCAGACCACGCCGGTTGCGGCGAAGACGAGCCGGACCTCGCCATCGAGTTCGCGGGCGAGGCTGCGCTCGATCAGCCGGGAGCCGAAGCCCGTTCGGGTCGGCGGCACCACGGGTGGGCCACCGTGCTCGCTCCAGCGAAGGTTCAGGCGAGTCTCGGCCTCGCGATTCACCGTCCAGGCGATGGTGACGGTCCCGCCTTCCTCGGAGAGGGCCCCGTACTTCACCGCGTTGGTGCCGAGTTCGTGCAGCGCCATCGCGATGGAGAGGGCGAGGCGGGGGGGAAGGCGAAGGGCCGGGCCAGAGACGTGGAAGCGCGAGCGTTGCCCCTCCGCCGCGTCGAGGGGGGCGATGGCATCCGCCACGACGTTGCCGAGTTCGGCCCCGTCCCAGCTCTCCCGCGTCAGCACGTTGTGCACCCGCGCGAGGGCCAGGAGCCGCGCTTCGAAGGCACTGCGAGCAGCGCTGGCCTCAACGCCTTCGAGGCGGCGGAGAGATTGCCCGGCGATGGACTGCACCGTCGCGAGCGTGTTCTTCACCCGGTGGTTGAGCTCGTGAATGAGAAGCTGCTGATGCTCGGCGGCGCGCTTGGCATCGGTGATGTCGACGTTGCAGCCGGTATAACCGAGGAAATTGCCAGTATCGTCGGTGCGCGGCACGCCCTCGCAGCGCAGCCAGCGCACGATGCCGTTCCGGTCGATCACGCGCACGTCCGCCTGGAAGGGAACCCGGTTCTCGAAGGCATTGCTGAAGAGTGTCGCGAAGATCTCGTAATCGTCGGGGAAGATGATCCGCCGCCAATCGTCGCCGGTGATCTGCGCGGCAGTGGCAAGGCCGAACATGTGATCGAAATGCATGTTGGCGAAGCTGATCTGCGCGGTCTCGTCCGTCATCCAGATGAGGGCCGGCGCGGAATCGGCCATGTGGCGGAAGCGGGCCTCGCTCTCCCGTAAGGCACTCAGGCCACGCTCGGTTTCGGCGAGCGCCCGGTCGCGCTCGTCGCTGCGGGTGCGCAGGCGCAGGGAGGCGTCGGCCAGAACGTCGCCCAGACGCCGGATCTCGTGGATCGGCGAGGTGATGCGCGGGATCACCTCGCCGCGCGCCAGGGCCGGCCCCGTGGCCGCGAGGCGCCGCAACGGCCGGGAGACGCGGGACCAGAGGTGGACGGCGAGGATCGAAGATGTCGCCAGCACCAGCAGGCCGAAGCCGCAGAAGGCCCAGATCCAGTTGCGCAGGCGGGCCTCGACCAGGGCCTGGGGAATGACCGCGGTGGCCGTCCAGCCCGTCAGGCGGGAGCGGGCCTCCACCACGGTGACGGGCTTCAACTGCCGATCCTTGCCCTCCCAGACGCCGGGCGTCGCGGTCTGGTGCTGGCGCAGGGTGGCGAGGCGCGGCGAGCCGATGGTGGATTCCAGCATCGGCACCCGGGCCAGGACGAGCCCCTCTCGATCGGACAGGCCCGTGGTCCAGCCCACCACGGCCTCGCGGCCGACGAGGCCTTCGAGGCGCGAGATCGGAATGCTGAAGCTCAGGATATGGGTGACGCTGCCGTCGCCGATAACCGGTACCGCCACCGCGTAGGTGGCGTCCCCGGGCTGCATGCCCTTCAGGAAGCCCGACACCATCGCGCGCTGCGTTCCCGTCGCGAGTTCACGGTCGATCGGTAGCGCACTGCGCGGCAGGGGGGCGGCACGCGGCACGGCGGTGTTCACCACCTGCTGTCCGTCGGGCCGGCGCAGGAGGATGTCGAGGCCGATGGCGTCGCGTACGAGGCGGGCCTGGGCATCGAAGTTCTCGAATTCGTTGTCCTTGAGGCGCGGGGAGGTCGCCAGCGTCTGAAGCACCGAGACGAGGCCGGCGGTGTCGCGGTCCACAGACAGGGCGATGCCCCGCACGATCTCGCGGGAATCCTGCTCGAAACGCGCCCGCTCCGTGGCGGCGTAGCGCACGAGGAGGATGGCGGTGAAGATGAGCCCCGGCCCGATCAGCGCGATCACGAGGGCGACGAGGTAGACCTGCGTCGAGAATCCGCGCTGGCGGATGCGTGCCAGGGCGCGCATCAGGGGGGCGTGGCGCCACCACCAGCGCCAGCCTACGGTTTCGTCCGCCCTGTCGTTCCGAACGGGATCGCTCATGGCCGGTCGATATGACCGAGGTCGCGCTCCGGGGCGAGGCGGTCGCGGACCCGCTGCTTCAGGGTCTTCACGTCCGGAAAGCCGCCATCCCGGCTGCGGTCCCAGATCGTGTCGGACCCACACAGGATCACGAAGACGCCCCCGCTACCCGGGATCAGCGCAACCTCTCCGAGTTCCTCCCGGAAGGTCGAGAGAAGTTCCTGCGCCATCCAGCCGGCGCGCAGGAGCCACTGGCACTGCGTGCAGTAGGTGATGGAAACCCGAGGCTTTCCAGGTGATGGGCGGGCGTTCTCGACCATGGCGGGTAAAGCGACCGATACCCCTCGGGTTGTCAACCATGGCGAGCCCCGTATTCGGAGCAGTCCCGCCCGTGCGTGCGGGATCGGATGGATCGCACGCGAAAGTCCAGTATCGGATCGGCACCTTTCCGCACGGCCAGGGTTGCCTATCTGTCGCAGGGGCTGGCCGGAGCGCCGGAGCCGCGCGGACGAAGACGTTTCGGGAGTATCGATCATGCGTTCAGGTGCCGCCATCGCCGGAAGCCACGCCGGGCGGGCTTGGTTCGGACGCGCCCGGGCCCTGGCGGCCGCGGTCCTTCTCGCCACTTCGCTCAGCGCCTGCGGTGCGATCAACCGGGTTCCGACCCTGGAGGAGCAGGCGAAATCCGCTTGGAGCGAGGTGCAGAATCAGTACCAGCGCAGGGCCGACCTGATCCCGAACCTCGTCGAGACGGTGAAGGGTTACGCGCAGCAGGAAAAGGACGTTCTTGTCGGCGTGACGGAAGCCCGCGCCAAGGCCTCGAGCGTCAAGGTCGATGCCTCGACAGTGAGCGACCCGCAGAAGTTCAAGGAATTCCAGGACGCCCAGAACCAGCTCTCGGGTGCCCTCGGGCGGCTCCTGGTCACCGTCGAGCGCTATCCGGACCTGAAGTCGAACCAGAACTTCCTGGCGTTGCAATCTCAGCTCGAGGGGACCGAGAACCGAATCGCCGTAGCGCGGCGCGACTACATCGGCGCGGTGCAGGCCTACAACACCGAGGTCCGCACCATCCCGGGCCGCTGGATCGCCGCGTGGTTCTACCCCGAGGCCAAACCCATGGAGACCTTCACGGCGACGCCCAATTCCGAGCGGCCGCCGAACGTCAAGTTCTAGTCCGCCATGCGCAGTCCCGGCGCGGCGGCACGTTGCGACGCCCTCGCCCGTCTCGGGCTCCTCCTCGCGCTGCTCTTCGGCCCGATCCTCTGGGCCGTGGCGGCCCAGGCCGACGAGTTCACTTTTCCGCCGCTCTCGGGCCGCGTCGTGGATGCGGCGGGCCTCCTGGCGCCGGAGGCCAGGACGAGTCTCGAGGCGAAGCTGAAGGCCGACGAGGACAAGACGTCCGATCAGGTCGTGGTCGCCACGGTCCCGAGCTTGCAAGGCCGCACGGTGGAGGAGTTCGCCAACCGTCTGTTCCGCGCCTGGAAGCTTGGGCAGGCCAAGACCAACAACGGCGCCCTGCTGCTCGTGGCACCCAACGAGCGCAAGGTCCGGATCGAGGTCGGCTATGGCCTGGAAGGCGCCCTGACCGACGCCCTGTCCAAGGTCATCATCACCACGGCGATCGCCCCCCGCTTCAAGACCGCCGATTACGCTGGCGGTATCAACGCCGGCGTCGACGCGATGCTGTCGATTCTGGCGGGCGACGCTGAGGAATGGCAGCGCAAGGCGGAGGTGCGCCGGGACGAGGCCGATCCTGGGCAGGTCGTCTTGTTCGTGATCCTGTTCCTGGTGATCCTCGTCGTGGTCTACCGGATGAACCGGGGCGGGCGCGGGCGC
>NZ_BPQL01000151.1 GCF_022179225.1 Methylobacterium goesingense
GGCGGCCACGATGGCGATGACGGCGGGCTCGAACTTGCCCTCGAAGGCGAGGCGGATCGCGGTCAGCCCGAGGCAGAGCGCCATCAGGGTGATCATGTTGGGCGCGATCATCCGGAACGGCACCGGCTTGAAGCGGCGGGGCCTCGGCTCGTTGGCGTCGGGGGCGAAGGGGGGGAACAGATCGTCCATGGAAACCCCTCAGATGCGGCGGAAGACGCGCTCGGGCCCGCCGCCGAGATCGGCCAGCACGGTCTCGCCGGCCACCGCTTTCTGGCCGAGGCCGACGAGCACGCGGGTGCCGACGGGTAGGTAGACGTCCACCCGCGAGCCGAAGCGGATGAGGCCGAAGCGCTCGCCGACGTTCAGGGTGTCGTTGGCGTGCACCCAGCCGACGATGCGGCGCGCCACCAGCCCGGCGATCTGCACCACGCCGATGCGCACGGGTGCGCCCCGGTGCGTCGTTTCCATGACGAGGCCGTTGCGCTCGTTGTCGTCGCTGGCCTTGTCGAGCTCGGCGTTGAGGAACAGGCCCGGCGTGTAGTGGATCTGCCCGATCCGGCCCGTCACCGGCACCCGGTTCACGTGGCAGTCGAACACGTTCATGAAGACCGAGACGCGCAGCATCGGCTCCTGCGGCAGGTCGAGCTCCGGCGGGGGCAGAACCGTGGAGATCAGGTTCACCCGCCCGTCGGCGGGCGAGACCACGAGGCCGTCGCCCACGGGGGTGATCCGCTCGGGGTCGCGGAAGAAGTAGCAGACCCACAGGGTCAGGATCAGGAAGATCCAGCCGAGGAACTGGGCGAAGTAGCCGCCGATCACCGTCAGCACGATGCCGATGACGATGAAGGGATAGCCCTCCTTGTGGATCGGCACGAGCGTCCGGCGAATCGTCTCGAGGAGGTCGGTCATGGATGTTTTCGGAAAGCTTTCGGCGGGTGGGCGGCCCGAGGCCGCCCGGACAGGGGCCCTCTCTTAAGGCACGCGAGCCCATCCGTCATACGGTTTCGGATCAGGGACGCGCGAGCGCCGGCCCGAGCG
>NZ_BPQL01000152.1 GCF_022179225.1 Methylobacterium goesingense
GGCGGCTTTTTCGTTTTGCCGTCCAGTCCTGCGGCGGCGGCGTGCTATAGCGCCGGCCCGATCGCGCCGGCGCCATGCCGCAGCGGAGCCCCGATGCAGCCGATCATCTCGATCCAGGACCTGTCCAAGGTCTACGCCTCCGGTCTGAAGGCCCTCGACGGCATCGACCTCGACATCCGCGAGGGCGAGATCTTCGCCCTGCTCGGGCCCAACGGCGCCGGCAAGACGACGCTGATCAGCATCGTGTGCGGCATCGTCACGGCGAGCGCAGGTCGCGTCCTGGCGGGGGGCCATGACATCGCCTCCGATTACCGGCGCGCACGCCGGCTCATCGGGCTGGTGCCGCAGGAACTCACCACCGACGCCTTCGAGACCGTGTGGGCGACAACCAATTTCAGCCGCGGCCTCTACGGCCTCAAGCCTGACCCGGCCCATATTGAGCGGGTGCTGCGCGACCTCTCGCTCTGGGAGAAGCGCGATTCGCGGATGATGACGCTCTCGGGGGGCATGAAGCGGCGGGTGCTGATCGCCAAGGCCCTCGCGCACGAGCCGCGCATCCTGTTCCTCGACGAGCCCACCGCCGGCGTCGACGTGGAGCTGCGCCGGGACATGTGGCGCTTGGTGCGCTCGCTGCGCGACACAGGCGTCACCGTGATCCTGACCACCCACTACATAGAGGAGGCCGAGGAGATGGCCGACCGGGTCGGGGTGATCCGCAAGGGCCGGATCATCCTGGTGGAGGAGAAGGCCGAGCTGATGCGCAAGCTCGGCAAGAAGCAGATGACCCTGAACCTGCAGGAGCCGCTGGCCGCCCTGCCCGAGGCCCTGGCGCGGCACGACCTCACGCTGAAGCCGGGCGGGCAGGACCTCGTCTACACGTACGATACCAAGACTCCCGACACCGAGGGCGAGCGCACCGGCATCACGGGCCTGCTCGCCGATCTCGCGGCGGCCGGCATCCGTTTTCGCGACATCCAGACCAGCCAATCCTCCCTGGAGGAGATCTTCGTCGACCTCGTGAAGGAACGCGCATGAACTGGTACGCGGTCCGCGCCATCTACGGCTTCGAGATGGCGCGCTTCTGGCGAACGGCTTTGCAGAGCATCGTCGCGCCGGTCATCGCCACCTCGCTCTACTTCGTGGTCTTCGGGGCCGCCATCGGCTCGCGGGTGGCCGCCGTGGACGGCGTCGCCTACGGGGCCTTCATCGTCCCTGGCCTGATGATGCTCTCGCTGCTGACGCAGAGCATCGCCAACGCCTCGTTCGGCATCTACTTCCCGCGCTTTGCCGGCACGATCTACGAGATCCTGTCGGCCCCGGTCTCGCCCCTGGAGATCGTGCTCGGCTATGTCGGGGCGGCGGCCTCGAAATCGATCCTGATCGCACTGATCATCCTGGCCACCGCCGCGCTGTTCGTGCCCCTGCGCATCGAGCACCCCGTGGCGATGGTGTTGTTCCTGCTGCTCACGGCGGTGACCTTCAGCCTGTTCGGCTTCCTCATCGGCCTCTGGGCCGACGGCTTCGAGCGGCTGCAACTCGTGCCGCTCCTCGTCGTGACGCCGCTGACCTTCCTGGGCGGCAGCTTCTACGCCATCGAGATGCTGCCGCCGTTCTGGCGGGGGGTGAGCCTCGCCAACCCGGTGGTCTACCTCGTCAGCGGCTTCCGCTGGGCATTCTTCGGCACCTCGGATGTCGGCATCGGCATCAGCGTGGCCATGGCGCTGGTCTTCCTGGTCCTGTGCCTTGCCGGCGTGACCTGCATCTTTCGGACCGGCTACCGCCTGAAGAGCTGACCCGGCCCCCGTTCGATCCCGCTGGCGCGCTCAGAAGAACGCCTGCAGCCCCGTCTGAGCCCGGCCCAGGATCAGGGCGTGGACGTCGTGTGTGCCCTCGTAGGTGTTCACCGTCTCGAGGTTCTGGGCGTGGCGCATCACGTGGTACTCACCCATGATGCCGTTGCCGCCGTGCATGTCGCGGGCGGTACGGGCGATGTCGAGCGCCTTCCCGCAATTGTTGCGCTTGATCAACGAGATCATCTCGGGCGCCATCCGGCCCTCGTCGAAGAGGCGCCCGACCCGGAGCGCGGCCTGGAACCCGAGGGCGATCTCGGTCTGCATGTCGGCGAGCTTGCGCTGCACGAGCTGGGTCTGGGCCAGCGGCCGGCCGAACTGGTGGCGCTCCAGGGTGTAGGCCCGCGCCCGGTGCCAGCAATCCTCGGCCGCCCCCATGGCACCCCAGGCGATGCCGTAGCGCGCCCGGTTGAGGCACCCGAACGGGCCCTTCAGGCCCGAGACGTTGGGCAGGAGCGCGTCTTCGCCGACCTCCACGTCCTCCATCACGATCTCTCCCGTGGTGGAGGCGCGCAGGGAGAGCTTGCCCTTCAGGGTCGGCGCCGAGAGGCCCTTCATGCCCTTCTCCAGGATGAAGCCCCGGATCGCGCCCTCGTGCGCTTCGGATTTCGCCCAGACCACGAAGACGTCGGCGAAGGGGGCGTTCGAGATCCACATCTTAGCCCCCGAGATCCGGTAGCCACCGTCGATCTTCACCGCCTTCGTCTTCATCCCGGCCGGGTCCGAGCCCGCATCGGGCTCGGTCAGGCCGAAACAGCCGATCCAGGCGCCCGAGGCGAGTTTGGGTAGGAACTTGCGGCGCTGCTCCTCCGAACCGTAGGCGTGGATCGGATACATCACGAGGGAGGATTGCACGCTCATCATCGAGCGGTAGCCGGAATCCACCGCCTCGACGGCGCGCGCTACGAGGCCGTAGGCGACGTAGCTCGCGTCCGCTCCACCGTATTCCTCCGGCAGCGTCACCCCGAGGAGGCCGCGTTCTCCCATCCGGGCGAAGAGCTCGGGGTTGGGGGTCTCTTGCGCGTAGGCCTCGACGATGCCGGGCAGGAGTTCTTCCTGCGCGAAGGCCGTGGCGGCCTCGTGGATCGCGCGCTCGTCCTCGGTGAGCTGGTCGTTCAGCAGGAACGGATCTTCCCAGGCGAAGCTGGCGGAAGCGGGGGCGGTGGGCGCAGCGGAGCCGGGCGGGCGCGTCGGGGCGTTCATGGGGATTCCTCGGCGGTTCTTCGTGTTCCGGCGATCCTATCAGTCCGGGCCGGAGAGGCCACCCGCGCGGGTCCAGGATCGGAACGGCCGGATTCCTGTTAGACAAGCCCGGCGCGATGGGGCGGCACGGGGAGCGGAGAACCAGCCATGGGCGAGACGACGGCGCACGACGGTTCGACCTCCACGGCCCCCGACCTGCCGCTCGCCGGTATCCGCGTGCTCGATCTCTCGCGCGTGCTCGCTGGCCCGTGGTGCGCCATGTGCCTGGGCGACCTTGGCGCCGAGGTGATCAAGGTCGAGCACCCGGAGCGCGGCGACGATACCCGCGACTGGGGCCTGCGGACGGGCGACACCAACACCTCGTATTTCGACAGCGCCAACCGCAACAAGCGCTCGATCACCCTCGACCTCGCCAGCCCGGAGGGACTCGCCACGGCCCGTGCCCTGGCCCGGACCTGCGATGTGGTGGTGCAGAACTTCAAGACCGGGGGCGCCGACCGTCTCGGCCTCGGCTACGCGGCCCTGAGCGCCGAGAACCCGCGCCTGATCTACTGCTCGATCTCGGGCTACGCCTCGGACGGGCCGGAGGCGTCCCGCCCCGGCTACGACATCGTGGTGCAGGGGGAGGCCGGGCTGATGGCGCTGAACGGCGAGGCCGAGCGCCCGCCCCTCAAGTTCGGCCTCGCGGCGGTCGACCTCTTCACCGGGCAATACGCGGCGCAAGGCGTACTCGCCGCCCTGTTCCAGCGCGAGCGCACGGGGCGCGGTCGTCACATCGAACTCGCCCTGTTCGATTCCGGCGTGGCGCTCACCGCCTATTGCGGCCTGGAGGCGATGGTGCGCGGGCACGACCCCGTCCGCGCCGGCAACGCCCATCCGTCCATCGCGCCCTACGGCGTGTTCGAGACCGGTGACGGTCCGATCGTGCTAGCGGTGGGCAACAACGGCCAGTACCGCCGCCTCTGCGAGCAGGTGCTGGGGTGCCCCGACCTCGCCGTGGACCCGCGTTTCGCCACCAACCTGGAGCGCTCGCGCAACCGCGCGGCGTTCCTGCCCGTGATCGAGGCCGAACTCGCCCGCTGGACCCGCGCCGACCTCCTCGCCCGCCTCGACGCGGCCGGCATCCCCTGTGGCGAGGTGCTGGGCCTGCACGCGGCCCTGACCTCGGAGCGCGCGCGCGCCGGGCACCTCGTGCTGCCCGGGAGCGAGGCCGCCGGCCACGTTCTCGCCCCGCCCTATCGCATCGATGGTGCGCGCCTGCCCGTCCGCCGCATGCCGCCGGCCCTCGGGGCGTCGAGCGCGGAGATCCACGCGGAACTCGACTTGGCCGCCGGGCCGGACGACCGGCCGGACCGCTGACAACCGTCGCGGGGGCGCCCGGCGATCAGGCCCCTCCCCGGCCATGCGGGTCGTAGAGGGTTGCGTAATCCATCACCGCGAGCGCGAGCCGTGTCATGTTTTCCGTAGCGTCCCGAAGGCGCGCGACCATCGGGTCCCCGGCCGGCAGCTCGGCGGCCAGCAGAGACAGCGCCTCGTGCAGGCCTTCCACCGAGCGCAGGATCGACTCCGAAAGGCAGGCGATCTGCCCCTGGCGCGAGCCGAGATTTCCTCCGGCACGGATGTCACGCTCGAGTTGAGCTTCCAGGCGACGGATGCCGTTTGAGGACAGGTCGACGGGGAGGATGAGCAATTCGGTCATCCCCACCTCACGCCGCACGGATCTTGGCGAGGAAGCGGGAAACCTCGCCGTCGAGAAGCTCGGATTGCCGCGACAGGTCGGAGGCTGCGGTCAGGACCTGGCTCGCCGCGGCACCCGTCTCCTCGGAGGCCTGGGCGACGCCGGAGATGTTGCTCGTTACCTCGCCGGTGCCCGCGGCGGCCTCGCTGACGTTGCGCACGATCTCCTGTGTGGCTGCGCCCTGCTGCTGCACGGCGGCCGCGATGGACCCGGCAACGCCGTTGATCTCTGCGATGCGCCGACGGATGCCGTCGATGGCGCTGACGGCGCCGCCGGTCGCGCCCTGGATGCGGCCGATCTGCCCGGTGATCTCCTCGGTCGCCCGCGCCGTCTGGTTGGCGAGCTCCTTGACCTCGGCCGCGACCACGGCGAAGCCGCGCCCTGCCTCGCCGGCGCGCGCGGCCTCGATGGTGGCGTTGAGCGCCAGCAGGTTGGTCTGGCTCGCGATGGCCGAGATCATGGCGACCACGTCGCCGATCCGGCGGACCGCCTCGCTGAGCTCCTGGACCAGGATCGCGGTCTGTTCCGCCTCGGTCACGGCCTGCCCCGCAAGCTCCTCGGAGCCCGCGACCTGGCGGCCGATCTCGTTCACCGAGGCGCCGAGTTCCTCGGCGGCCGCCGCGACCGTATTGACGTTGGCCGCTGCCTGGCTCGCCGCCGCCGCCACGGTGGTCGATTGGCGCGCGGTCTCGGTGGCGATGCCCGACATGCTGCTGGCGGTCGCCTGCAGTTCGGTCGCCGCGGAGGCGACGGAGGCGAGCACGCCGCCGACCGTTTGCTCGAAGGCATCGGCCAGTTGCACGCGCTCGGCCTTGTGGCGGGCCTCAGCCTCGACCCGCTCCCGCGCTGACGCCTCCTCCATTCGGCGGACCTGCTCGCGCTGCTCGACCTGGGTCGTCACGTCGATGGCGAACTTGGTCACCTGGACGGGGCGGCCATCGGCATCGAGCACGGGGTTGTAGCTGGCCTCGATCCAGACCTCGCGTCCGCCCTTGCCTATGCGCCGGAACTGGCCAGCCTGGGACTCGCCCCGGCGCAGCGCGTCCCAGAAGCGGACGTACTCAGCGCTGGCGCGATGGTCGGCGTCGACGAACATGCCGTGATGCTGCCCGACGACCTCCGCGGCCGTGTAGCCGACGGCGGACAGGAAATTGGCGTTCGCTTCCAGCACTCGTCCGTCGAGGTCGAAGCTGATCACGGCCTGGGACCTGCGGATGGCATCGACCTGCCCGCGAAGCGCATTGGTTTCCACCATCTGCGCCGTGATGTCGGTGGCGTACTTCACAACCCGCGTGACGATGCCGGCACCATCCCGGATCGGGTTGTAGGAGCCCTTGATCCAGATCGTCTTGCCGCTCTTGGCGATCCGCTTGAACTCGGCGACCTCCGGCTGCCCCGCCCGGAGCCCGTTCCAGAACGCGGAATAGGCACGGCTGTCCCGGTGGGACGCCTCCACGAAGAGGCCGTGGTGGCGGCCGAGGATCTCATCCAGGGTGTAGCCCATGACGTCGAGGAAGGCCGCGTTGGCCGAGAGGATCGTGCCGTTCGGCGCGAACTCGATGACGGCTTGTGACGCCTCGATGGCGGCGAGCCGGCGCGCCTGATCCTCGCGCTCGAGCCGGCCCGTCGCGTCGATCCACCCGAGGGCGTACCCCGATACGCGAGAGCCTTCGGTCACCGGCGTGACGGCCACGTCGTAGTGGCGACCATCGAGGCGGACCAAGGTCTCGTGCCGTCCGCGCAGGCCCGGCGGGACGAGAGGCTGGCCCATCACGTCGCGGCACAGGTCGTCGAGGCGGGATCCCGTCAGGTCGATCCTGTCCGGACCGAGCAGGTCGTTCATGGCCGGGTTCATGGTCGTCACGACCGAATGCATGTCGACCCCAAGTACCGGCAGGCGCAGGCTTTCGAGCATTGCGGTATCGAATCGCGACTTGCGTGACCTGCTCCTGAAATCGAACATTGGAAACTCCCGTGGAAACGATGATGAAAATGTTCAGTTCTTGGCGGTGACCGTCCCTGAACCTTCCGTCATTGTGGAGTGTCGGTGTTTGACGAGTTCTGAATTAAATCGCGCACGCATCATCCGAAACATGTCTTTCCGTCGAAAATAATGCTTAATGAAGTCTGTTTCATAATTCCAAAAGAAGGACATGAAAGAAAATCTGTCATGAGCGCCGCCGGCCTCGTGCGAATGCTCACCGAATCCTAGGACATCGCGGTTGTACTCACGGACATCGATCTGAAGCGTCCAGGACCGACCGCGCCCTATTCCAATCCGGCCTTCGCGCTCATGAGCGGGTACGGGATCGCGGCGGTCGTCGGCGAGTGTCCGCGCCTGCTGCAGGGGGAGGTACAAGCCGAGAGGCGACGCAGCATCCGCCCCAGATCTTGAGGGCGGAAGGCCGGTTCCTCGGTTGCCTGCAGAACGACCACAAAAGTAGGGACGCCGACGTGCCAGATCGATGTCCGACCGGTCCGGGGACGTGAGGGCTCAGCCCAAGCCCTCATCGCCTACGAGCGCGAGGTCGTGCGCAGACGCGGCCGGCCCGCGCGCCGGCATCCCGCGTCGCCGTCCACCCCGCCGGAGGCCCTCCGAGCGGGGTCGTACCGCGTCATCGGATTCGGTTTCGTTGGCCTTCCGGAAGTCCAGGCCTCAGGGCGCTTCTTAGAGGAAAAAGTGGTGGGCCCGGCAGGACTCGAACCTGCAACCAGACCGTTATGAGCGGTCGGCTCTAACCATTGAGCTACAGGCCCGAGCCGTGGGGTCGGCTTGGCGTTTCACGAGGCTGCGTGTGCCGAGATCGTCCGGGCGACGCAATCCGCGCGGGTATACGCGTGGGATCGGACTAACCCGAACCCGGGGGTGTCGGCAAGGGATTGGGTTTGTGCTTCCCGGATGGCGGCCCGATCCATGGGGGGCCAACGCGAAGCCCGGATGCGGCGATCCGCATCCGGGTTCGGGTTCGTCTCAGGCGTGGGAGGGGGTGGTGTGCGGGTCGTGCTTGTCCGGCGTGGTGTTGTGCGGGTCCTTGCCGCGCTTCTTGGCGAGCCAGATCAGGAAATTCCGGATCACCACGTAGAAGACAGGCGTCAGGAAGAGGCCGAACACCGTGGCGCCGATCATGCCGAAGCACACGGCGGTACCGAGCGCCTGGCGCATCTCGGCGCCGGGGCCGGTGGCGATCACGAGCGGCACCGTGCCGAGGATGAAGGCGAAGGCCGTCATCAGGATCGGGCGCAGGCGCAGGCGGCAGGCCTCGACGGCGGCCGCCACGGGGCCCTTCCGCTCGGTCTCCTCCAGCTGGTGCGCGAACTCCACGATCAGGATGGCGTTCTTGGCGGCCAGACCGATGAGCACGATCAGGCCGATCTGGGTCAGGATGTTGTTGTCCTGGCCTCGCAACTGGACGCCGAACAGCGCCGCGAGCACGCCGGTGGGCACCACCAGCAGGATCGCCAGAGGCAGCGCCCAGGATTCGTACTGCGCGGCGAGCACGAGGAAGACGAGGAGCACGCCGAGCGCGAAGACGTAGATCGCCGTGTTGCCCGCCGCCTTCTGCTGGTAGGCGATCTCGGTCCAGTCGTAGGAATAGCCGTCCGGCAGCGTGTCCTTGGCGATGGCCTCCATGGCATCCAGCGCCTGGCCGGTGGAGATGCCGGGTTTCGCCGTGCCCTGGACCGGCACCGAGTAGTACAGGTTGAAGCGCTGGACGATCTGCGGGCCGGTGATCTCCCGGATCGTGGCCAGCGTGCCCATCGGCACCAGGGCGCCGGTGGAGGAGCGGACCTTCAGCTGCTCGATGTCCTGCTTCGAGACGCGGAACTGCGCGTCGCCCTGCACGCGGACCTGATAGATGCGGCCGAGCGTGTTGAAGTCGTTGACGTAGGCACCGCCGAGCGCCGTCTGCACCGTCGAGAAGACGTTGGACAAAGGCACGTTGAGCATGCGCGCCACGGTGCGGTCGATGTCGAGGTAGAGCTGCGGCGTGTCGTTGCCGAAGGTGGTGAACACCCGCTGCACGTCGTTGCTCTGGTTGGCCTTGCCCAGGACCTCGCCGACGGCGCCGAGCAGCGGGCCGATTGCCGAGCTCTGGCGGCTTTCGATCTGCATCTTGAAGCCGCCGCCCTGCCCGAGGCCGCGCACCGGCGGCGGCGGGATGACGATGACGCGGGCCTCCTGGATGTCGGCGGTGGCCTTGATCACGTCGTTGGTGATCACCGCCGCGCTCCGCCCTTGCGTCGCGCGCTCCTTGGCGCCCGCGAGGGTGATGAACATCACGCCCGAGTTGGTGGTGTTGGTGAAGGTCGCGCCGTCGAAGCCCGCGATGATGACGGTGTTCGTCACGCCGTCGATCTTGCGGGCCGCCGCCGCCGCCCGGTTCACCACCTCGGTGGTGCGGTCGAGGGAGGCGCCCGACGGCAGCTGCACCACGCCGATGAGGTAGCCCTGGTCCTGGTCGGGGATGAAGCCCGTGGGGGTCGTCTGGACGAGGTGGAGGGTGGCGGCGATGACGCCGGCATAGACGATCAGCATCGCGATCAGCCCGATCGCGTAGTTGGTCAGGCCGTAGATGATCCGCCCATAGGTGTTCGAGAGCCAGTCGAAGCCCTTATTGAACATGTCGGCGAGCCAGCCGACGAAGCGGAAGAGGAAGAACTTCGGCTTAGCGTGCGCGTGGTGGGGCTTGAGGAGCAGCTTGCAGAGCGCCGGCGACAGCGTCAGCGAATTGAACATCGAGATGATGGTCGAGGCCGCGATGGTGAGCGCGAACTGCTTGTAGAACTGGCCCGTGATGCCGGGGATGAAGGCGGTGGGGATGAACACCGCCGAGAGCACGAGCGCGATCGCGATGACGGCGCCGCCGACCTCGTCCATGGTCTTGTGCGCGGCGTCGCCCGGGGAGAGGCCCTCGGCCATGTTGCGCTCGACGTTCTCCACCACCACGATGGCGTCGTCGACCACGATGCCGATGGCGAGCACGAGCCCGAACAGAGTCAGGTTGTTGAGCGAGAACCCGAAGGCCGACATGGCCGCGAAGGTGCCGACCAGCGACACGGGAATCGCGATCACCGGGATGAGCGCGGTGCGCCAGCTCTGGAGGAAGACCAGCACCACGATGACCACGAGGCCAACGGCCTCGAACAGGGTCTTGTAGACCTCGTGGATCGATTCCTCGATGAACTCGGTCGGGTTGTAGGCGATACGGTACTCGATGTCGGGCGGGAAGTTCTTCTTGAGGTTGTCCATCACCTTGCGCACCGACGCTGCGGCGTCGAGGGCGTTGGTGCCGGGGCGCTGGAAGGCGCCGATGCCGATGGCGGGCGTGTCGTTGAGGAACGAATTCGTCGTGTAGTCCTTCTGGCCCATCTCCACGCGGGCGACGTCCTTAACCCGCACGAGGCGCCCGTCCGAGGCCTTGACGATGACGTCGGCGAACTCCTCGGGGCTCTGGAAGCGTCCCTGCGACTGCACGATGAGCTGGAAGGCCTGGCCCGTGGCGGCCGGCGGCGAGTTCAGCGCGCCGGCCGCCACCTGGACGTTCTGCTCGGACAGGGACGTGATGACGTCGGAGGTGGTCAGCCCGTAAGCGGCGAGCTTGTTCGGGTCGAGCCAGACGCGCTCGGCGTACTCGTTGCCGCCGAAGATCGTGATGTCGCCGACGCCGTCGAGGCGCAGGAGCTCGTCGCGGATGTTCAGGTAGATGTAGTTGGCGAGGTAGTTCTGGTCGTAGGTCTTCTTCGGCGAGAGCAGGTGCACCACCAGCATCAGGTCCGGCGAGGCCTTGCGCACGGTGACGCCGAGGTTGCGCACGTCCGGCGGCAGGCGCGGCTGGGCCACCGAGAGGCGGTTCTGGACGAGGACGTTGGCGATGTCGAGGTTGGTGCCGACCTTGAAGGTCACGGTGAGCAGCATGTTGCCGTCGTTGGTCGACAACGACGTCATGTAGAGCATGTTGTCGACGCCGTTGACCTCTTGCTCGATCGGCGTCGCGATGGTGGCCGCCACCGTCTCGGCGTTGGCGCCGGGGAAGCTCGCGCGAACCGTCACCGTGGGCGGCACGATCTCGGGGTACTGCGCCACCGGTAGCGACAGGTAGGCGACGTAGCCGAGGATGAGGAAGACGATCGACGTGACCGACGCGAAGATCGGTCGATCGACGAAGAAGTGGGCAAAACGCATCGCTTGAACCTCTCGCCGCGCGCGGCCCGCATGCGCGGGTCCAAGGCGGCATCGTTTCTTCGTCCGCGGTCTCTATCGCCGCTCCCCGCCCGCGAACGGCCGGGGGGATGTCTCGTCTCGGGACCAGGTCGAGTCCTGCTCGATCAGGCCCTGCTCGATCAGGTCTTGCTGGGCGGCAGGGTCGAGGCTTCCGCCGTCACCTTCGCGCCGGGACGCACGCGGCTGACACCGTTCACCACCACGTTCTCGTCGCCCTTCAGGCCCTCGCGGATGACCCGGTAGCCGTCGACCTTCGGGCCGAGCTTGACCTCGCGCAGCGCCACCGTGCCGTCGTCGGCCACGACGTAGACGATGCGCTTGTCCTGGTTGGCCGAGACAGCCTCGTCGGGCAGGAGGATGCCCTGGTAGGGCTTGGTGGCCGGCAGCGAGACGACGCCGAAGAGGCCGGGTTTGATGAACCCGTCGGGGTTCTCCACCGTGGCGCGCAGCAGCACCGTGCCGGTGGCGTTGTCGACCCGGTTGTCCACGAAGTCGAGGGTGCCCTTGCGGGTCGGCTTGGCCTCGCCGGTGAGCGCGATCCGGATCGGGACCCCCTTGCCCTTCTGCGTTTCGCCCATGCCGATGCCGAGGCTGCCCTGGTACTTCAGGAACGAGCGCTCATCGACGGTGAAGCCGAAGTAGATCGGATCCAGGGAGACGATCGTCGTCAGCAGGGTCTGGTCGGTGATGACGATGTTGCCCTCGGTCACCAGGCGCCGGCTGATGCGGCCGGAGATCGGGGCCTTCACCTCGGTGAAGTCGTAGTTCAGCTGCGCCTGGCGCAGCTGCGCGTCGGCGCTGTCGACGTCGGCCTGCGCGGTCTGCGAGGCCTGCCGGCGCTGGTCGGTGACCTGCTCGGAGATGTTGCCCGACTTGCTCAGTGTCTGGGCGCGGTCGAGGTCGGTCTGCGAGAAGTTCAGGCGGGCCTTCGCGGAAACCAGGGCCGCCTGTGCCTGGTCGAGGGCCGCCTTGTAGGGGCGCCGGTCGATCACGAAGAGCAGGTCGCCCTTCTTCACCGTGGCGCCGTCCGTGAAGTTCAGCTTCTCGAGGTAGCCGGTGACGCGGGCGCGCACATCGACAATGTCGACCGGGTCGAAACGGCCCGTGTAGGTGTCGGTCTCGACGATCTCGCGGACCACCGGCTTGGCGGTGGTGACCTTCGGCGGAGGCCCGCCGGGCGCCTGCGCCAGGGCGGGCGACGCGAACAGCGCTGCCGCGACGACGAGGGCTGGAAGGACGTTCAAGGTCGAGCGCATACGCATATGGTTATTCCCTACGATGCGCCAGCTAGAGGTCCGCGCCGCGGCATGTCGTGCGCTGCCACACATGGTCCACGGGAGCGTCGGAATTTATGGGCATTCAGATTTCGACGGGCTCGCCGGAGCCGGCCCAGTCCTTGAAGCCGCCCGCGTAATGTTCTTCGATCGGCAGCCCGGCATTCTGGGCGGCCGCCAGGGCATGGACGGAGCGGACGCCGGACATGCAGGAGAACACGGGGCGGCGGCCGTCCCGCGCGATCAGCGCGGCGACCGCGCCGGTATCGAAGGTGGAGAGCGGGTGCGGGACCGCGCCGGGGATGTGTCCCTGCGCGAACTCATGGGGCTCGCGCACGTCGATCACCAGCAACGAGCGGTCGGCGAGGCCGGCCTTGATCGTATCCCGGTCGAGGCCAACAACGTTCATGTACGGATTCTCCACGCGCGATCTGCCGGACGGGCGGCACGACGCTGACGCTTATCCATAATCGTCAGGCGTCAGCGGCACAACGTGCCCGTTGCAGGGCCATGTCAACCGTCGCGAAGTGATTCGTCCAGCTCGGGACCTCGTGGCCGGTCAGCCGACTCGCGAGGGTCTGGCGAAGGGCGGAGCCGGGTTCCGCGAGGTCCTCCACCGCCCGGCGCCAGCCCGGCCCGTCGAGGGGATCCAGGAAATGGGCGAAGGTCGCGCCGATCTCCCTGTGGACCGCGAGGTCGGAGGCGACGACGGGAAGACCGGATGCGGCGGCCTCGATCACGGGCAGGCCGTAGCCCTCCGCGAAGGAGGGCATCAACAGGGCGGTGGCCGAGCGCAGCAGAGCCGCGAGGCCGTGGCTCGACAGGCCGCTCACTTCGCTGACATGCGTGCCCATGGCCGGGCAGCGCTCCAGCATGTCGATGACGTTCTCGGCTTCCCAGCCACGCCGGCCGACGAGGACGAGGCGAGGCGTCGCGGACCCGTGCCGCGACGCCAGATCGCGCCAGAGATTGAGGAGCGCGAGGTGATTCTTGCGCGGCTCGATCGTGCCGCAGACGACGAAGGTGGGTTTACGCGGCGTGAAGGCGGGTCCCTCCCCGGGGGGGCTGAAGACCGGTTCCACGCCGAGCAGCGCCACGCTGACGGGTCTCGCCGGAAGGCCGTTCGCGGCGCAGAACGCGAGGAAGCGCGCGCCGACATCCCCGGAATTGACCAGCACGTGCGCGGCGTGGTGCGCGATCGTCATCATGCGGATGCGGTGGCGCTCCGCCTCCCCCGGGCGCCCGTATTCCGGGTAGTCGATCGGGATCAGGTCGTGGACGAAGAAGACGGGGCGGATGTCGCGACGGTTGTAGAGCCAGTCGAAGCGGCCGGGCTTGTCGAGGCGCAGGTGCGAGGTGTGCAGGTAGATCGTGCCTTGCGGCAGGATCTCGGGGCCGCGCGCGCGCAGGGTCGTGGCCGCGGTCCGGGCCTGGACCCGCCGCCGGTCCCCAACGCGGCCGCGATCGGGGCCGGCCGGCGGCGCGCCGGGCTCCGGTTCCGACCCGAGGGCTGCCGCCAGGCGCCGATAGACCGGATCCTGTGTCGCGTCGCGATCCTCGACCCAGCCGGCAGCCACGGCCTCGACGATCGCGAGGGCCTCCGCCCGCGCGAGCACCCGGGGCCCCAGGGCCGTGGAGACGAGGCCGAACCGCTCTCCGTCCTGGCCCAGGACATGCCGCGCATAGGCGAGGTCGACCCGGTCGATCCCACTCGGGCTCGCATGCCGTAGGCGGGTGATGAGGCGGGTCAGATCGAAGGCGAGGCTCGGGACGGGCATGATCCTCCGGATTCGTTCAGGGACGCGGCCGTATGGCCGGCAGGCGCCCCGCGCCTATATGCGCTCGCCTCAGCCCGAGGCTACCCGCGGCCGACGCCGCCAACGCGAGCAACGCCCAGTGTCTCCCGGATACCTGCCCTTCGCCGGCGCCCTCGACCTGCCCGCCTACACCTGTGACAATTGCGGCTTCTGGCAGCGCCATTTCGAGGCCCCCGCCGCCTGCCCGATGTGCCTCGACGCCCGCCACGTGGTGCCGCAGAAGGGCTGGCAGTTCTGGACCGAGCGCGAGGCGCAGGCGCGCTTCCCCTGCCACTGGGAAGAACTGGAGCCCGGGATCTGGCGGTTCTGGAACGATCCCGTCTCGGGCATCGGCCCGAGCGCCTACCTGATCCAGACGCCGGCCGGAAACATGGGTTTCGAGGCTTGCCCGGTCTTCAGCGAGGCGGCGCTCCAGCACATCGCCGGTCTCGGCGGGATGCGGGTGCTCTCCGCCTCGCACCCGCATGCCTACGGCGCCCTCGTGCAGCTGCAGGACCGTTTCGACCCGGAACTCTGCTTGCCCGCGGCCGACTTCGCTTGGAGCGCGGCGCTGCAGGTCTCCTGGCCCTACGACGATTTTCTGGAACCCCTGCCCGGCCTCGAACTGCACCGCACCGCCGGCCACTTCGACGGTCATGCCGTCCTGTTCGACCGATCGCGAAAAATCCTGTACTGCGGCGACGCCCTCAAGTTCGAACTCGACCCGGGGGATTTCCGCCGGGCGCTGACCATCTCGGCGCACAAGGCCTTCGTGCGTGGGGTACCGCTGACCACCAACGAGTTGCGGCGCTACCGCGACGTCTTCGCCCAGCTCGACTTCACCCAGACCTGGACGCCCTTCGAGCCGGCCGCCAATTGCGGCCGGGCCGAGGTGCTGGCGCTGATCGACGGCATGCTGGCGACCCGCCCGCACGCCGCCCCGGTGCCCCTCGATACCCTGAGGCGCTGAAGGGTTCAGCCCCGCGTCGCGGCGGTCTGGCCGAACATGACCTTCTTGGCCTCCTCGCTCATGGTCTTCCCGAAATCCGGGTTGACCTCCGGGGCGCGGGCATAGGCCGCTTTGGTGCCGGAGCGCTCGGCGATGGCGTGGAACCAGCGCTGGAGGTTCGGGAAATCCTCGAGCCGCTGGCCTTGCTTCTCGTACGGCACGATCCACGGATAGCAGGCCATGTCGGCGATCGAGTAATCGGCGCCGGCGACGTATGGCCGGTCGGCGAGGCGCCGGTCGAGGACGCCATAGAGCCGGTTCGTCTCCTTGACGTAGCGGTCGATCGCATACGGCACCTTCTCCGGCGCGTACTGGGTGAAGTGATGGTTCTGGCCGAGCATGGGCCCAAGGCCGCCCATCTGCCAGAACAGCCATTGCAGCACCTCGGCACGACCGGCCACGTCCTGGGCGATGAAGCGCCCGGTCTTCTCGGCGAGGTAGAGCAGGATCGCACCGGATTCGAACAGCGAGACCGGGGCTCCGCCGCCGGCCGGGGCATGATCGACGATCGCCGGCATGCGGTTGTTGGGAGCGATCGCCAGGAAGTCCGGCTTGAACTGGTCGCCCTTACCGATGTTCACGGGCTTGATCGCGTAGTCGAGGCCCGCCTCTTCGAGGAGCATCGTCACCTTGTGGCCGTTCGGCGTCGGCCAGTAATAGAGATCGATCATCGGATTCTCCGTGGGGCGCACGTCTCGGGACATCGGGGCAATCCGTGACGCCGAAGGCCGACGTGGTGCCGGGGCCGCCCGGGGTCAAGCTTGGGGAAAACTTCTCCGCCCGCCCGGCGATCGTTCGAATGCCGCGCGATCGGACAACACTCGATTCAGGGCTGGTGTGCTTGCCTCATGGCGGTGGGATGAGGTGACGGGATGATCGGCGCGATTACAGCCAGCCAAGCAGGCCTCGCGGCTGCCACGCAGCGCTACGGCGCGTCGGCCGAGGGGATCGCGGCGATC
>NZ_BPQL01000153.1 GCF_022179225.1 Methylobacterium goesingense
CCTATATCGTCATCAAGGCTGCCGCCGAGTTCCGCGACAAGACCACCGCGCCCAACCAGCTTTGGCAGACGGACTTCACCTACCTGAAGGTCGTTGGCTGGGGCTGGTACGACCTGTCGACGGTCCTGGACGACTTCTCACGCTACATCGTGGCGTGGAAGCTGTGCACGACGATGCAGGCCAGCGACGTCACCGCCACGCTCGACCTGGCGCTGGGTGCGGCTGGGCTCGATCAGGCGCGGGTGATGCAGCGGCCACGCCTGCTCTCCGACAACGGGCCGAGCTACGTCGCCAGCGACCTGGCTGACTGGCTCGCCAGCCGAGGCATGACCCACATACGCGGTGCGCCCTGCCATCCTCAAACGCAGGGCAAGATCGAGCGTTGGCATCAGACGCTCAAGAACCGCATCCTGCTCGAACACGCCTACTTGCCCGGCGAGTTGGAGACGCAGGTTGCCGACTTCGTCGAACACGACAACCATGCCCGAGCCCATGAGAGCCTGAGCAACCTCACGCCCGCTGACGTCTACTTCGGACGCGGCGAAGGGATCCTGGCCGAGCGGGAACGCATCAAGCGCCAGACCTTGATGGATCGCCGCTTGCGCCATCACGCGCAGGCTGCCTAACCTCTCACCCCAGATGGACCAGAGCCTCTGCTCCTGAACACCGCTGAATGTCCCAAATCATCTGACGACGGACAGTCGCCGCAGGCTACGATGTCCTTGACCCAACCTGATCGGATGCCGCTCTAGACTGTCCCCCGGCGCAGGCTCTCGGCGAGATGGAGGGCTTCGAGGACCGCCTTGCCGATCCGGTCGGCCTCGTCCTCCCCCGCCGGGTTCGCGAGGACGACGGCGACCTGGCGCGGAACGGACAAAGCGTCCGCGCTCACCGTAACCTGCAACTCGTCGCCGTGGGGCGCCTCGATGCGGCGCAGGCCCACGCGCAGCCCGGCGACGTCCCCGAAGACGTGGTCCAGGCCGGCCAGGGCCTCGCGGCCGTTGCGAAAATCGCCGTTGATCACATCCGCCATTGGTCTACCGCCACGCGTCCGCTCGCTCCGGCACATGGCTCGCCCCGAAGCGCGAACCGGCCAGCGTGATCTTTCTTACGGAGGACGGACGCGTTTCACCATGGGTCGGCGGCGCGTAGCTGCGGCGCGATTGGGCGTGGATGGCTTCCCCGAGGGGGCCTTCGGCCGTCCGGAGAGCCGCCATCGTGCAGGCCGCCGCCACCTTCAGACCGAGTTCGTGCATGTGGCTGCGGCCGTAGAGGTAGGCCGCCAAGCGCGCCCGCTTCCGCTCCGGAATGTCGGCGATCAGGCGCGACAGCGTGTCGGCATCGGCCCGGTAGACCCGTCCGAGTAAGTCGAGGGGAACGGGGCAGGCCTCGAGGTCGATCGAACGATCCGTGATCACGATGATACCTGCTTCCCGCAAAAGGCAGGCTGGTCAGGATATGGTTAACCGATCGTGCATGCCCCAAGTGCCCGAACTCGGTATGAACTGCCAAGCTATATCCCCTCCCCTGGCCTCGAGGTGGTACGCATCCGAAGGCTCAAGAGCCGGTTGATCGAAGCTGATCGACAGGATTGCAACCGTATGGTGTGGCAATTCCGGGCCGTTTCGATCGGATTCTTTCTCTCGATGACGTAGCGAATTCGTTTACGTCGGCCTGCGATGCTCGGCGTATGTTCGGGACGTTTCCCACTGCATCGATTATTGCTCGCCTCGGGACCGACGAGCGCGGCGGCGTTGCGGTCATCTTCGCGCTGACACTGATTCCGCTCCTCGCCCTCTCCGGCATGGCGATCGACCTCAGCGCCAACACCAATGCCCGCCGCAAGGCTCAGAACGCGGTCGACGCGGCCGCCCTCTCGCTCGCCAAGCTTCCCTCCGGACTGACGGACGCGGATCTGGCCGACCGCGCCAAGCGCCAGGTGACGGCCGCGATGGCGGAGAGTCAGGCGACCGGGGTCGATGTCGCCACGTTCCGTTCGGGCGAGACCATTCGGGTGACCCTGACCGGCGCGACGCCGACGACGCTGGCGCGCGTGGTCGGCTTCACCAGCCTGGGCCTGAACGTGTCAGGGACCTCGAAGCGCGGGTCGGGCAACCTCGAAGTGGCCCTCGTCCTCGACAACACGGGCTCGATGGCCGGTGCCAAGCTCGCCAACCTGAAGACGGCGGCCACCGATCTCGTCAACAACCTCTTCGAGGAGGTCGATCCGGCCAAGCCGAACGCCCTGAAGGTCGCCGTCGTCCCATTCTCCATGACGGTGAATGTCGGGGCGAGCCGCTCCGGGGACGCCTTCATCGACAAGGACGCCCTCGCCTCCTACCACTCCCAGATCTTCGCCATGAAGGCCAACCGCCTGGCCCTTTTCACGAAGATGGGCGTCGCCTGGGCCGGATGCGTCGAGAGCCGTCCCGCGCCCTACGACGTCGACGACACCCCCGCGAGCCAGGGCGTCCCCGACAGCCTGTTCGTGCCCTACTTCGCCCCGGACGAGTCGGACAAGGACGGCAACGCGGCGAACGACTACCTCGACGACTACAGCGATATCCTTAGCCAGTACCTCGTCACCGGCGACCGCAAGCGGCAGGGTCAGACGGCCAAGTACGGGACCCCCTGGAAGGTCTCGCGGTCGGACAGGGGCGGGGCCGGTTACATCTACGGCCCGAACGCGGGCTGCGAGCTCCAGCCCGTCACCCCGCTGACCACCTCGAAGGCCACGGTCACCGCGGCTATCGCGAGCATGAGCGTGATCGGGGACACCAACGTCGCCCTCGGGCTCGCCTGGGGCTGGCACGTGCTCTCGCCGACCGGCCCCCTGGTCAGGGGCGCGCCCTACACGGACACCACCACGCGCAAGTTCGCCGTGGTGATGACGGACGGGCAGAACACCAGCGCCTACCGATCCAACAGCAACGAGTCGGTCTATTCGGGCATCGGCTACATCTGGGCCAATCGCCTCGGCACGACATCGTCGGACACCGCGATCCGCACTCGCGCCATCGACGGGCGGCTCGCCCTGCTCTGCTCCAACATGAAGAGCGCCGGCATCCAGATCTTCACGGTCCGGGTCGAGGTCAGCGAAGGCACGAGCGACCTGCTGCGCAGCTGCGCCAGCAACCCGTCCATGTTCTACGACGTGTCCGATTCCGGAAACCTGACGGCCACCTTTCGGGCGATCGGGGCGCAGATCAGCGAATTGAGGATCTCGCGGTGACGCGCGCCGTCACGGGGCATCGTCCCTGGCGCCGTCTGCGTGGCGCCCTCCGCCGCTTCCGGTCCGGGCAGGACGGAGCCACCGCCGTGGAGTTTGCCATGGTGGGAATGCCCTTCTTCGCCCTCATCTGTGCCCTGTTCGAGGCCGGCCTTCTGTTGCTCTCCCAGCAGACCCTCGACAACGCCCTCGACTATGCCGCCCGAACCGTGTTCACGGGCGCCTTCCAGGAGGGCTACGACGGAACGCCGGCGGCGGACCGGCTGCGCAGGGCGGTCTGTTCTCAGGTTACGACCTTCCCCTGCGCCGATGTCCTGATCGACGTCGCGACCGCGTCGAGCTTCGCGGCCCGCTCCGTCACCAGCCCCTACGATGCCGCGACGAAGAGCATCGCGGCCAGCTTCGGAAAGACGTTCCAGTGCCCGTCGGGCAACGACGTCGTCACGGTGCGGGCGGCCGTCGTGGTGCCGCGCTATTTCAGGTTCCTCGACCCCGACGCCTTGGCCATAGGCACGGCCTCGCGCCTCGTGGTCTCGACGGTGATCTTCCGGGCCGAGCCCTATGCCATGGGCAAGTGCTGAGCATGGGCGAGGACTGACCCCATGCGCATTCCGCTTCAGCACCTCCGCAACGCGGACGGCATCGCCGCCGTCGAGTTCGCCCTTGTGGCGCCGTTCCTCATCCTGCTCCTGATGGGGACCGTTGAGTTTCCCCGCGCCTACGGTATCAGCCAGGGCCTGGAGAAGGCCGCGCGGACCATGGCGGACCTGATCTCGCGCGGCAGCCTCAACAGCGTGGACGACGTCTACGCCGCTGGCGCCGCCGTGACCTTCCCGTACGATACCTCGGCCGCCCGGATCGTCCTCACGGCCGTCGGCGTCTACGCCAAGGGCCAGGGCCTCGTGGCCCGCGTCTGCTCGACGGCCGCCCGGAACGACACGGCCCCCGCCGTGGATTCTGAACTCGGCGATCCGATCCCCTCAGAGGCCAAGGCGGGTGCGCGCTATGTCACGGCCAAGGTCACGTACCGCTACCTTCCCGTCTTCGGCATCTTTCCCGGGCTGGATCAGCTCACCTTCACCAAGACGGTTTCCTGGCCGGTGCGAAGCACCGGCGCCAACAGCCTCGCCGAAACGGTCCTGCCGGGCGGAAAGGCCTGCAAGGCCACCTGACAGGGACAGCCCCGCGTCGTTACGCGCAATTCGCTCTGCATTTATAATGCTACCATGCTGCAGCATTACAGAATGGTAGCGAAAATCACTCCCCGTAAGTCTCGTGTTTTGTGACGGAATTTCTCCGTGCCGGCAGGCGGTCCGGCCGCTCGCGAGCGAGGATCGGCACACACGGGATGATGAACGTCCTTGCCCGGAACCGGGTTCGGGAGCGAAGGTTCTGTTCTGTGGCGCGACGCTGCGAAAGGCCTGCTGCGATGACCAAGCTCCTCCTCGGTACAAGCATGACCATCGGCCTCATGCTGAGTATCAGCACGGCGACGATGGCATCTCCCGGCGACGGTCTCGATCGTGACGCGGCGCGGACGGGCAACAGCAACATGGGCGAGATGCACCGCAACGCGACGGGCGGCAGCATGATGGGCCGCTCCATGCGGAGCACCCGCATGATGAAGCACCGGCGTCATCACCGCTGATTGCGTGAACGCCGGTTCCGGGTCGCACCGAGACGTGCCCGAGCCCGGGAAGGAGATCGCGCTTTGGACCGCTCCATTGCCGTAGTGTCGATCACATGCGCGATGCCGAGCGGCCGCTTCGTCGTACGATCCACCCGGGTTGTCGGATGGGGTGCGAAGCCTCTGTTCGATGGACCAGTTCCACGCATCCCTCCCATCTGGTGGCGAGCGCCAAAGATTCTATGGTCCTAAAGCCTTCTCTGACAAAGGCTTTTTACGAATCTACATCATGAGAGCATTTTAGCATTACATCGCTACAGCATTAATAGATGATAGTGCCTTGATGCTGTAGCGCTACAGCTTTCTGATGCCACACCATGATAGCGTCTTCACGCTGTCCCGCTTTCCCGCTACAGCAGGGCAGCACGACAGGATCGCGATGCGCACCATCACGCTTGTCACCCAGAAGGGTGGCGCCGGGAAAACTACGATTGCCGCCTCCTTGGCCGTCGCAGCCGCACAGGCCGGCGAAAAGGTGATCGCCCTCGACCTCGATCCGCAGGGGTCCCTCGCGGCCTGGGGCGATACGCGTTCCGTCGAAGAACCGGCCGTCGATCGAATCGGACCGGACAATCTCGCGAACCTGTCCGCGATCCTGAAGGCCCTCGCAGCCGAGGGCTACACCCTGGCGATCCTCGACACGGCTGGCATCGCCTCCACCGGCGGCAACCTGGCGATGCAGGCAGCGGACCTCGCCCTAATCCCGGCGCGTCCGTCCCGGCTCGATCTTCAGGCCACCTTGCCGACCATCGAGGCCCTGATGCGCCTCGAGATGCGTGAGCGCTTCGCCTTCATTCTGAACCAATGCCCGGCCGGGCGCAGCTCCCGCGCGACGGAAGCCGCGAATGGCCTCGGGATGTTCGGCGTACTGGCGGAACCCATGCTCACCCAGCGGGCCGATCACCAGGACGCCCTCGCGGCCGGGCAGGGCGTTACCGAGTATGCCCGCGACGGCAAGGCTGCCGACGAGATCCGAGCCCTCTGGATTTGGGCCGCACGCAAGATGAAGGGCACCAAGACATGATGGGCCTCCCGGTATGACTAAGCGTCCGTCCATCATCGGCGGCCTGAACCTTCCCGGAACCGAAGCCCGCGCGGCGATCGCCGACCGGCCTCCGGAGGCGCAGGCTCCGGCGAAGCCGGCGTCGCGCAAGGCCCGACCCGACATCGTCCATACCTCCGTCTACCTGCCGCGTGAGGTCCATCGTCGCCTGCGGGAGATCGCATTTACCCGCGACGTGAAGATCCACGACGTCATCATGGAGGGGATCGACGCCGCGCTCCGGAAGCACGGACACCCAACCGTCGAGGCACTTAAGGTTGGGCGCAAAGCGGGGGACTAGATCGCATTGCTGCGATGCCATCGTGTTTTAATGCTACAGCATGACAGCACGGCAGCGCGATCACGGTTTCATGCTGTCATGTCGTTCTAAAGGTTTGAAAAGGCATATTTTTCTTCTCTAAGATCTCTGTCCGCTGGGGTCGCGAGAAGGCTTGGAAGCAGCAGAACCCCGTTGTGGAAGGGCTACCGCGGCAGCTAAGATGAAGTGCATCTCAAACGGGTCGCGTGGCTCCCAGATCGTGCGTAGTGGCATGTCACGTCCATCCGGCGCTGGGACCGTGCCCTCGAAGACGACGCGCGATGGCCCCTTCGATACGATCACTTGCTCGCCTGGTAGGTTCAACATGACGTGTTGCGCGAGCGCGCTCCCCAGGGTGTCCGGCTCCTTAGGCCTAAATCCGAAGCTAAGCAGATACGCGGTCTTCGATTATCAGAAAGGCACGCCATCAAACGGTGACGTACATGCAGCCGTACGGCCTCAAAGAAAATTGTAATTCCCGATAAGCGTTTTTCTCGAAAGTTTGATGGCTCCGGGGCTGCTCGCGCTTGAGGGCCAGGATGTTTTGACCACCGGGAGGAGGCGAGGCACGCGAACCACACCCGCCGCGTCACCAAGATCGGATTTCTGGTCACGTGGTGGTGTGTTTCCCCCCTCTTTCGCCCCTCCGTGAGGACGTTAAAAGATCTGTTAAACAGTTAAAGACGCGCGCGCGTTGTTAGGGTTTTGCAAACCCCTGATTTGTCTGGCGAAATTGGGGGTGTTTATCCGCGGAGTGACGAAGTGCGTTATCCGCGGAGTGACGAATCTTTATCCGTAGAGTGACGAATCCAACATCCGCAGAGTGACGAATCCCGGGGGCTCGGAGGCGTCGATTATCCGCAGAGTGACGAATCCGCGTCGGGCGCGGCTGCAAAACACCGGCTTCCATGTCAAGAACGAACTGCCCAGTTCAAGGTGCATTCCGATAAAGTCGTTCAACGACAAGGCTTTGCGGCGATTTATCCGCGGAGTGACGAATCAATCGCCCTTCGTGACGGGTCGACGCACCGATTTGCGGCGCGCGCCTTTCGGCTTGAGCTTGGGAAGCGTCACCAGATCGCTTTCCATGACTGCAAGACCGCCTTCGCTGCGGCCGTAGAAGACTACGGAATCGTCGCTGTGCAGGAATACGAGATGGTAGCCGGGCAGGGACCCCGCCTCGCCGATGCCGCGCACGGTCGCCCGGAACTTGAACAGGGGCTGGCGGCTGCCGACCTTCTTCTGCAGCAGATCGAGGCCGACCTTCCAACGGCCTTGGTCGCCGCAGTGCTTGCGGGCCAGCTCGTAGAGCCGCTTCTCGGTGGCCTTCCGGAGCTTGAAGTAGTCCTGATCGATGCTCAGCACCTCCAGCGCCATGGCGGCGTCGAAGGTGAACGCGCTGAGCGTGATGCGCAGCTCCTCGAGGCGGTTGTTCGGCCCCCGGGTGATCGTCTCCCAGGCATCGATCAGGCCAAAGCCCTTGGTCCGGCGCCGGGCCGGCTTACCCGTCGCGATCGAGGTCTTGATGCGGGTGCCGACAAGCCGTTCCAGGGCCTGTTCCAGCAGGTCGTAGCCGCGCCCCGACGTGCTGCGGTTGGTGAAGGTCAGGACATCGTGCGCCTTGATACTGACCGTGCGGGACACCGGTTCGCCGCGGTTCACGGCGTCGACCACCTTGGACACGCAGGTGAGGACGATGTCCTTGTCGTGGATGGTCGCCCGGCCCTTCACGGAGGGCGTCACCTCCAGGGTCACGCCGTTGTGCTCGTAGGTCAGGATGCGCTGGTCGCCGTCCTCGATCGCGTAGACGGGAT
Source organism: Methylobacterium goesingense (assembly GCF_022179225.1). Classification (GTDB taxonomy): domain Bacteria; phylum Pseudomonadota; class Alphaproteobacteria; order Rhizobiales; family Beijerinckiaceae; genus Methylobacterium; species Methylobacterium goesingense. Next base: position 8,092 of record NZ_BPQL01000153.1, read on the forward strand.
GTTCCATGGTCGCCAGTTCGTCCTTGGGCGCCGCGGCCCGTCCGGTGGCGATGAACAGGTCGATCTGCTGCGTGAGGGCTTGGCTTGGGCTCTCGGGTTCGCCGGACTGGCCGCTGGCGGCCTTTGGCGCCGTCTCGAGGGGCGGCGCCTGGATCTGGGCTGCCGGCCCTCCTGAGGCCCCTCCCGAGGCCTCCTGGCGCTTCTGTGCGCCCGCCCCGGTCCGCTCCGTCGCGGCCTGCTGGCGCTCGGCATCCGCCAGGACCTCCCGGCCGAGGCCTTCGAAGGCTTTGGCGAGGTTCGGGTCGAGGTCGCCCAGCAGGTCGCCGAGCTGCTTTGGCCTGCCGCTCATTCCGCAATCCCCGGATGCCGGTCGGGCGCATCGCCGGACCCTGGAAGACGCCGGCGCCGATCCTCCGGCAAGCCTTGGCCACGCGGTCCGGGATTTCTGGGACCACCGAGGCGCGCTTCGCGGTCGAAGGGTTCGAGGTGCAGCGCGTATTCGGCCGGTGGACGGGACGGTGTCATGAAGGTTTCTTACCCGGTCTTTCTGTTAAAACCGATGGGTCGCCGAGGTTCGAACCCGGCGCGGGCCTTCCGATGCAAGGCGTCGAATTCGTGTGGGCCGATTTCCAGGGGTTCGATGCCCCCGGCACCGGATTGCACCCGGCGCCGCGCCGCGCCATTCTGGGGCGGAGCCCGAGCCCGGCACGGAGATCGCGTGACCACCGCAACGATCTTTTCGCCGACCGCGGGGGACGGGCTTCTCCCCGAACCCGCCACCGACATCCCCTCCGAACTCGCCGCGGTCGTTCGCGCCTACCAGCGCGCGAGCAAGGCGGAGGCGACCTTGCGGGCCTATCGCGGCGACGCGGTGCTGTTCCAGGACTGGTGCGCCCGGTACGGGTTTGCCGCCCTGCCGGCCTCGCCCCGGGCCGTGGCCGGGTTCCTGACGCACGAGGCGGAGAGGGGCCGGGCGGCCTCGACCATCGGCCGGCGCTGCGCCGCGATCCGCTACGCGCACAAGCTCGCCGGCCTGCCGGACCCGACCGACGACGCGGAGGTGCGGGCGACCCTGAAGGGCATCCGGCGCACCATCGGCACGGCGCCGGTGCAGAAGGCCGCCGCCACCGTCGAGGTGCTCGCCGCCATGCTGATGCGTACCCCCGACACGATGACCGGCAAGCGAGATCGCGCCCTGCTCGGCCTCGGCTTCGCGGGGGCCTTCCGCCGCTCGGAGCTGGTCGCCCTCGACGTCGCCGACCTGCGCGAGGACCGGGACGGCCTGCGGGTCCGGGTGCGGCGCTCGAAGACGGACCAGGAGGGCCGCGGCTTCGAGAAGGCTATCCCGCACGGGCGCTTCATCCGGCCGGTCCTCCTGGTGAAGGACTGGCTCGCGGCCGGGGGGATCACGGAGGGGCCGGTGTTCCGCCCCGTCTCGCGGGCGGGCCGTGTGCGGGCCGGTGCGCCGCGCCTCACTACCCAGGCCGTTGCCGACATCGTCAAGCGCTACACCGGGGCCGCCGGCCTCGACGCCGCGACCTTCGCCGCCCACTCCCTGCGGGCCGGGTACATCACCACGGCCGCCGAGCGCGGCGCGGATCTGGCCCGGATCATGGACCAGTCGGGCCACCGCGATCCCCGCACGGTGGTGGGCTACATCCGCCGCGCCAACGCCTTCAAGGATCACTCGGGAAGCGGGTTCCTGTAGGGGCCGCTCAAACGCGAAACGGCCGGGGTTTCCCCCAGCCGCCCGTCGTCGTGAAGGCCGATCCGTTTAGCGGAGCAGCTGCAGGATGCCCTGCTGCGCCGTGTTGGCGAGCGAGAGGGCCGAGATGCCGATCGACTGGCGGGTCGACAGGGCCTGCGAGTTGGCGGCTTCCTCGTTGAGGTCCGCATTCGTCAGGTTGGCCGCACCGGTGTCGAGAATATTGCTCAGCTGCTTGGAGAAGTCCTGACGGTTTTGTACAACCGTAAGGTTCGAGCCGAAGGTCGAGGCTTGGGTTCGAAGGGTAGAAGACGCAGTAGTAAGCTGCGACAATGCAGTCTTGATATCATCATCGCTTGCAAAATTGCTGCTCGTCGTGGCGATCCCTAGACCGGCAGCATCCAGTTTAGACCCCTTGATGTCGAGCGAGCTGGTGTCCTTTTCGTTGAAAGAAATGTGAAGAGTGTTTTCTTTCGGATCTGAGCCAGAACGGTAAAGTAGATTGACGCCGTTGTAGCTGGAGTCCTGGGCCTGCTGCGTGATCTGCGTCAGCAAATCATTGAACTGCTGCGCCAGAGCAGACCGTGCGTTGGCACCGTTTGCAGACGTCGAACCACCACCCGTCCCAGTCGCCTTACCAGCCGCAATAGTGGTGGCGCTCGTGTTGACGCCAAAACCGATATCGCCGGCGCCTGCTGAGGTCACCGTGATTTTCTGGTCCGCTCCACTATCGGTCGTACGGATCGTAATAGCGCCAGTTGCGTCATCACCTGAAGCGATCACCTTACCCTGCAGACCAACGTCACTTTGAATCTGCTTGTTAATAGCTGTCGCAATCGCTGCTGCCTTATCACCGGTCGCGAGAGAAGCGCCAGAAGCTGCGGCTTTAAGGTCAATTTTTTTTGCCGCACCATCGCCAAGCTGGATGTTGATAGAGTAATCAGTTGCAGCTGTAGCACCAGCCTTAGCTGCAGCAACACCTGTCGCGCTCGCGCCAGTCGCACTTGCCTTGGTCGAACCATCAGTGGCGTTGACGCCAGTTGCGGTTAGAGCTGTGAAACTGGTCGCAGCGAAGCCGATGTCCTTCGTGGCCCCCGTAACAGCCTCGATTTTGAGAGTGGAATCAGATCCGGTCGCGGTCGATTTGAAGTTCAATCGTCCGTCTGGCGTCAAGCTGGCCGTTACCTGTGCTCCGGCACCTCCCTTATCAGTCAGCTGCTTGTTGATTTCGCTAAGGATTTCGTCGCTAGTTACCTTCTTGAGATCAGCAGCTTTTCCGGCTAGTGCATTGCCATCGATTGTAACAGTCGTAGCAAGATTATTCGCATCGGTGACCTTGAAAGCGGCCGAGTCTGTCGACGTCGAGAAGTCGATGGTGCCATCGGCGGTACCAGCAGCAGCTTTAATAGAAATACCGGCGGTGATGTTTGCTCCAGTAGCACTGGCCCCTGTCGCGCTCGACTTCGTCGCCAGCGCCTGATTGGCCGTCGATTTGGCCGAATCGACCAGCTTCTGGATCGAGGTGATGCCTTGATTTGCAGCCTGGATAGTCTGAATACCATTTGAAATACCGTCAAGGAGGCCAGATAGATCCTTGGAGCGGTTGTTCAAAGACTGTGCTGTAAAGAAGTTTGTTGGATTATCGAGGGCTGAATTGACCTTTTTGCCAGTAGACAACTTGTTCTGGGTTGCCGAAAGGAGGTCCGCGGTGCCCTGCAGCGAGAGCAGGTTCTGGCGGGTCGCGGCGGTCAGGGTAATGCCGGAAGACATTTCGGTTTGATCCTTCTGATCAATGACCCCTCTATTTGCGAGGGCGCCTCACCAGATGGCGCGAACTGCTAAGCAGGCGTTAAAATGTTCCGCGCTTACGCAAGCTGATCATGACTTCCGATCGTATGGTTTACGATTGATGAAGGCATGGTCGGCCCCGGTCGACGGCACTCGCAAACCTGCACCGGAGGCCTCGGTCCGACTCGATCATCGGGACCTTTTCGATCTCGACCGATCCTGCATGAGAACCGGCTCTTCCGTCCGATCGCGGTGACGGCCGCGCTCGGCCACATCCGCGCGCAGCACGCTGAGGGTCTCGCGGCCGCCAGCCACAGCTGTCGCGGGAACCGCGACCGGCCAAAACCTATCCTAAAATCTGGTATATTGTATTTTACATACGTTTTCATGTGTTCTGTCGTGAGGATCCGTCTCATGACGCTGATGAGGGCGCGTCCGTGACACGGCTTTAATCCCGCTCACCGTGTGTCGTGCGACACGTCGAGAATGAAAACGGCTTCCTATCTTCAGTTCAGACAGACAGAAACGGACCAGAGACCTGGTTCGTACGAAACTGGAGAGACAAAGCCATTATGAAGACCCGTATCGC
>NZ_BPQL01000154.1 GCF_022179225.1 Methylobacterium goesingense
GGGGGATGCCGTTCTCGGTTCCGGCGGCAGTTGGGTTCATCGCCTTGTCGGGAGTGGCGGTCCTCAACGGCCTCGTGATGCTGACCTACATCAAGCAGCTGATCGCCGAAGGGAAACCCCGCCGCGAGGCCATCCTCGAAGGGGCGATGACCCGGCTCCGGCCGGTGGCGATGACCGCGCTCGTGGCGTCGCTCGGCTTCGTGCCGATGGCGCTGGCCACCGAGACCGGGGCCGAGATCCAACGGCCCCTGGCAACCGTGGTGATCGGCGGCCTCATCTCGGCAACCCTGCTGACGCTGGTCATCCTGCCGGCGCTCTACGCCCGCTTCGCCGGGGACGTCCTCCCTGCGAAATCCGCCAAGTCGGACGCAACCGGTCACGCGGTCGCGGTTCCCGCCGAATGAGCCCCCTCGCATCTTCCGGAGACGTGACATGAACGTCGCCACCCTCGTCCTGGCCTCCGCCATCTCCCTCGTCGGAACTCCCGACGCGGCTCGTAGCGGATGCATGGTGCACGACCACCAACCTCTCCAGGTCAGGCGCATGCCGATCACGCCGGCGACCACGTCCAAGCCGCGTAATCCGCTGGAGGACGAAGCCGTCCACTGCGAGGAGGGACAGGGCGTTCCCTCGCCTCATGAAGGCCCGACCAGTCCGAAGGGTCGGCGTTGATGGGCGGGCAGGCGACATGAAGCGACGTCGCGTCCGTTCACCGCTTGCGATGGCGTTGCTGGCGTGGAGCGGAGCGGCCATGGCTGACCCATCCGTCGGAGAGGGGCCATTCGGATTGGCGTGGGGTCCTGTCGACCGGATCGACAAGCCCTCGATGGTCGACCGCGAGGCCAACCTGACCGGGCTGTACTACTTGCACGACCGACCCCTCGCCTCCGGTCCCGATACGGCCGAGGTGGTGCTGGTAATCTGCCGGAATGAGGGTCTCCAGCAGGTCGTCTGGGTCGGGCGACCGCTCGACGACGCGGCCCACGCCACCGCCCGCGACGCCGTCCGGCGCGAGGGGGTTCGCCGCTACGGCGAGCCGCGGCCGGGGCCCGTCACCGGGTCACTCGAATGGCCCTTGGGCCGAACTGTCCTGGCGACGCGCGCGATGCCGGACGGTACCCGGGAATTGGTGATGTCGGCCTCCGGCCCGGGCTATGCGGCCTGCTCGGAAAGCCACCGCGCCGCCACCGGCCATTCCGCCGACGCCCATGTGGCGGACCTGATCGGCGCAGGCGTCCAATGAGCATGCCGACGATGCAAGGGGAGGAACGGTCCACCGTTCATCGCCGTGTCCGTCGGAATCGGTTTCCGGTGCCGTGACGGGCAAGAAGCTTGGTCGCCGGATGGAGACCTGGGGAGGCGGAGGCGGACGACGGCGCAAGGTGAGGCCGCATATCCGCAAGGCCGCCGGACGTGCGTTCCTGATGGCCACGATCCTGATCGCCGGGGTCCTGGTGCTGTTCGGCTGGCTCGCCACGATGCGATGAAGGCCCCGGCAGACGTGCCCGGACGTTTGGAATATCCCCTCCAGGGGGACAGGATCGTCGGATGGAACACGCCTCGCATCCGGATATCGTCAAGCGCCTCAAGCGAGCCCACGGTCACCTCGCCGGCGTCATTTCCATGATCGAGGAGGGACGACCCTGCGTGGACCTCGCCCAGCAACTCCATGCGGTCGAGAGCGCGATCACCAACGCCAAGCGCATCCTGATCCAGGACCACATGGAGCACTGCCTCGGGCACGGGATGGAGAACGGCGCGAAGGGGGCGACCGAGGCATTGGCCGAGTTCAAGGCGCTGGCGAAGTACCTTTGAGGACCCGATGCTGAGCGTCCTCACCCATCGCACCTATCGCCATCTGTTCGCGGCCCAGGTCATCGCCCTGCTCGGCACGGGCCTGCTCACGGTCGCCCTCGGGCTACTGGCATTCCGGATCGCCGGTGACCGCGCCGGCATGGTGCTGGGCACGGCGCTGGCCATCAAGATGATCGCCTATGTCCTCGTCGCCCCGGTGGCCCAGGCTTTCACGAGCCGGTTGCCACGACGCGCCTTCCTGGCGGGCACGGACCTTGTCCGCGCCGCCATCGCCCTGACGCTGCCCTTCGTCGATCAGGTCTGGCAGGTCTACGCCCTGATCTTCGTCCTGCAATCGGCTTCGGCGGCGTTCACCCCGACCTTCCAGGCCACCATCCCGGACATCCTGCCGGACGAACGGAACTACACCCGGGCCCTCTCGCTCTCGCGCCTCGCCTACGACCTGGAGAACCTGCTCAGCCCGACCTTGGCGGCCCTTCTCCTGACCGTGGTGCCCTACAACGCGCTGTTCGGCGGCACGGTCGTCGGCTTCCTGTGCTCGGCGGCTCTGGTGGTGTCCGTGACCTTGCCGACCGCCACCCGGTCCGACCCGCATGGCGGCGTCTACGACCGGACGACGCGCGGCCTTCGGATCTACCTCGCGACGCCGCGCCTGCGCGGGTTGCTCGCCCTGAACCTTGCGGTCGCCGCGGCCGGCGCCATGGTCATCGTCAACACCGTGGTGATCGTGCAGGGCCTTCTAGGACGCCCCCAGACCGACGTGGCCCTCGCCCTCGGGCTGTTCGGGGGCGGCTCCATGATCGCCGCCCTGACGCTGCCCCGCCTCCTCGACCGGCTCTCCGACCGGGCCGTGATGATCCCGGCGGCAGCCCTGCTCGGCGCGGTTCTCCTGGGTGTCGCCGCCATGACCTGGGGTGGGACCATCGGCTGGCCGCTTTTCCTCGGGACCTGGTTGGTGCTCGGCGTCGCCTACTCCGCCGTGCAGACCCCCACCGGCAGACTCCTGCGCCGCTCGGCGACCCCGGAGAACCGGCCGGCCGTCTTCGCCGCCCAATTCGCCCTGTCCCATGCCGCGTGGTTGCTCACCTATCCGTTGGCCGGCTGGCTCGGCCCGTCCATGGGGATGCCCGCCACGCTGGCGATCCTCGGGGGCGTGACGCTTGTAGGCGTCGCCGCGGCTGCCCGACTATGGCCGGTGGACGATCCCGACGTGATCGAGCATGCCCACGCGGACCTCGACGTCCGGCACCCGCACCTGCATGGAGGCCACCATCACGCCCACGCCTTCGTCATCGACGACCTGCATCATCGTTGGCCGGTCAGGGCTGGGTGAAGGCCGTTCGGTGATATTGCCAGCTGAGTCGAAGGTCGGGCCGGCCAGCGCAGTGGAATTCGAATGTACCGTTAGGCACGCGAGCGGGAGGAGAACGTACCCCGCGGAACGGTCTTGGAAGCGGAGCCGTTCCCAAGGCTCGGGTGCCGTCGTTTTCGACGCATTGCCGACAACGACGTGAGGAAGCCCATGAGAAAGTCCCTTTTCGCCGCCGCCATCCTGGCAACCCTGGGTGCGGCTGCGGTCGCCCCCGCCTCGGCCGCCCCCGGCATGATCGGCGCCGTCGATGCCCCGACCGCCGTGACTGAGGTCCGGATGGACGGTATGCACGGTCATCGCGGCCATGGCATGCGCCATCACCATCATCGTGGGCACATGCTGCGGCACCATCATCACCACCGTGGCCACATGATGCGCCACGGGCATGGCCATCGCCACCATCGCATGTGATCTGCAGGGGCCCTTCGGGGCCCCTTATCGTATCCGACGACACCCGGGCTCAGGTGTCGCGACGTGATGGCGGGGACCTGACACAGGAGCCCTCGCAGTCCAAGCGCGGTCCGTACTTCCAAAACTCAACTTTTATCAGGCGAAGAGGGCGTAACAGGTTGACCAGCGTCATCCCGCTTTGCAGCGCTAGTGTTGAAAATCTGACGCTGTGTACCGCCACAAACGTCCGGGATGAAGGGGGAGCGGACCTTGGCTTTTCGCGCTGGAGCGGACGTGCCGTATCCGACCCAACTAGGTCATAGGAGCAATCTAACGGCGGCCTCGAAAGCAGACGTTGCAGTCGGACGCGCGCTGCGAACGCATGCTCTCGGATTCCCGCTTCCCGCGCTCGTGAGGCCGCCCGTTCAATCCACAGTCTGCATCTGGACGACGCCGCCGAGTTCACCGGGCTTGCCCGAGACCACCACGAGGTAGCGCCGGCTCGCGCCGGCATCCGTGCGGGTGATCTGGCGGATCGGGCCGATGGCGTTGACGATGGCCGCGCCGGCCGGGTTGGTCATGAAGGCGGCGAGCGGCTCCAGGCCGGCGGCCCCCTTCGGATCGGCGGCGAGCGCCAGGACGAACGGCGTCTTCGGCGCCAGTCCCGTGACCGCGGCCTGCAGGGTCTGCAGCACGCCCTGGTCGAACAGGGTCACCTGCGTCGCCGGCTTGCCATCGGTGCCTGCGAGCGTCAGCGCGCTGGTCTTGCCGGCTGCGCCCAGCGGCTGGAGGTTCTGCTTTCCGTCCCCCTCCGGCACGGCGTTCGGGACGTAGGCCACGCCCTGCGGCCCCTGGCCGATCGGAACCTCGGCGATCACGGTGTTCGATGCGGTGTCGATCACCGCCGCCTTGTCGGCGTTCTCTAGGCCGACATAGACGCGGCTGCCGTCGCCCGAGGGCCAGAGCCCGTGCGGCAGGGCGCCGGTCGGGATGGTGGCGACCTGGGTGAAGTCGTCGGTGCGGAACACCTTGACCTGGTTCAGGCCGCCGATCGTCACGTAGGCGAACTGGCCGGCCTTGGTCGAGACGATGTTGACGTGGTTGGTGATCGGCCCGGTCTCGATGGTCTTCAGCGGCGCGAAGGGCGGCGTCGCAGAGAACACCTGGGTCCGGCCGACATCCTTGAGGGTCAACCACACCTGCTTGCCGTCCGGTGTCGCGGCGATGTCGGGGCAGAACGGGCTCTCCTGCTTCACGCGCCCGACGATGGTGTGGGTCTTCGTGTCGATCACCACCGTCTCGGGGCTGAAGCTGGAGCAGACATAGCCGTAGGCGCCGTCCGGCGAGAAGATCGTCATGCCGGGCCCGTTCGGCACGGTGATCCGGCGCGTCTCCTTGGCGGTCGCGGCATCGAGTACGGCGATGTAGTCCTCGCCGCGCACGCTCACCCAGGCCTCCCGGCCGTCCGGCGT
>NZ_BPQL01000155.1 GCF_022179225.1 Methylobacterium goesingense
GGATGACCGCCTCGCCCTACAACCCGCCCTGCGGCGGCCTGCCGCCCCAGACCGCGCTGATGACCGGCCGGGCCGTGTTCACGGAGGCCTACGCGGTCATCCCGAAGGGCGTGATGCGCGACATCGTCACCTCGGTGCTGCCCTTCTGGGAGGGCACCCGCGCCTGGATGCTGTCGCGCCCGCTCTCGGGCTTCTCCGAGACCTTCGCGCAGTACCTCATGGAGGTCGGGCAAGGCGGCGGCAGCCAGGCGCCGGAGCCCGACCCGGAGGCCGAGGGCGTGCTGTTCGTGGTCGGCGGCCAGCCCCGCCTCGTCCTCGACGGCACCACGTACGATCTCAAGCCGGGCAGCTACGCCTTCCTGCCGCCGGGCGCCGCCTGGAGCCTGCGCAACGACGCGGCCGAGCCCGCCCGCTTTCACTGGATCCGCAAGGCCTACGCGCGGGTGCCGGGCATCGCGCTCCCGCCGGCCTTCGTCACCCACGAGTCCGAGATCACCCCCGCGGCCATGCCGGGCACGGACGGCGCCTGGGCCACCACCCGCTTCGTGGCCGCCGACGACGTGCGCCACGACATGCACGTCAACATCGTCACCCTCCGCCCGGGCGCCTCGATCCCCTTCGAGGAGACCCACGTGATGGAGCACGGCCTGTTCATGCTCCAGGGCAAGGCGGTCTACCGGCTCAACCGCGACTGGGTCGAGGTCGAGGCCGGCGACTTCCTCTGGCTGCGCGCCTTCTGCCCCCAGGCCTGCTACGCCGGCGGACCCGAACCCTTCCGCTACCTGCTCTTCAAGGACGTCAACCGACACGCCCCCCTCGCACCCGCCCGGGCCGCCCGATGAGCGGGCGCCGGATCGTCGCCGAGCCGTTGACCGCCGAGGCCTTCGCCCCGTTCGGCACGGTGATCGACAAGGACGCCGTGGACCCGCGCCCGATGAATGCCGGCAAGGCCCGCCGCTTCCACGACCTCGCCGAGGTGGTGGTCTCAGGGGGCGGGAGCCGGGTGGTGATCGGTCATGTCGAGGCCGAGCCCTACGCGCTGCCGCTGTCCCTCGGACTCGTGGAGCGTCACCCCCTCGGCGCCCAGGCCTTCGTGCCCCTGAACGCCGCGCCCTTCCTTGTCACGGTCTGCCCGGACGAGGACGGCAGGCCCGGCCGGCCCCGGGCCTTCCTTACCGCGCCGGGCCAGGGTGTCTGCTACGCCATCAATACCTGGCACGGCGTCCTCACCCCCCTGGGCGAGGCTCAGGATTTCCTCGTGATCGACCGGGGCGGGCCCGGGTCGAACCTCGAGGAGTTCGTCTTCGACGAGCCCTGGACGGTTCAGGTGCCGGATCGGACCTGAACGGCCCCGCGAACGCGCCTCGCCTCGGAAATCGTCGCTGGAGGTCGTCGCTCGCCCCGGCGCGACGTTCCTGCCGTCCATATATGTCGCAAAACGCTATGTGATGCCTCGAAACCTCGTATAACGATGTTTCGAGCGGGACGATTGGGCTCGCTTCGGCGAGGAGGCTTCATGGAGACGGTCCGCTCTGTCGGCGACGCTTCGGCGGAACGCACCGGGCTTACATCGCGATGGATGGCGCGAGGCGCATCCGGACGGAGCCGCACGGCCCGCGACGCCGCCCTGTCCCTGGATCTGCAGTTCCCGGCCTCCGAGATTCCGCGCCTCGCCGGCGCCTACAGGCTCGACGCACGGGAGCGGGCAGCCTTCGCGGCCGGCGCCCGCATTCGCGCGGGGGATTTCAGCCGCGACCACCTCGCACCGATCCTGACCTGGAAGGTGAATGACCGCGGTCGCAGCCGGCCCCTGCGCAACAGCGACGAGGAGGTGGCCGATGCCCTGCGGACCGCCCTGCTCGCCACGACGCCGCGCGCGGCGGTCGCGGTCCTGGTCGGGCTCTCCGGCGTCGCCGTGCCGGTGGCCTCGGCGATCCTGGCGGCGATCCGGCCCGAGCATTACTCGGTGCTCGACCCCAGGGGATTCCGGGCGCTGGGCTGCGGCCCCCTGGATATCGGCGCCCGGGCCTCGATGCCCCTGGACCTCTACCTAGCCTATCTCGGGTACTGCCGCGATCTGGCCTGCGCCTGCGGGGTGCCGCTGCACGACCTGGACCGGGCATTCTGGCAATGGTCGAAGGCCCGCGACGATGCCGCGACCGGGCTGTTCGTGCCGGGCCTCGGCGCGCGCCGGCCGGACGCGGCGCGCCCGATCCCGGCCTGAACCCGCCTGGACCGGCGTCCTACTCCGCCGCCGCCAGGCTGCGCGCCGCCTCGCGGCGCGTGAGCAGGAAGAAGCCGAGCGCCGCGGCGACGATGACGGCGCCGAACCCTGCCGCGACCCCCAGCACGAATCCGAACCCGCCCCGGTCGTGCAGGAGCGCGATCAGCGGCACCACGAACCCGCTCACCGTGAAGCCGAGGAAGTAACGCACGCTGTAGGCCCTGGCGCGATAGACCGGGGGGACGTAGCGGGCCACCATCGCGTCGTTGATGACGACCTGACCGTAGAGCGCCGCCATCGTCAGGACGAGGCCGATGAGGAGGGGCAGGCCCGTGCTCACCGCCGCGAGGCCGAGGCCGAGCGGTTGCAGGAGGGACAGGCCGAGGAAGAGGACCGGCAGGCTGTAGCGGTCGATCAGGCGCCCCATCAGCAGCTGAGTCAGGGCCCCGAACGCGAAGACCAGGGTGGCGACCGACCCGATCAGCATCAGGGGCAGCCCGTCGCCGACGCGCTCATCGACCACCTTGGGCAGGGCGATCGTGGTGATGTTGAAGGTCATCCCGCCCGCCATGATCGCGCAGACGAACACGATGAGGAGGGGAATCGGGCGCGCGACCGAGAGGACGGGCTTCGTCCCGGCCTTGGCCTGAGATCCGTCGCCGTCGCCGGGCACGAGGGCGAGGAACGCCGTGCCGCAGGCAAGGCAGAACAGGCCCGGCACCACGAAGGCCGCCTGCCACCCGAATCCCGAGGCCAGGAGCGCCGTCACGCCCGAGGCCGTGGCGGCCCCGACATTGCCCCAGACGCCGTTCACCCCGAGATCGCGCCCGAGGCGCCGGGCATGCGTCACCAGCATGGTCGAGCCGACGGGATGGTAGATCGCCGAGGCCAGCCCCAGCACGCAGAGCCAGACCATGAAGGCCGTCCGGCTGCCCGCGCTCGCCACCCCGAGGCAGGAGAGACCGTAGCCGAAGAAGAAGATCGCCAGCATGGTCCGGCGCCCGAACCGGTCCGCGAGCCAGCCCATGGGCAGGGCGCAGAGGCCGAAGGCCACGAAGGCGCCGGTGGCGAGCGTGATCAGCTCGCCGTAGCTCAGGCCCGTCTGCGCCGCGATGGCGAGGACGGCGGTCGGGTAGATCAAAAGGACGAAGTGATCGAGGGCATGCGCCACGTTGACGAAGCGCAGGGTGCGGCGGGACAGGGTGTCGGCATCCATGGGCAGGCATCTCCGCGGGGCGGATCCTGCCTACATGACCCGTTGAACGCCGTCGGGTCGAAGGTGTACGCGATCGGGCCAGGCAGGAGCGTGCAGAGGAGGGCGCCATGCGTTCGATCCGGGCCGAGGATTACCAGGCGGTCCCCCGCGCCGTCGCGGTGATGCCCAAGACCTTCACGGCGGGCAGCCGCACGGACCGGCACCACCACCCACGCGCGCAACTCCTCTACGCCACAGCCGGCCTCATGATGGCCACCGCCGAGGACGGAACCTGGGTGGTGCCGGAGGGCCATGCCCTGTGGATTCCCCCCGGCCTCCCGCACGCGGTGGTCATGCACGGCGACGTGGCGATGTGCTCGGCCTACCTCGCGGTGGAGGCGATCGCCGGCTTTCCGGTGCGCGCCCGCGTCATCGAGGTCTCGGCCCTCCTGGCCGCCGCCCTGGTGGCCCTCACGGGCGAGCCCGTCCTCTACGACGAGGCCGGGCGCGGCGGGCATCTGGCCGCCCTCGTCCTCGACGAGATCGCTAAAGCGCCCGAGACCCGGCTGACGCTGCCCCTGCCGCGCGACGCCCGTCTCCGGCGGATCTGCCTCGGGCTGATCGACAATCCGGCCTTCGCCCTCGACCTCGATGCCTGGGCCGATCAGGCGGGCCTGAGCCGCCGGACCCTGACGCGCGGGTTTCGCCGGGAAACGGGCCTGAGCTTCGGGCAGTGGCGCGCCAGAGCCCGGGTGGTGCGCGCGCTCGCGCTGGCGGCCGATGGCCGGGCGCCGCGCCAGGTCGCGACCTCGGTCGGCTACCGCAGCCTCCAGGCCCTGCGGGGGCGGACGGAGGCACTCATCGGGGAATCCGGGGCGCGCTGAGCGTGGGGGTGAAGCGCCCGGCGTCGGTCCGCGATCGGCGGGGACCGGAGCGCGTACGCCGCCAGGCGCGAGTTGCGGTAGCGCTCGTCCGCGGTCACCTCCCGGCCGACCCAGTCCGGCAGCACGACCGGCTCATCCGCATGGCCGAGTTCGACCTCGGCCAGGATCAGACCGCTCAAGGCGCCGCCGAAGAGGTCGACCTCCCAGACATGACCGTGTGCCGCGATGCGGTGGCGGGTCTTCTCGACCCGGCTCCGGGCAGGAATCATGGCGAGCATCGCCGCGCCGGTCCCGGGTTCGATCTCCCGCTCCACTTCCCGGCGGGACGGCCCCTGGCGCCGGCCCTTCCAGGCGAGGAAGTAGCGCTCGCCCAGGCGCCGCACCCGCACCGTGTTCTCGGCATCCGTGAAGAGGTAGCCCTGCACGATATCGACACCGGCCCGGCAATGCTCCAGCACGGCCCGATGGGCGAGGAACTTGCGCTCGATCTCGATCGCCATGCAGGACCTGAAGGCAGTTGCGAGGGCGGCTTCGTGACGCACAACAGGGCCAAACACAAGGGCACCGGCCGCGGGCCTCCGCGTTGTCCCAGGCCGGTCGAGCCGCGCGGGATTTTGCGCGCGCTGTTGAACCAAACCAATGCGGCCCCATCGGTTGCGGCGTATCGTTGCCGAAATGGCATGCGGGGACCGCCGAGGACACGAAGCTGAAGAAGCGTACGCCCCGCCCCCAGATCGCCGCGCTGCCGTTCCGGCTGGATGCCGACGGCCGACCCGAGATTCTGCTGGTCACCTCCCGGGAGACCAAGCGGTGGATCATCCCGAAGGGCTGGCCCATGCGCGGCCGCAAGGACCACCGCGCCGCCGAGCAGGAAGCCTTCGAGGAGGCCGGGCTGAAAGGCCGGATCGGCAAGAAGGCGATCGGCCGCTACCGCTACGACAAGCGGCTGGCGGACGGCAGCGCGCTGGCCTGCGCGGTGACGGTCTATCCCCTCCGGGTGATCGAGGAGCGCAAGCGCTGGCCCGAGCACAAGCAGCGCCGGCGGTGCTGGTATCCGGCCGAGGACGCCGCGGCCCTGGTTCAGGAATGCGACCTCCAGGAACTGCTCCTCGCCTTCCGCGGGCCGGCCGACCGGGCCGCCCGCTGACGCATTCGAGCATTTTCAAGCGAGGTGGATGCCGGCTCGCGTGAAGAAAATGTGACCCCGCAATAAGATAGAGCATTTTCGGTGATCCAGGGCTCACCGAAAATGCTCTAGCGGATCCCGTGCGGCGTCAGCCGCGCACCGGATCAAGGGTCACGGACCAGAGCGCGGTGTCGGCGGCGTCCTTCAGGGTCACGGTCATCTGCTCGGTGCCGCCGTCGACGGCGACATGGCCGAAGAACTGGTAGCCGGCCGCCGGAGACAGGTTCACCTGCCCCTTCGGCGGCGCCTTCACGAAGCGCAGCTGGGGCCCGAACGTGTCGTCGAGAGCGTTGGGTCCGAAGGTCCCGGCATGCAGCGGGCCGGCGACGAATTCCCAGAACGGCTCGAAATCCTGGAACCGGGCTTGGTTCGGGTCGTAATAATGGGCTGCTGCGTAGTGCACGTCGGCGGTGAGCCAGACCGTGTTTCGGATCGCCGAATCCCGCAGGAAGCGCAGGAGATCGGCGATTTCGAGCTCCCGGCCGAGCGGCGGCCCATCCCCCTGTGCGATCCCCTCGGAGCCGAACCGCCGGTCGGAATCGTACGGCACGACGAGCCCGAGGGGCATGTCGGCGGCGATCACCTTCCACGTCGCGCGGGAGGCACGCAGCGCGCGCTTGAGCCAGGCGAGCTGAACCGGCCCGAGGAAGTGGGACTCCGGTCCGTAGGCGTCCTCCCGGTTCTCCCCGTTCGGCCCGCGATAGGAGCGCATGTCGAGCATGAAGACGTCGACCAGGGGACCGTACGCGATCGTCCGGTAGACGCGGCCGGGCTCCGAGGGCGCGAAGCGCATCGGCATGTATTCGTGGAACGCGCGCGTGGCCCGGACCTGGAGGGCGAGCACGTTGGGGTCCCGATAGGCCTTGCGCAGGTGCTCGGCCCGGGTCAGGGGCTCCCCCGGCCACCAGTTGTTGGTGACCTCGTGGTCGTCCCACTGCGCGAGGATCGGGACCTCGGCGTTGAGGGCCAGGACGTTGGCGTCGGTGAGGTTGTAGCGGTAGCGCCCGCGAAACTCTTCCAGGGTCTCGGCCGGCTTCGACACCGCCTCGGTGACGCGGTTGCGCCAGAGGGTGCCGTCGGGCAGGCGCACCTCGGGCGCGATCGGGCCGTCGGCGTAGATCGTGTCGCCGGAATGCAGGAAGAAGTCCGGTCGGTTCCGCAGCATGGCCGCGTAGATCGTCATGCCGCCGCGGGCCTCGTCGATGCCCCAGCCCTGGCCGGCCGTGTCGCCGGACCAGCAGAACGAGACCGAGCGGCTCTCGGCGGGCGCTGTGCGGAAGCGCCCGACCTGGGGCTCGCCGAGGATGGTGGGCGCGGCGAGATCCTGCAAGTGGACCCGGTAGAACACGTCCTGACCCGGCGGCAGGTCCGTCAGGGCGACCTTCACGGTGCCGTCGCTCACCGGCAGCGCATCCGCGAAAACGCCGCCACGGATCTCCGCGAAGCGCTCGGTGGTTGCCCACTCGATCAGCGCCCGGCAGGGCCGGTCGGCCCGTGCCCAGACGATGGCGGAGGTGGCGTCGACGTCGCCGGATTGCAGGCCATGGGTGAGGACCGGGCGGTCGGCGGCCCGGCTAAGGCCGGGGCGGAACACGCCGCTGCCGAGGCCCGCGAGGCCGGCGGCGGCACCGGCCAGGAACGGGCGACGGGTCAGGCTCGAACGGGACGACCGGGACATGGTTTGGAGACTCCCTCCGGAACGACCACGCTATGCCGCATCCGTCTGACGCCTTGACGACGCCGCGACCCGACCGACACCCAGCCCACTACGTCGAGAGACGGTGTTCTAATCCCGAATCCGTGCGGCTTGCGGCGCCCTGTCACATGCCTGTATCACTTCGGGCATAGCGCACGGGCGATTGTCTGACCGACACCCGGGAACCTTCATGTCCAACGCTGCCCTGCCCGACGCTGCCGCGATGCCGGACGGACCGACGCGGGAGGCGGCGCCCCGGCGTGGGCCGCGCATGGACCACCGCATCCATCCGGGCGGCGTCATCGCCTTCCTGCTGGTCCTCGTGGGTGGTCTGACCTACGCGGTGGTCAGCCTCGTGGCCGACATGAACGCGGTCCACCAGGAACCCCTGGCGGTGGGCGCCTTCGTCCTCCTCGGGCTCGCGCTGCTGATCGCCCTCGGCTTCGAGTTCGTGAACGGCTTCCACGACACGGCGAACGCGGTCGCGACCGTGATCTACACCCATTCGATGCCGCCCCTCGTGGCGGTGATCTGGTCGGGGGCCTTCAACTTCCTCGGGGTGCTGCTCTCCTCGGGCGCGGTGGCCTACGCCATCGTCACCCTGCTGCCCGTGGAACTGATCCTCCAGGTCGGCTCCGGCGCCGGTTACGCGATGATCTTCGCGCTGCTGATCGCCGCCATCCTGTGGAACCTCGGCACCTGGGCCTTCGGCCTGCCGAACTCCTCGTCGCACGCCCTGATCGGCTCGGTCATCGGCGTCGGTCTCGCCAACCAGCTCATGGCGCCCGAGGGCTCCGCGACCTCCGGGGTGGACTGGGCGCAGGCGCTCGGCGTGTTCAAGGCCCTGCTGTTCAGCCCGGTCTGCGGGTTCGTCGCCGCCGCCCTGCTGCTGCTCGCCCTCAAGGCCACCGTGCGGCGCAAGGATCTCTACGCGGCGCCCGAGGGCGAGGCGCCGCCCCCGCTCTGGATCCGCGGAACGCTGATCCTGACCTGCACCCTGGTGTCGTTCTTCCACGGCGGCAACGACGGGCAGAAGGGCATGGGTCTGATCATGCTCATCCTCATCGGTGCGGCGCCGACCGCCTATGCGCTGAACCGCACCATGGCCGACGACACCACCCCGGCCTTCGTCGCGGCCTCGCAGAGCGCGTGGGCGGTGTTCGCAAGCCATGCGGGCAGCGGCGCCCAGCCCGACGCGGCAGCGGCCCGCAGGCAGGTGGCGGAAGCACTGCGCTCCAAGGAGCTGAACCAGCCCACAGTCTACGCGGCCCTCGCCACCCTGTCGGCCGACATCGCCGCGAACGTCGAGAATTACGGGGCGATCAAGCGGGTCCCGGCGGCCCAGACATCCAACCTGCGCAACGACATGTACCTCGCCTCCGACGCAATCCGCCTGCTGCCGAAGACCGGCGCCGCCTTCTCCGAAGCGGAAACCACCACACTCAAATCCTATACCGGGCTCCTCAACGACGGCACGCGCTACATCCCGACCTGGGTGAAGGTCTGCGTCGCCCTGGCCCTCGGGCTCGGCACCATGGTCGGCTGGAAACGCATCGTGGTCACGGTGGGCGAGAAGATCGGCAAGACCCACCTCACCTACGCGCAGGGCGCCTCGGCCGAGATGGTGGCGGCCGGCACGATCGGACTGGCCGAACTCTACGGGCTCCCGGTCTCGACGACCCACATCCTCTCGAGCGGCGTCGCCGGAACCATGGCGGCCAACGGCTCGGGCCTGCGGATGGCGACCGTCCGAAACATGGCGCTGGCCTGGGTGCTGACCCTGCCGGCGGCGATCACCCTCGCGGGGATCCTGTTCTTCCTGCTGCGACACGTGTTCTGACCGGACAAGAGGCCCCCATGACCGATCCCGAGCCCGCCCCGGACGCGATCCCCGGAGACCGCCTCAGCGCCATGAACGCCGCCCTGGCGGAGTGGGCCGCCTGCTCGGCGGCCGAGAGCCCCTCGCTCATCGAGCGCTTCGAGGCGATGGGGTACCGGGTCCGGGGCAAGTCGCGGGAGGAGGTCGCGGAGGTGCTCAAGCACCCGCCGGCCGGGCCTTCCACGCCTCCGGCGGACGGGCGCTGATCTCCAGGAGGCCCGGGGCGGTCAGCGCTGCCGACAGGGGCGAGGATCGCGATCGTGCGCATGTGACATCCCCTGGTTGGGCGGCACCGGCCGCCCAACCAGGATCATGGGCCGGCCAGAGCCCGCCCTGCGCGGGCGGCCTCCTGAAGCCCTTGGAATCTTTCGGACCTAAGCGGGTTTCGCGGAGGCGCCGGCAGGCTCCATCCCGAACCGCCGGATCGCGGCCGCCGCCCGGGACGAGGCCAGGAAGGCGATGAGGCGCCGGGCCTCCGCGATCCGGTGCGCGGTGTCGACGATCGCGGCGGTGAAGACCTGGACGAGCTGGACCGCGTCCGGCAGGGGTCCGACGAGTTCGATGCCGGGCTGGCCGACGAGTTCGCTCACGGGCCCAAGGGCGAGGTCGGCCTCGCCGGCGGCCAGGGCCGCGGTGGAATCCGTGCCGCGGGGCAGAACCTTGGCGCGGACCCGATCGGTGATCCCGAGTCGCGGGAACACCACATCCCGCACGAACAGGCCGCTGGTGCTGCCCGGCATGACGACCGTGCCGGCGTCGAGCAGGGTCTGCCGGAAGGCGTCGCGGGTGCGAATGTCGGGCTTGGGAGCTCCCAGGCGGACGGCTGCGGCCAGGGCCGCGCGCGCCAGGGGCATGTCGGAGCCGGCCCGGATGCGGCCGCCTGCCGCCAGTTCGTCCAGCCCTTCCCGCGACAGCACGACGACGTCGATCCTCGCACCGTGCTCCAGTTGCCAGCCGATGGTCTTCGGGCCCGTCCCCTGGGAAGCGCCCGAGAGCGTCTCGACCGCGATGCCGGTGTCGCGGACGAACTCCGGCAGCAGCGCCTGGTACGGCTCCCAGAAGCCGCCCGAGACGATCACCCCGAGCCTGTGCGTCGTCGCGCGCTCCATGCTCACCCTCCCGTCGATTGCATGCGGCCGCCTCAGATCTCGGGCGGCGCGCCGGGATTGCCCTCGTGCCGGTCCCGCTGTGCGGCGGCGCGGGCGAGCAGCAGGAGCGTGACCGGCGTCGTGATCGTGAGGAACACGCCGATCAGCGCGTCACGCAGGACGAGGCGGCCTTCGAGGAGCGAGAGCAGCACCATCGAACTCGTCAGGATCAGGGCCATGCCCAGGGTCGCGCCGAGTGTCGGCGCGTGGACACGCTCGTAGAACGTCCGCAGGCGGACGAGCCCGAGAGCCCCCGTGAGGGAGACGCCGGCCCCGGCGATCGCCAGCGCGACGACCAGCCAGGCGGCCCAGGCGGGCAGGTCTGCGCCGCTCACTGGATCACCTCGCCCTGCATCAGGAACTTGGCCAGCGCCACCGTCGCGGTAAAGCCGATCATGCCGAGGATCAGCGCCGCCTCGAAGTAGAGGCCGCTGCCGGTGCGCATACCGTGGACCACGATCGCCAGCATCCCGTTGAGATAGAGGGTGTCGAGGCCGAGGATGCGGTCCTGCGCGCGCGGGCCGCGCAGCATCCGCCACGCGGCGAGTGCCATGGCCAGCACCAGCATGCCTTGCGCGAGGCCGAGGCCCCAGTCGAGAACCGTCGTGGCGCTCATGCGCTGTCCCCTCTCGCGAAGATCTGCATCAGGGGGCGCTCGTAGCGGTCCTTCACCCGCCGCACCCATTCGTCCCCGTCCGTATAATCGAGGACGTGCAGGAGCAGGCGGCCGGTGCCGGAATCGTAGCGCACCCAGAGCGTGCCGGGCGTGGCCGTGAGGATGATCGACAGGACCGCGAGCCCGAAGGGCTCGCGCAGGTCGAGGGGGATCGCCACGAAGCCGGTCCGGCGTGTGCCGCGGCGCAGCCCGAGGATGATCCGGCCGACGTCGATGTTGGAGCGCACCATGTCGTACAGGACGACGACGAGGAGCCGCGCCAGCGTGCTCGGCGCGCGCACCCGCACGGCGGGGGGCCGCAGCGCCCGCATCACGGCGGGAACCGTCAATCCGACGAGGAGGGCGAGCACGGCGCTGCCGGGACTCAAGGGCGCGTTGAGGAGGAGCCAGGTGACGGCGAGGCCGACGGACAGCAGGGGGTAGGGCAGGAACGGGCGCAAGATCCGGCTCACGGGCGGACGCCCTCCTGCGCGGCACCCAGGACGGCGCGGACGTAATCCTGCGGCTGCTCCAGCCAGCGCACGGTCGCGTCCGCATAGGCCAGGGCCGGGCCGCCCCAGAGGGCCAGCGCGAGACAGACGGCCAGCAGGCCCGCCAGCGCCGCGAACTCGGTAGAGCGCAGCACCGGCGGCGGGTCGTCGCTCGGGACCCACAGGTTGCGAATCCCTAAGCGCACCAGGGGCATCAGGGTGCCGAAGCTGGAGAGGGTCAGGGCGGCGATCAGCCACCAGGCCGGGGCCGTGATCGGGCCCGCGGCCAGCCCGGTGAACATCGCAAGCTTGCCGACGAACCCGGCCAGCGGCGGAATGCCGGCGAGCATCAGGGTGCACAGGAGGACGCCAATTCCCAGGAGGGCCACCGCCGCCGGGAGGGCGCGGCCGACCTCGGTCGCGCCGGCATCGTCGAAGGGATCGCGGTACTCGTCGGCGAAGACGGGTTGGTCGGCCCGGGCCGGGTCGCGGCCCCGCTGGAGGATTTCGGCCAGCAGGAACAGGGCGCCGGCGGCCAGGGTGGAGCCGAACAGGTAATAGAGGGCACCCGCGAGCGCCCCGCCGCTGCCGGTGCCCAGGGTCGCCAGAAGCGTGCCCGACGAGATCATCACGGCGTAGCCCGCCGCCCGGGTCAGGTCCCGGGCGGCCAGGATGCCGACCGTGCCGTAGGCCATCGTGGCGAGCCCGGCGGCGAGGATCCAGGTCTGGCCGAAGCCGGCCGACGACCCCGCGCCGAACAGGAGCAGGCTGAGGCGCACCACCACGTAGATGCCGACCTTGCTCAGGATCGCCAGGACTGCGGCGGCGGGCGCGCTCGCCGCCGCATAGGTCGTCGGCAGCCAGAAGCCGAGCGGCCAGGCGCTGCACTTGATCAGGAAGGCGAGCCCCAGCACGGCGCAGCCGACCTCGAACAGAGCCTGCTCACCGCTCGCGGGCGTCGCGAGGCGCCGGGCGAGATCGGCCATATTGAGGGTCCCCATGGTGCCGTAGATCAGGCTGACGCCGACGAGGAAGAACAGCGAGGCGACGAGGTTCACGGCGATGTAGCCGAGACCGGCCCGAATCCGCACCTCGCCCGAGCCGTGCAGGACGAGGCCGTAGGAGGCGGCCAGCATCACCTCGAAGAACACGAACAGGTTGAACAGGTCGCCGGTGAGAAAGGCGCCGTTCACGCCCATCAGGAGGAGCAGGAACAGGCCGTGGAAGCGCGGCCCCGCCTGCCCCCAGCGGGCGAAGGAGAAGACGAGGGCGCACAGCCCGAGCACCCCGGCGAGCACCAGCATCAGGGCCGAGAGCCGGTCGACCACCAGCACGATGCCGTAGGGCGCCGCCCAGTTGCCGAGGCGGTAGACCTGTGCGCCCGCATCCACCCGTCCGACCAACACGAGGGCGATGGCGAGGAGCGCCAGCACCGTCGCCAGGCTCAGGGCTGCCTTCAGCCGGCGCCGGCGCTCGTCGAGCAGGAACATCACCCCGGCGACCGCGATCGGCAGCACGACGGGCAGCACGACGAGATGGTCGTCCCAGGCGCTGACGGCGGGGGCACTCAGGGCGGTCGGACTCATGGATACCGGTTCATGGCTTGCGAGTTCATGGCGTGCGAGTTCATGGCGTGCGAGTTCATGGCGTGCGGGTTCACGGATGCGGGTTCCCGGGGTGGGGCTCGGCCTGGTGCGGCTCGCGTCCGTCCACGTGGTCGCTGCCGGTGACGCCGCGCGCCGCGAGCAGGACGACGAGGAAGAGCGCGGTGAGTGCGAAGCCGATCACCAGGGCGGTGAGGACCAGGGCCTGGGGGACGGGATCGTCGACGGAGACGACCTCGGCGGCCGCTCCGAGCACCGGCGGCGCCCCCACCGTGAGCCGACCCATGGCGAAGATGAACAGGTTGACGGCGTAGCTCAGCAGCGAGATGCCCAGCACGACCTGGAAGGTGCGGGGACGCAGCATCAGCCAGATGCCGGAGGCGGCGAAGACGCCGATGCCCAGCGACAGCACGATCTCCATCAGGCGGTCTCCCCCTCGGCGACCCGCTCCGCTTCGGCCTCGGCGGAGCGCGTGCGGCGCAGGGACTGGTGGGCCAGGGCGACGAGCATAAGCGCGCTCGCGCCCACCACCAGGACCATGATGCCGAGATCGAACAGCAGCGCGCTCGCCACCGGCACCTTGCCCAGCAGCGGCGGCTCCCAATAGGCGAAGTAGGCGGTGAGGAACGGGCGCCCGAACAGCCAGGAGCCCGCGCCGGCCAGGACCGCGACCAGCAGGCCGATCCCGATCCAGGCGATCGGCTGGATGCGCAGGCGCGCCTCAACCCACTCGGCGCCCTGGGCCATGTATTGCAGCATGAACGCGATGGTGAGCGCGATGCCGCCGGCAAAGCCCCCGCCCGGCAGGTCGTGCCCCCGCAGGAACAGGTGCAGGGCGAGCAGGACGATGAAGGGGAAGAGCCATGTCATCACCACGCGGGGGACGAGCAGGGCGTCGGCGGCGGTCTCGCCGGGGCTGCGGTCGGCGCGGGCCGCGTCGTAGGCGTCGTGGCTCACCTGCTGGCGCGGCCGCCCCAGGCTGTCGGAAGCCGGCCGGAAGCGGCGCAGGAGCGCGAACACCGTGAGCCCGACGATGCCGAGCACGCAGATCTCGCCCAGCGTGTCGAAGGCCCGGAAGTCGACCAGCAGGACGTTGACCACGTTGCGCCCGCCCGCCCGCGGATAGGCCTCCTCGACGAACCAGCGCGCGATGCCGTCGACCGCCGGCCGCGTCATCACCGCGTAGGCGAGGCCCGCGAGGCCGAGGCCGGCGAAGCCCGCGATGCAGAGGTCGACGATGCGGCGGCGGCGCGCGCGGACCACCTCGGCGGCCGGCGCGGGGATCGCCGCGTCGCGCTTGGGGAGCCAGCGCAGGCCCAGCAGCAGCAGCACCGTGGTGACGATCTCGACCAGGATCTGCGTGACAGCGAGGTCGGGGGCCGAGAGCCAGAGGAAGGTGAGGCAGCTCACCAGCCCCGCCCCGCCGACGAAGATCGTGGCGGACAGGCGGTGGTACTTCGCCCGCTCCGCCGCGCCGACGGCGCAGGCCGCGCCCACCACCCACATCAGCGCGAAGGCGGGATCGAAATCCGTGCTGTTTCCCGGCGCGAAGAGATCGAGCCCGCGCGCGACCCCCGCCAGCACGGCGGCCAGGAGCACGGTGAGAAAGAGAATGCGCAGCTGCACTTGGAGGCGCTCGCTGCCCAGATGCCCTTCCAGCGCGCGTGCCCCGGTCACGAGACCCGTCATTGCGCGCTCGAAGAGCCGGCCGCCATCGAGGCGGTCCATCAGCCAGGGGCCGCCCCGGGGATTGCTGTTGATCCGCCGCCCGAACACGACGTAGAGCGCGACACCGCCGAGCAGCGCCACGACGCTGAGGGCCAGCGGCGCGTTGAAGCCGTGCCAGATCGCGAGGTCGTAGTCGGGCGTCCGCGGCCCAAGGACGGCGCGCACCGCCTCGGCGAGCAAGGGGCCGATCGTGAGGTTCGGCACGAGGCCGATGGCGATGCAGACGAAGACGAGGAACTCGATCGGAATGCGCATCCAGCGCACCGGCTCGTGGGGTGCGTGCGGCAGGTCGTGAGGGGCGGCCCCGAAGAAGGTCTGCCGGATGAAGCGCACGGAGTAGAGCATGGTGAAGGCGGAGGCCAACGTCGCCAGCACCGGCAGGGCGAGGTTGAGCCAGTGGTCGCCCGCGTTGTCGACGGCTTCCGCCAGGAACATCTCCTTGGACAGGAAGCCGTTGAGGAGGGGCACGCCCGCCATCGCGGCGGCGGCCACCATCGCCAGGGTGGCGGTGTAGGGCATCGCCCGCCACAACCCGCTGAGGCGGCGCATGTCCCGCGTGCCCGTCTCGTGGTCGATAATCCCGGCGGCCATGAACAGCGAGGCCTTAAAGGTCGCGTGGTTCACCGTGTGAAAGATCGCCGCCACGACGGCGAGCGGCGAATCGAGGCCGAGCAGCAGGGTGATCAGCCCGAGATGGCTGATCGTGGAATAGGCCAGCAGGCCCTTGAGGTCGTGCTGGAAGATCGCGCTCCAGGCGCCCACCAGCATCGTCACCATGCCGGCGGTGCCCACGATCCAGTACCAGCTCTCGGTGCCGGCGAGCACCGGCCAGAACCGGATCATCAGGAAGATGCCGGCCTTCACCATCGTGGCCGAGTGCAGGTAGGCGCTGATCGGCGTCGGCGCCGCCATGGCGCGGGGTAGCCAGATGTGGAACGGGAACTGCGCCGACTTGGTCAGCGCCCCGGCCAGAACCAGCACCAGGGCCGGCAGATAGAGTGGGCTGGACCGGATCGCGTCGCCCGAGGCGAGCACCACCGAGAGATCGTAGCTGCCCACGATGTGCCCGATCAGCACCATGCCGACGAAGAGGCAGAGGCCGCCCGCCGCCGTGATGGTGAGCGCCATCCGCGCCCCGTCGCGGGCCGAGGCGTTGTCGGACCAGTAACCGATCAGCAGGAACGAGACGATGCTGGTCAGCTCCCAGAACACCACCAGCTGGATCAGGTTGCCCGAGAGCACGATGCCGAGCATCGCGCCCACGAAGGCCAGCAGGTAGCAGAACAGGCGTGGAACCGGATCCTCGGCCGCCATGTAGTAGCGGGCATAGAGCACCACGAGAGCGCCGATCCCCAGCACCAGCACCGCGAACAGCCAGGACAGGCCGTCGAGCCGCAGCACGATCTGGACGCCGAGGGTGGGCAGCCAGTCCAGGCTCCAGGCTACGGTGTTGGCGCCGGCCACCGCCGGGTAGAGCAGGCCGATGCAGCCCAGGGCCGCCACCATCACCAGCCCGGCCAGGAGCGCGGCGGCGTTGCGGGCGTGTCCGGGCAGGCAGATCACGGCCGCGCTGCCGAGGAAGGGCAGGAGCGCGGCGGTGGCGAGAAGAAGTTGAGGCGGCATCAGCTCGGGCAATGAGAGGAGCGGGCGGACATGCTTAAAGACGGGCAGGCTTGGACGCCCCCGTCGTCGGGCGGAACCGCCCTCCCTCGGGTACGGACGGCGCTCCGGACGAATCGTCGGAGGCGCTCATCCACGTCATGGTGCGTATAGCGGCCGGCACGCGAGGTGGCGAGCACCGACATGCGGGAACCGCCCCGTTACCGGGCGGATGAAAACGCGGCGGCCGTTCGTCTGACTGGGACACGCCCGGTCGGCGTGGTGCCGTCCCCGGCGCCATCCCACGTTGCGGCCGGGCCCAGGGAGACAGGCGTGATCCGCAGCCCATCCAAGATCGAGACCCCGTCCAAAGCCTTCCGGTCCCTCCTGCGCCGCCTGTCGCGCGGCCTCCCGCTCCTGCTCCTCGGGGCGGCCCCGGCGATGGCCGGATCCGCCGCCCAGCCGGGCCAGACCATCGGCCTGCCCGCCGGCGCCCAGCTTCCCGTCGGCCTCTACTTCGTCAACACCTCGAGCTTCGGCGTCCGCGACACCCGTCCGCTGGACTCGGAATCGAACATCAACCTGCCGGCCTTCGTCTGGTCCACGCCCTGGACCCTATTCGGGGCCCGCCTGAACCTCATCGCGATCCAGCCCGTGGTGGCCTCGAGCCCGCGCGGGACGCCCTATCAGAGCGGCATCGGCCAGCCCCTGCTCGCCGGCCAGCTCGCCTGGGACCTCGGCAACAAGTTCGGCGTGAGCTACCTCTTCGGCGGATACCTGCCCATCGAGACGCGCTTCCTGACCCAGAACACGTCCTTCAGCCACCGCTTCGCGGCGAGCTACACCGGGGACGGGCTGAACCTCACGGCCAACCTCCTCTACGGCATCTTCATCGACCCGGTCTCCCCGCAGGGCGGGGTCTATCCCGACTACCTGAACATCGACCTGACCGCGACGAAGAAGTTCGGCAAATGGGAGGTCGGGCCGGTGGCCTTCGCGTCGACCGACCTGCCGACCCGGTTCCCCGGCTACCAGCGCCAGGGCCAGATCGCGGTGGGGGGCCTCGTCGGGTACAATTTCGGTCCCGTGAACCTGCAGGCCTACGTCACGCGGGACATCGCGGAGCGCAACTACGGCGGGCGCGAGACGCGCGGATGGCTCAGGGTCATCGTGCCCATCTACAAGGAGGGCACCAGCGCCGCCGCGCCGACCCTTCCGGTGGCGGGACCGGGCCGGATCGCGCGCCAGTAGCGGCACCCGCCCGCGACCTCCGGCGGGGCCCGCTACATGGGAAGACGATGAGAGGGTGGTGACCCGCGAGCCAGGAGACCTGCCGTCAGCCGTGGTCGCACGCGGAACGCATCTGGAGCCGACGGCGGTGCGCCTGACCCTGGCGGGGCGGTTCTAGGGCCCGCAGGCCCTGGTGGATCACGTTCACGTCAGTAATCCGAATATACCAGTCCTCCGACGCTCCGTACCGGAACTGCCCGGGCGGGTCCCCGTTACGACCCCGTCCGATGCAGGCGATGCGGAAGGTGGTGCGACGGTGGTTGTCGGGGTGGACAGGCATGAGCTTCGGCAGATCATCGCCGGCCTGAGCGAGGGCGTGATCCTGGTCGAACCCGATCAGACCATCGCCTACGCCAACGCGGCGGCGCTCGCGATGCACGGGGCCGATTCCCTCGACGAACTCGGCGCCACCGTGGACGCCTACCGCGAGCGCTTCGCCCTGCGCTACCGCAACAACCGCGCCCCCGATCACTACCCGATCGAGCGGGTGGTCTCGGGCGAAACCTTCCACGATGTCGTGGTGGAGGTCACGCGTACCGATCAACCCGACGTCGCGTTCGTGCATTCCCTGCGGAGCCTCGTGGCGACCGACCGCGCGGGCCGCCCGAGCTGCCTGGCGCTCATCCTCAAGGACGTCTCCGAGCAGTTCGAGGCCGAGGAGCGCTTCGAGACGACCTTCAACGCCAACCCCGCGCCTGCGGTGATCTGCCGGCTCTCGGATCTACGCCACGTCAAGGTCAATCTCGGCTTCCTGGAGATGACCGGCTACACCCGCGACGCCGTGATCGGGCGCAGCGTCTACGAGGTCGACGTGCTGGCCGGGGCCCGCAATCGCGAACTGGCGATCTCCCGTCTCAACGCGGGCGGCACCATCCCGCAGATGGAGGCCTGTCTCGACCTGCCGGAGGGCGGCTCGCGCTTCGTCATCGTCGCCGGGCAGCCGATGGAGCTCGGCGACGAGCCCTGCATGCTGTTCACCTTCGCCGACCTCGAACTGCGCCGGAAGGCCGAGACGGCGCTGCGCCAGAGCGAGGAGCGCTTCGCCAAGGCCTTCCGCCTCACCCCCGTGCCGACCCTGCTGGTGCGCGCGGAGGGCTTCACCGTCACGGGCGTCAACGAGGCCTTCTCCCGGGTCTTCGGTTACGGGGCCGATGCCGTCACGGGCCGCTCGCCGGCCGATCTCGATCTCTGGGTGCACGAGGCCGCGCGGACCCGCTTCGAGACGGCGGTGGCGCGCACGGGCTACGTCCTCGGCCTCGAGGTCTGCCTCCGGCACGAGGACGGGAACAACCTCGATTGCCTGGTCTCGGCCGAGCGGGTCGAGATCGGCGATGAGACCTTCGCGCTGCTGGTCCTGCAAGACATCACCGAGCGCAAACGCACGGAACGGGATCTGTTCGAGGCGATCGAGGCGGTGATGGCCGACACCTCCTGGTTCAGCCGTGGCCTGATCGAGAAGCTCGCCAACCTGCGCCAGCCGGGCGGCGAGCATGGGGACACGGTCTCGCCCAACATGACCGTGCGCGAGCGCCAGATCCTCGACCTGATCTGCGCCGGGCTCTCGGACGACACGATCGCGGGGCGCCTCAACCTGTCGAAGAACACCGTGCGCAACCACGCCGCCGCGCTCTACCGCAAACTCGACGTTCACAAGCGCTCGGAGGCCATCGTGTGGGGTCGCAACAACGGATTTCCCACCGGTTCGCCTGGGTAGAAAAAACCATCGACTAATACGTTTTTACTATTGATGTGGGCCCGTCGCGGACCACATCAGCCCTGAAACCGCGTGCCCACGATCATGCGGACCACGATCGGCAGCGGGGGGCGCGTCCACCCGGACGGCGCTCGGCAGACCTGTACGACCGGCGTCCTGAGACCCGGGACCATGCGCGTCCCGTCGGCATCACGTCCATCGGACCAGAACCCAACGGAAGAGGAAGAGAATCATGGTGGATACGAATCGCATCACGGGCGCCGTCAAGGAACTCGGCGGCAAGGTGCAGGGCGCCGTGGGCGACCTCACGGGCTCGAACCGGGACTCGTTCGAGGGCCGCGCCCGCGAGGCTCTGGGCACCGCCGAGAACGTGTACGGCCAGGCCAAGGACACCGTGCGGCATGCCGCCGACCAGGCCTACGACTATGCCGAGGACGCCTACGACCAGGGCCGTCGCTACCTGCGCGAGGGTCACGACCAATCCGCCGAATGGCCCCACGCCTCGCTGCTGGTGGCTGGCCTCGTCGGCTTCGGCCTCGGCCTCCTCGTCGCCAAGCTCTGACGCTCGCGCATCAACCCTCTCGAAAACCGGAGTTTCTCAACGTGGCTACCTCGTCCAGCATTCCCTCCGCATCCGTCCCCGCGGCCGACACCCGCACGGTGCTCCTGAACCAGGTCTCGTGGGGGGCGATCTTCGCGGGCGCCGTCACCGCGCTGGTGACACAGGTGATCCTGAACATGGTCGGCGTGGGGGTCGGCCTGTCGAGCGTCGGCCCGGTGGCCGCCGACAATCCGGCCGCTTCGACGCTGTCGCTGAGCGCGGGCGTCTGGTTCGTGGCCTCGGGCGTGGTGGCCTCGCTGGCCGGCGGGTTCATCGCGGGCCGGCTCTCGGGCAAGCCCGTCACGGGGGCGGCCGGCCTGCACGGCCTGGTCTCCTGGGCGGTGACGACCCTGGTGGTGCTCTACCTGCTCACCTCGGCGGCCGGCGGGCTGATTGGGGGCGCGTTCTCGGGCGTGACCAGCACGCTCGGCGGGGCCGGCTCGCTCGTGGGCGGCACCGTGCAGACGGCGGCCCAGGCCGCGGCGCCCTCGCTGTCCAAGATCAGCAACCCGCTCGACGGCATCGAGCAGTCGGTGCGCAACCAGGCCGCCGGCCAGGACCCGCAGGCGGCCAAGGACGCCGCCGTGGCGGCCATCCGCGCCCTGTTCACGGGTGACCCGGCCCAGAAGGCCCAGGCCGAGAGCCGCGCGGCCGACACGCTGGCCAAGGCCCAGGGCATCCCGGTCGACCAGGCAAAGGCGCAGATCCAGGACTACCGCAAGCAGTACGACGAGACCGTCGCGGCGGCCAAGCAGAAGGCCGAGGCCGCGGCCGTGGTGGCCAAGTCCGCCGCCACGCAGGGCGCGTTCTACGGCGCGCTCGCGCTGATCCTGGGCGCACTGGCGGGTTTCCTGGGCGGCCGCTTCGGCGCCCCCAAGCTCCACACCCTGGCCGACGGCTACGCGGCCCGCCGCGCCTGATCCACCAGAACCAACCCGCGAACCCCGGCCGGTCCCCGCGACCGGCCGGGTCTCGCATCCTCCCCATTCCCCCGCGAACCTACCCCGCACATAACCCGAAGGAGACACCTCATGAGCAGCACCACCGACAAGCTGAAGGGCCTGGCCAACGAGGCGGCCGGCAACATCAAGCAGGCCACCGGCAAGGTCACGGGCAACGACCAACTGATCGTCGAAGGCAAGGCCCAGGAACTCAAGGGCGAGGCCCAGCGCACCGTCGGCGAGGTCAAGGACGGCGCTGCCGCGCTCGCCGACAAGATCACCGGAAAACACTGATCGCGACGGGTCCCGCCGTGCCGCCTTCATGGGCGGCCGGCGGTCTCGGCCGCCACCGGGCGCAAATTCCGAGGAGCCCCTGACCGATGCGGTTCCCGAAGCTCCTCCTACGCCCGGAACTCGTCTTCCTGCTGCTGGCGGTAATCCTCGGCGCCGGGGCCGGCGCGGCCTACTGGGTCTCGCGGGCCACGGTACTGACGGTGGCGGTGGCCCCCCGCGACGGCACCGAGCCGGCGCTGATCCAGGCCTACGCGGATGCCTTGGCGAAACGCCATAAGGAGATCCGCCTCAAGGTCCTGGCCCTCGACGACGTGCGCGATAGCGCCGCCGCCCTCCAGGACGGCCGGGCCGACCTCGCGGTGGTGCGCCCGGACGTCGACCTGCCCGACAACGGCCTGACCCTGGCAATCCTGCGCGACCAGGCCATGATCATCGCCTCGCCCGAGGCGTCCGGGCTGACCCGGTTTCCGAGCCTCGACCGCAAGCGCCTCGCCATCCTCGCCCATCGCGACGCGGATCAGGCCCTGATCCGGGCGATGGTCGAGCATTACGGCCTCACCCTCCTCGACCGGGAGCCCGAGGGTGCCGTGCCGCCGCGCCACGTCGTCCTCGTGGAGATGGCGGAAGCCGATCTCGCAGCCGCCTTCACGGCCAAGCGCATCGACGCCGTCGTCTCGGTGATCGCCCCGACGGCGCCGACCGCCCAGCGCATCGTCGGGATCGTCCAGGGGGTCAGCAAGAACCGGAAGGTCGCCTTCGTGGATGTCGAGAACGTCGACGCCATCATCGCGCGCATGCCCCGGCTCCAATCCGTGACGATGCCGGCCGAGACTTTCGGCGGAAGCCCCAAGGTGCCGGCCGAGGACGTCCACACCGTGGGGGCCTCCTACCGCCTGATGGCGCGCACCAGCCTCTCCCGCTCGGTGGCGGCGGACGTGACCCAGCACTTGTTCGAGATGCGCAGCGGGATGGCCAACACCACCCCCGCCGCCGACTACATGCAGGCTCCGAAATACGAGAGCACCGCCGAGGCCACCAGCGCCCGGCTTCCCATCCATCCCGGGGCCGTCGACTTCTTCGAGCGCGAGCAGCAGGGTTTCATCGAGCGCTACGAGACCTGGATCTACCTCGTGGCCTTCCTGGGCGGCGGCATCGGCTCGGCGGTGGCCTGGGTCGGTCAGCGCCTGTCGCGCCTGCGCCGCGAGCGCGTCGAGGAGGCCACCGACCGTCTGCTTGCGATCCGCCAGGAGGCGCAGGACAGCACCGACGCGCCGCGCCTGGAACAACTCGCCCGCGAGATCGACGATCTCGCCGGAGACATCGCCAAGCACGCCCTCGAACGCCCGACCGAGGCCCGGACCATGTCGGCGGCCGCCATCGCCATCGACGCGGCCCGCTCCACGGTCAAGCGAACCATCGCGGCCAGCCAGTATGCCGCCGAGTCGAGCGACCTGGCCGGCCGCACCACATCGACGGAAGCCGCCGCAGCGCCCTGACGGCAAGACCCCGGGCAGGAGCCCGTCCGGATCGTCCCCCCGGAACGGACGTCGCGATCGTCAGGGCTCGTGCCGGTCCGTCCCCGGGGCCGCCCGCATCAGGTCCTCGTAATAGCCCTCCAGGCCCAGCCCGTTCTGGGCCGAGAGCCGGTGAGCGGCCCGGTACAAGATCGACCGCACGGCGCCGACCCGCTCGGCCGTCGAGGCGGCCAGGATGGCGTCGATCTCGCCCGTGGTCTCCCGCAGGTGCCAGGCGGTGTTCTGCAGGACCGTGCCGCCGATCTCCGCCGCGCATTGCGAGAAGAAGCTCAACACGGGTGCGATGATCCGGCGCGAGCGCGACAGCAGGATGAGGTCGACGGCGGCGCGCTGGTTGTCGGTGAGGGTCATCCCCGCGCAGGAGGCCACCCGCTCGGGCCCGTAGCGTGCGACGAACCGCTCGACGACGCCGTCGTCCTCGGTGCAGACGACGATGCCGCCCGCATCGGGGCCGGCCGCGTCGATCGCTTCGAAATACGCCTGCAGGGGCGTGTAGCGCTGCAGGATCTGGGTCATGCCGTCGCTGGCAAGATCGTCGAGGTCGTAGGCGAACAGCATCTCGAGGATGTCGCCCCGCCGGACATGGACCGACAGGCAGCGGCCGAGTTGGAAGCGCCCGTCGAGCTCCGCGATGGCTGCGGCGACGGCCGGACTCCAGTTGATCGTCGCGGCGATGCGGGACACGCCCGCCTTCCGCGCGGGGTCCCGCTCCATGAAGTCGAACAGCGGACCCGGGAAGTCGTAATTGACGCCCCGGCCCATCATGGCGATCTGCGCGACCTCGCCGCGCGACAGGCCGGAGAGCTCGTCCCGGTTGTAGTACAGGCTGAACAGCTCGGTGCTGACGACTTCCTCGTGGGGGACGATTACCCCGTGCGCGCCGTCCGCCGGGTCGCGGAAGAGGTGCAGGCTGGCGAAGATCTCGGGCAGGTGCCGAGGGTGCATCAGGGGCGTGTCGCGCACCAGGAACGGCCACCCCAGGGGCGTCCAGATCACACCCATCGGAACGCCGACCTGCTCCGACAGCATCCGCGCGTAGATCGCCGACAGGATGCGGGTTCCGAGGCCGTCGCTACGCTGAGAATAGATCATCGTCCCATCGGTTTCGCGCGGAATGCCGCCGGGGAATGCCGCCGGGGACGGCGACAGATGGCACCTCGGACACGGCCAGGCTAGTCCGGCAGGAGCGGAGCGCAGACGGATTGGCGGAACCCCGGCAGCGGCACCACCGCGACGGCGACCCCGTAGATCCGGGCGAGACTCTCCGGCGTGATCGTCGCGGCCGGATCGCCCAGGGCCAGGAGGCGGCCCTCGTGCAGGAGCGCCACCCGGTCGGCGCAGAGGAAGGCGTGGTCCGGGTCGTGCGTCGAGAGGATGACCGCGATGCCCAGCCGCGACAGGCGCCGAACCTGGGCCAGCACGCGGGTCTGGTTGCCGAAATCGAGGCTGGCGGTGGGCTCGTCCATGACGAGGAGACCGGGCTCGCCGGCCAGCGCCCGGGCGATCAGCACCATCTGGCGCTCGCCACCGCTGATCTCCGTATAGGTGCGCTCCGCCAAGTGGGCGATCTCCAGGCTCGCCAGCGCCCGGGCGGCGATCGCGCGGTCCGCCGGACCGGGACTCGCGAAAGGCCCGAGCCGGCTGGCGCGCCCCATCAGGACGACGTCCGAGACCCGGAACGGGAAGGTCGCCCCCTGCGCCTGGGGCACGTAGCCGAGGCGCGCCGCCAACCGGCGGCGGGACCAGCGGGCGACGTCCTCGCCGTCGAGGCGGATCGCGCCGGCGAGCGGCGGCAGCAGGCCCAGCAGGGTCTTGAACAGGGTGGTCTTGCCGCCCCCGTTCGGACCGAGGAGGCAGAGCACCTCGCCGGCCCGCACGGTGAGGTCGAGGCCGGCGCCGACGCGGCGGCGGCCGTAGCCGAAGGCGAGACCCGAAACCTCGAGCATCAGGAGACATCCCGCATCAGACCCAGCCCCGCTTGCCGCTGGCCAGCAGCCAGAGGAAGAAGGGCGCGCCGATGAGCGCGGTGAGGATGCCCAGCGGCACCTCGATGGGGGCGATGGTGCGGGCCACGAGGTCGACGGCGAGGAGGTAGCCCGCCCCGAGGATCAGGGAGGCCGGCAGCAGGCGCCGGAAGTCCGGGCCCACCAGCAGGCGGGCCACGTGCGGCACCAGGAGGCCGATCCAGCCGATCACCCCCGTCACCGAGACGGCGGCGGCAGTGACCAGGGTCGCGGCCGCGATCAGCACCGGGCGCAGGGCGCGGGTCTCGACGCCGAGCGCCCGGGCCTCCTCCTCGCCGAGACTCATCAGGTTCATGCGCCAGCGCAGGAGCACCAGGGGCACGAGGCCGAGGAGGATGGCCGGCAGGATGGCGGCGACGTCCCCGAGGCTGGCCGAGGCGAGGCTGCCCAGCAGCCAGTAGGTGATCGCCGGGAGCTGGTTGTAGGGGTCGGCCAGCACCTTGAGGAGCGAGATGGCCGAGCCCAGCACCGCGCCGATGGCGACGCCCGCGAGGACGAGGGTCAGGACCGGATCGTGCCGCCGCACCGCCGCGCCCACGGCGTAGACCGCGGCCACCGCCCCGAGCCCGCCCGCGAAGGCGAGGCCCTGGATGGCCGCCACCGGCAGGGCGAGGAAGATGCCCAGCACCGCCCCGAGGCTGGCACCCGCCGAGACGCCGAGGATGTCCGGCGAGACCAGGGGGTTGCGGAACAGGCCCTGGTAGGTCGCCCCCGCCGCCGCGAGGCCCGCCCCCACCACCAGGGCGGCGAGGATCCGGGGCAGGCGCACCTGCAGGACGACGATCTGCATGGCCGGCTCGGCCCGCACCGGCAGACCGAAGAGCTTTCCGGCGAGGATTCCGAACACGTCGCCGACGGGCACGGAGTAGCGCCCCGTGGCGAGCGCCAGCACGACCAGGGCGAGGAGTCCCAGAATCGGGAGCAGGACCGGGAGCACCGCCGACAGCCGGTGCCCGCTCCGCGTGTCAGCGACATCCGGCGGTGGGCCAAGCGCCGGAACGGCTTCGCGCTCCGGCGTCACGGGGTCCGGCCGCCCGTCGCGCCCGACAGCAGCGTCTCGACCTGCCGGGCGTCGAGCTCCACGTGGTAGAACCGCCGGTAGAAGTCCCGCGTCGCGTCGTCGAGGGCCTGCGGGAACAGATCCGGATAGAGCACGTGCGCGAGCCAGCGGATGCCGATCAGGCGGTTGGCGCCGGGGGGCGCGTCGAACCAGCCGAAGGGCAGGGCAGGGACCTGGTGGACGCGCCCCGCGCGCACCGCCTTAAGACCGGACCAGAGCGGATCTGCGGCGATCCCGGCGCGAAAGCCCGCATCCTGGGTGAGGATCACGTCCGGGTTCCAGGCCAGGACCTGCTCCGGCGAGACCGTGGCCAGCCCCCCGGGACCGGCGGCCGCCGCGACGTTGCGGGCGCCGACGACCTCCAGCAACTCGACGTTGATCGAACCGGCGAGCCCGGTCTCGAGTCCCTTCGGCCCACGG
The DNA here is from genome assembly GCF_022179225.1 of Methylobacterium goesingense. Lineage (GTDB taxonomy): Bacteria > Pseudomonadota > Alphaproteobacteria > Rhizobiales > Beijerinckiaceae > Methylobacterium > Methylobacterium goesingense. The sequence goes on from NZ_BPQL01000155.1 coordinate 26,169, forward strand.
GCATAGTACACGCGCGGGCGCCGCTCCTCCGGCACCGCGGCGACCACCCGCGCCACGTCAGCCACGATGGCCTCGGCCGAAGCCGCGAGGTCGGCGGCGGCGGCTTGCGCGCCGATGAGCGCACCGAGTTGCCGGTAGCTCTCGGCGGTGCGCGAAAAGTGCCCGTCGAGGAGCACGTAGGGGATACCGGTCTGGGCCTGCACCCGATCGGCGAGAGAGGCGTAGGTCGGGGCGGTGCTGCCGACATCGACGATCAGGTCGGGTTTCAGGGCGAGGACCGCCTCGACGTTGGCGGTCCCGCCGCGCCCGGTCAGGCGCCCCGTGGCGGGCAGGTCCCGGACGCCGGGGGCGAGGAAAGGCTTTTCCTCGGCGGTGGGACTGCGGATCCAGCCCAGCATCCGGTCGGGTGCGAGGGTGTAGAGCAGCACGGAGGCCGGTGGGCCGGCGGCCAGGATGCGCAGCGGACGCTCGGGCACCTCCACCACCCGCCCGGCCGCATCCGTGAAGGGCCGGGCCCAGGCCGGCGCGGCGGCGCTCCCGATCACGAGGGCGATCCCCGCGAGGACCCACCGCCGGGCGGGGCCGGGCCGCGCGCGACGGGGCAGGCAGGTGGGTGGGCGCATGCGGTCTTCCGGGAGATGCTGTCCAGGTGGAGGTATCTAGGCGGCTTCCCCCCGGCCAGCCATCGCCAACCCGAAGGTCGGCGTCGGTTTGTCCCGAATGCGCGCGAAAGCCGGCCCGCCGCTCACGCCGCGTCGGCCAGCGGGAGGAGGGCCGCGTCGCCCCGGGGCTCGGCGGGAACGGGCGGGCGGTCCGCCCCGAGTTGGGCGATGAGGTCGGCCAGGCGCTCGGACAGGGCATTCGACATATCCGAGAGGTCGGAGAGGCCGTAGGCGAGGTCGAGGGCGGGCATGATGCTGCGCAGGAAGGTCGGGGGTGCCCGCAGGGGCGCCGGGGGCGGCGCCTCTTGCTCGGCGACCGGCCACAGGAGCGTTGCGAAGGTGTCTGGCGCGGGGGCGAGCATGGGGTCCGTGCGTGTCCGGGGCACGCCTTCGCGAAGGGCGGCGGCCGGTTCGGCACGCCCGCCCTCGCGAGGGCCGCCCAAGCTGGACCATATCACTTGAACCGGAGGTGAAGCGGCCTCGCGCCGGACGCTCCGGATGTCGGATTTCCGCCCCGTCAGTCCTCCAGCGCCATCAGGCTCGCGTTCCCGTCGGCGGCGGCGGTGTTGATGGAGATTGAGCGCTCGGCCAGGAGGCCGAAGGGGTCGTAGTCCCGGCCCGCCGCCAGGGCGTCGACGTCCAGGGACTGGAGCGCCACGATCGGTCCCGCCCGCGCGGCGAGGCGGCGGGCGAGGGCGATGCGATCCGCCCGGTCGCCCGCGTGCAGCACCGCCCGCAGGTCCGGAATGTCGTCGAGGTCAGGGAAGAACCCGATCGCGGCCCCGGCTCCGGCCGGCAGGCCACGCAGGTGCCCGGCCGCCTGCGGACCGATCGCGACGGCCCGGTTGCCGGTGGCGAGGATCAGCCCGACCTGGAGACGGAGCGCGAAGGGCGAAGACGCCAGGGCGGCGACGAGGCCCCGAGGGCGCAGGGCGTAAAGGTTGCGCTCCCCGACCGGGCCCGGCAGTTCCACCTCGGTTCCGGGCCCGACGTGCGCACAGAGGGCCGCGATCCGGGCGGCGAGTTCGGCCTCACCCGCAGCCCTCAGCCAGTCCGCATAGGCCCGGGCGGGCGCCGGGATCTCGGGGGCGGGCGCCCCGGTTCCGACGGGCAGCGGATCGGCCAGCAGACGCCGCAGGACGAGGGGACCGCCCGCCTTGGGGCCCGTGCCAGAAAGGCCGGTGCCGCCGAAGGGCTGCACGCCCACCACCGCCCCGACGATGTTGCGGTTGACGTAGAGGTTGCCCGCCTCGATCCGGTCGAGCACCCGCGTCATCGTCTCGGTGATCCGGGTGTGCAGGCCGAAGGTCAGCCCGTACCCGGTGGCGTTGATGCGCGCGATCAGGCGCTCGAGATCCGCGCGGGGATAGCGCAGCACGTGCAGGACCGGGCCGAACACCTCCCGCTCCACGTCGGCGACGTCCGCGATGGCGATCAGCGTCGGGGCCACGAAGCTGCCCCGGTCCGCCTCGGGCGGCAGCGGTACCTGGACGACCCGGTGGCCGCGCGCCCGCATGGCCTCGACATGGGCGCGGATGCCGCGTTGCGCCTCCGCGCCGATGACCGGACCGACATCCACCGAGAGACGACGGGGGTCGCCGATCTCGAGTTCCCGCAGCGCCCCCTCCAGGAGGGCGAGGATGCGGTCGGCCCCCTCCTCCTGCAGGCAGAGGATGCGCAGGGCCGAGCAGCGCTGCCCGGCCGAATCGAAGGCGGAGGCGACGACGTCGGCCACCACCTGCTCGGGCAGGGCGGAGGAATCCGCCACCAGGGCGTTCTGGCCCCCGGTCTCGGCCACCAGCGGCACCGGGCGCCCGTCCACCGTCAGGCGCTCGGACAGGGTGCGGTGGATTTCGCCCGCCACCATCGTGGACCCGGTGAACAGCACGCCCTGCACCCGCGCATCGGCCATCAGGGCCGCGCCGACCGCGCCAGCCCCGGGCAGGAGGCGCAGGGCCCCGGGCGGGACGCCGGCCGCGTGCAGGAGGCGGACCGCCTCGGCGGCGACCAGCGGCGTCTGCTCGGCGGGCTTGGCCAGCACCGCGTTGCCGGCCGCGAGGGCGCCGGCGACCTGCCCGGTGAAGATCGCCAGCGGGAAGTTCCAGGGCGAGATGCAGACGACGGGCCCGAGGGGGCGCGGCGTGCCGGCCCCCGCCAGGCGCTCGCCCTCGGCCGCGTAGTAGCGCAGAAAATCCACCGCCTCCCGCACCTCCGCCACGGCGGCGGCCAGCGTCCTGCCGGCCTCGCGCACGATGAGCCCGATCAGGATCGGCATCCGCGCCTCGAAGGCGTCGGCCGCGCCCCGCAGCGCCTCCGCGCGGACGCAAGCCGGCGTGGCGGCCCAGGCCCCGGCGCCGTCCTCGACGGCGTTGAGGGCGGCGGCGATGTCGGCGGGCTCGGCGGCGCGGACATGGCCGACCACGTCGTTCCGGTCGGCCGGGTTGCGGACGGGCTCGGCCGCCGCCTCCGGCGGGTGGCCGGACGGGGTCGCCATCCAGGTCAGGCGCGCGCTCGCCGCGAGGGATTCGCGCAAGGCCGCGAGGGTAGCCTCGTCGGAGAGATCCAGCCCGGCGGCGTTGCGGCGCATGGGTCCGAACAGGTCCGGCGGGGGGGCGATGCCCGGATGCGGCGCCCCCGGCGTCGCCATGGCGCGGACCACGGCCACGGGGTCGGCGATCAGGGCCTCCACCGGCACGGTCGCGTCCGCGATGCGGTGGACGAAGGAGGCGTTGGCGCCGTTCTCGAGGAGCCTGCGCACGAGGTAGGCGAGCAGGGTCTCGTGGGTGCCGACCGGCGCGTAGATGCGGCAGGGCCGATCCAACCTGTCGGCGCCCACCACCGCCTCGTAGAGCGGCTCGCCCATCCCATGCAGGCACTGGAACTCGTAATCGCCGGGGCGGAAATCCGGTCCCGCCATTTCCAGGATGGCGGCCAGGGTCTGGGCGTTGTGGGTGGCGAATTGCGGGAACACCGCGTCCCGGGCCGCCAGCAGCTGGCGGGCGCAGGCGAGGTAGGAGACGTCCGTGTGCGCCTTGCGGGTGAAGACGGGGTAGTCCGCCAGACCCTCCACCTGGGCGCGCTTGATCTCGGTGTCCCAGTAGGCGCCTTTGACGAGGCGGACCATGAGGCGCCGCCCCGCGCGCCGGGCGAGGTCGACCAGCCAGTCGATCACGAAGGGACACCGCCGGCCGTAGGCCTGGACCACGAAGCCGAGGCCGTCCCAGCCCGAGAGGTCGCGGTCGAGGGCCAGGGCCTCCAGGATGTCGAGGGAGAGGTCGAGGCGGTCGGCCTCCTCCGCATCGATGTTGAGGCCGATGTCGTAGTGTCGGGCGAGCCGCGCCAGCGCCTTCACCCGGGGCAGGAGTTCGGTCAGCACCCGCCCGCGCTTGGCCCGGACGTAGCGCGGGTGCAGGGCCGAGAGCTTGATGGAGATGCCCGGCCCCGCCTGGATGCCGCGCCCGCTCGCGGCCTCCCCGATCGCGTGGATCGCCTCCCGGTAGGCATCCTCGTAGCGCGCGGCGTCCGCGGCCGTGGCCGCCGCCTCGCCGAGCATGTCGTAGGAGTAGGTGAAGCCCTTCGCCTCCATCCGGCGCGCCCGGCCCAAGGCCTCCGCGATGGTCTGGCCGGTGACGAACTGCTCGCCCATCAGGCGCATGCCGAGATCCACGCCCCGGCGGATCAGCGGCTCGCCGCCCCGTCCAATCAGGCGCGTCAGCGCGGCGGCGAGCCCGGCCTCGCTGGTGGTCGCGGTGAGCCGGCCCGTCACGAGCAGCCCCCAGGTCGCCGCGTTGACGAAGGGCGAGGGGCTGTGGCCGAGATGCGCCTGCCAGTTCCCGGTCCCGATCTTGTCGCGGATCAGCGCGTCGCGGGTCGCCGCGTCGGGGATGCGCAGCAGCGCCTCGGCGAGGCACATCAGAGCGACGCCCTCCTGGCTCGAGAGGTCGTATTCGCGGATCAGCCCCTCGACGCCCCCGCGCCGCGCGCTGCCCCGCAGGGTCTCGACGAGGTGGCGGGCCGTTGCGGCGACGCGCGCCGTCGCCTCGGGGGGCAGCGCGGCCCGCGCGAGGAGCGGCGCCAGGCATTCGGCCTCGGGGCGCCGGTGGGCCGCCACGATCGCGGCCCGCAGGGCCGAGAGCGCCGGCGGGTCGTCCCGGAAGGCCCACTCCGCGCCGGCGTCGCCCCGGGGCGGGGGCGGGGGGCTCGGCGCTGTCGGCATGGCGGGGCTCATGACGGGGCTCACTGCATCCGGCCCGAGTGTAGGCCCGGCGACGCCGCGTTGGTATCCCGCCTTTGGGTCAAACCGCCGTGGCGAGTCCCGACGATCCGGGCGTCCCGCAGGCGGTGCAGTAGCGCTCGAAGGTGCTCTTGCGGTGGGTGCAGGCGGGGCAGCGCGCGAACAGTCCGATGCCGCAATGCGGGCAGAAATTCGTCTCCGGGTTGGCCAGATCGATGGGGCGCTCGCAGCCGGGGCAGGCCTTCTTGGCGAGGCGCAGCAGGGCCTGGTCGGTGGCGATCTCGGTCCGGCGCTCCGCATCCGGGCGGGCTTCGTCCGCCTTCTGGCGCTCGTTGTAAGCCTGCAGGGCGTTGATCACCGCGCGCCCTCCCAGCAGCGTGACGATGATGCCGACGCCGTACTGCACGTAGCCGCCGTAGCTCGGCATGTAGGGCACGAGTTCGACGAAGAACGCGAAGGCCGCCGCGATGGCGAAACCCCAGACGAAGGGCCAGTTGCGGCTGCGCCGCCGCGTCCGCAGCAGCCATCCGGCGAGCGCCAGCATCGGCAGGGTCAGGGCGAGGCGGTAGCCAAACACCCGCATCTCCTGCCCGCGCATGGCCGTGTCGCGCTTCGCCTCGGCGGCCCCGCGCAGATCGGCCTCGATGCGCTCCTGCACGGTTTCCCGCTCGGAGAGATCGAGCCCGGTCTTGGCCAGGGCTTCCAGCCGCTCCTCGATGGCGCGCTCGGCCGCCTTGAGGGCGTCGAGGCGCTTCGTGCGCTCGATCAGGCCGGGATCCTGGTCGACGCGCTGGGTCGCATCCCGGGTCTTGAGCCAGTTGGTGAAGGTCTCGCGGGCGTTTTCGGAGGCCGCGCGGGCGGCGTCCAGGGCCAGCTCCCCCTGCTCGGAGAGGCGCCGCAGGTCGGCGCGCTCGCGGCGGATCCGCGTGAGGGCGGCGGCCGTGGCACGCGCCCGGTCCTGCTCCAGGAACTGCTCGGTGGTGTAGCGCTGCTCGACCTGGGGCAGGTCCCCGACCAGGAGCGAGCCGAGACCGATGAGGAAGACCGCGAAGGCGATCGCCACGAGCCAGAGAACGAGGTTGAACCACCGTTCCGACAATCGGGAGCCAGATCTCATCGTGCGGCCTCGTCCGGGTCGCGGCGATGCCGCGGCGCGCGGAATCCGTCCTCGTCCAACCCTTCGCCGCGATCTGTGCGACAGAATCGTGCGTTCGCGTAGCCCCAACCTGACCGCGCCGAGACGGCACGTCCCGGCGGGTGCGGCCCGGCACGCACGTCCGCTTGCGCTTATAAATTATTACCGTAATTTAAAAGGAAGACGGCTGCCAGCGTGGCCGCCAATCCAGGAGCCTTCCCGTGTCGACATCCCAACCGAAGACCGCCATCGTCACCGGAGCCTCCTCGGGCATCGGGCTGGCGACGGCCAGAGCCCTGAGCGATGCGGGCTACCGCGTGTTCGGCACGAGCCGGAGGGCGACGTCCCTGCCGGGCGGGGCGGTCACGATGCTGACCTGCGACATCACCGACGAGGCCTCCGTCGCGGCCCTGGTGGAGCGCGTGCGCGACGAGACCGGGCGGATCGACCTCCTCGTCAACAATGCCGGCTTCGGCATCAGCGGGGGCGCGGAGGAATCCTCGGTGGCGCAGGCGAAGGACCTGTTCGACGTCAACCTGTTCGGTGTCATCCGGACGACCCGGGCCGTGCTGCCGGCGATGCGCGCGGCGGGGAGCGGGCGCATCGTCAACATCAGCTCCGTCCTCGGGCTGATGCCGGCGCCCTACATGGCGCTCTACGCGGCGAGCAAGCACGCGCTCGAGGGCTACTCGGAATCCCTCGATCACGAGGTGCGTGGCCAGGGCATCCGCATCGTCCTCGTCGAGCCGGCCTATACCCGCACGGCCTTCGACCAGAACCAGGTGGCGCCGGACGCGAAGCTCGACCTCTACGCCCAGGCGCGCGCCGACGCGGAGCGGACGCTTCGCACGGTCATGGCGACGGCCGACGCGCCTGAGGTGGTGGCCCGGATCGTGGTGGCGGCGGCCACCGCGACGGCACCGCGCCGGCGCTACACCGCCGGCAAGGTCGCCCGGCAGGTGAGCCTGCTGCGCCGCTTCGCGCCGGCGGGCCTGTTCGACAAGAGCCTCCGCAAGCAGATGGGGCTCGCCGGCTGACGGTGGTCCCGGACCTCCCCCGGTCTCAGGCCCCGGAGGTCCGGATCGCCCGGCGGGCGACCACCAGGGACAGGACCACGTTGAGGGCCGCGACGGCGAGCATCAGGTCCAGCAGCACGTCGAGCCCGAGCCATGCGCCGAGGTAGCCGCAGGCGAGGGGCGTCGCGGCCTGGCCCAGGAGCGGCATCCGGGCGAGGCGCCCCATCACGGCGGCGTAGTCGCCCTGGCCGAAGAGGGCGAGCGGCAGGGTGCCGCGCACCACGGTGCGCATGCCGTTGCCCGCGCCGTACAGGACGATGCCGGCCCAGGCGAAGCTGGGGGCGAAGGCCAGGATCAGGATGCCGAGGCCGACGCTCCCGCTCGACACCAGCAAGGCCCAGACCGGATGCGCCCGCCGCCCGAACAGGAGTTCGAGGATGCGGGCGCCGACCTGCGAGGGGCCGATCAGGGTGCTCAGGGCGACGGCCGTGCCGGCCGCCACCCCCTTGGCCTGTAGGAGAAGGAGCAGTTGCACCGAGATTGCGGTCATGATCACCGCCGCGCTGGTGAAGGTGACGGCGAGGATGCGCTCGCCCGGCAGCGGCCCCCGGCCCGCCGGACTCACCAGGGGCGCCGCGCCGGTCTCGGGGGCCACGACCTTCGCCACGGGCCCCGCTGTGCCGGCCTGAGCCGGAAGCGCCCAGGCGAAGAGCGGAACCACCACGAAGGCCGCGAGCGCAGCGTAGACGAGGCAGGTGCCCCGCCAGCCGACCGTCTCGACGAGGAGGCTCGAGGCCGGCCAGCACAGGGTGATGGCGAAGCCCGAGGCGATCGCGATCTGGGTCATCGCCCCGCGCGCCGAACTCCCATAGGCCTGCCCGATGGCGGCGAAGAGCGGGTCGTAGAGTGCGCCGGCCATGCCGATGCCGGTGACCACCCAGGCCCCCAGGAAGACCGGCAAGTTCGGCGCCAGCGCCATCAGAACCTGCCCGAGGGCGATGACCAGCGCGCCCGCCATCAGCACCGGGCGTCCGCCATGGCGCCGGATCATCCGCCCGACCCAGGGCGAGAGCAGGCCCGAGACCAGGATCGCCAGGGACAAGGCCCCCACCACCACGCCCTGCGGCCAGCCGGTCGAGCGCACGATCGGCTCGGCGAGCACGGCCATCAGGAAGAACGAGCCGCCCCACAGGAGGATCTGGGTGATGCCGAGCGCCGCGTTGCCCGCCAGGGTCGGGGCACTGGGCGGCGGGCGGGCCGGGGACGGGTCTGGCACGATTCGGGTCTCCTGGGCACCCGCGACCGGGTCCGGACCCTGCGTGTTTGCCCCCGTTCGGGCGAGGGCGAAACCCGGTCGGGCCGGATGATCGCCGCATCCCCGGGCACCTGTCAGGGATGCGGCAGAGCGCCGTGGGGCAGTGGCGCCTCGTCGGTCGCGCCGACGAAGCGCCCGAAGACCCGGCCGAGGAGCGCGCCGAGGCTGTCCATCAGCAGGAACACCGCCGGCACGAAGACCAGCGAGAGCAGGGTCGAGACGATCAGGCCCGCGATCACCGCCACAGCCATCGGCGCGCGGAACTCGCCGCCGATGCCGAGCGCCATGGCGGAGGGCACCATGCCGGCCGCCATCGCGATGGTGGTCATCACGATGGGCCGCGCCCGCTTGCGGCCCGCATCCACGATGGCAGTGACCCGGTCGACGCCGCGGGCCATCTCCTCGACGGCGAAGTCCACCAGCATGATGGCGTTCTTCGTCACCAGCCCCATCAGCATCAGGATGCCGATCACCACCGGCATCGAGATCGGCATGTTGAGGATCAGGAGGCCCAGGATCGCGCCGCCGATGGAGAGCGGCAGCGAGAACAGGATGGTGAGCGGCTGCAGGAACGAGCCGAACAGCAGCACCAGCACGGCGTAGACCATCATGATGCCGGCCCCCATCGCCATGAGGAACCCGGAGAACACCTCCGCCATGATCTCGGCGTCGCCCGTCTGCCGGATGGTGACGCCGGGCGGCAGGTTCTTCGCGGTCGGGGTTTCCAGCACCTGGGCGATGAGGGAGCCGAGCGCGTCGGAGCCCTCCATGTTGGCCTCCACGGCCACGCGCACCACCCGGTCGTAGCGCTCGATGGCGCCGGGGCCCTGGTCGAGCTCGATGTCGGCCACCGCCGCGAGCGGCACGGCGGCGCCGTTCTTGGCCGGAACCTTGAGGTTCTCGAGGCGCGAGACCGCGCCGCGGGCGCTCTCGGGCAGCTGCACCCGGATCGGGATCTGGCGGTCGGGCGCGTTGAACTTCGCCAGATTCAGGCCGATGTCGCCGATGGTGCCGACCCGCACGGTCTCCGCGATGGCGTCGGTGGAAACGCCGAGATCGGCCGCAGCACCCTCCTTCGGCCGGATCCGGACCTCCGTACGATTGAGGGGGGCCGTCGACATCACCGAGACGAGATGGGGAATCGCCGCCATGTCGCGCTGAAGCCTTGCGGCGACCTCCGTGACGACGTCGACGTCGGGACCGCCGACCACGAGGGCGAGGTCGCGCTGGCCGCCGTCGCGCAGGGTCCAGGAGCGGATGTCGGGCTCCTGCGCCAGGAGGCCGGCGATCTCGGTCTCGATGGCGGCCTGTTTGCGGGCGCGCTGGTTCTTCGGCGTCAGGTTGACGATGAGGGTGGCGAGCCGGGTCTCTTTCTTGCCGCCGGCCTGGCGGCCGCCGTCGACGAAGACCGAGACCACCTCGGGCAGGGCGCGGATGCGGGCCACCACCCGGTCGGAGACCGCCACCGTGTCGGGCAGGCGGGCGCCGGGGGCGAGTTCCACCATGAACAGCGTGCGGGCATTGTCCTGCTTGGGCACGAAACCGGACGGCAGCAGCCCCGTGGAGGCGAGAGAGCCGGCGAACAGCGCGAGGCCGACGATCAGCGTGACGACGCGGTGGCGCACCGACCAGCCGACGAGGCGCCCGTAGGCCCGCATCACCGGGCCCTCCCGCGCTTCGGCATGGCCGTGGTCGCGCAGGAAGTAGGCCGCCAGCATCGGGGTGATCAGGCGCGCCACGAGGAGCGACATGAACACCGAAACCGCGATGGTGAGCCCGAACTGCATGAAGTAGCGGCCCGCGATGCCGCCCATGAACGAGACCGGCGCGAACACCGCGATCAGGGTCGCGGTGATGGCGATGACGGCGAGCCCGATCTCGTCGGCGCCCTCGATGGCCGCGCGGTAGGGCGATTTGCCGAGCCGCATGTGCCGGACGATGTTCTCGATCTCCACGATGGCGTCGTCGACGAGGATGCCGGTGACCAGGGTGATGGCCAGCAGGCTGATCCCGTTGAGGGTGAAGCCCATGGCGTCCATCGCCCAGAAGGTGGGGAAGACCGAGAGCGGCAGGGCGATGGCGGCGATCAGTGTCGCGCGCCAGTCGCGCAGGAACAGGAACACCACCAGAACGGCCAGAGCCGCCCCCTCGATCAGGGTGTGCATGGCCGAATCGTAACTGCCGATGGTGGCCGAGACCGAGGAATCGATGGTCTCGAACCGGATGTCCGGATAGTCGGCCTGGAAGGCCGCGATGCGCTTCTCGACGCCGGCCGCCACCTCGGCGTCGCTGGCACCCGAACCGCGCGAGACCGCGAAGGCCACCACCGGCTCGCCGTTGAAGCGCGCGAAGGTGCGGGGCTCCTCGATGGCATCCTCAAGCGTGGCCAGTTCGTCGAGACGGACCTTGCGGCCCCCGGGGAGCACGATGGAGGTGGCCTTGAGGTCGCGTAGGGAGCGCGAGGCGGCCAGGGTCCGGATCGACTGCTCGCGCCCGCCGACCTCGCCGCGCCCGCCCGCCATGTCGGCGGAGGTGAGGCGCAGCTGCCGGTTCACGTCGGCCGCCGTGATGCCGAGCGCCAGCAGGCGGTCGGGCAGCAGGGTGACGCGCATCTCGCGGGCGACCCCGCCGACGCGCTCGACACCGCCGACGCCCTTCACGCCCTGGAGCGCGCGGGCGACCTTGTCCTCCACGAACCAGGACAGTTCGGCGGGCGTCATGCCGGGCGAGGTCACGCCGTAAATCAGGATCGGCAGGCCGGTGATCTCGACGCGCTGGATCACGGGCTCGTCGATGGTGCGGGGCAGGTTGATGCGGATCTTCGAGACCGCGTCCTTGACGTCGTTGACGGCCCGGTCGGTGTTCACCTCCAGGCGGAACTCCACCGTGGTGACGGAGGACCCTTCCGTGATCGCCGAGGTGATGTGTTTGACCCCGCGCACGCCGGCGATGGAATCCTCGACCCACTTCGTCACCTGGGTCTGAAGTTCGGCGGGGGCCGAGCCGCTCTGCGTGATCGTCACCGAGACGATCGGCACGTCCACGTTCGGCATCCGCGTCACCGCGAGGCCGCGGAAGCTGACGAGGCCGAGCACGATCAGCACCAGGAACAGCACGAGGGGGGCGATGGGATTGCGGATCGCCCAGGCGGAGATGTTCAGGCGCATGGGGCGACCCGTTCCAGTTCGCGTGTCAGGATGCGGCGCGGCGCCCGCTCAGGGCGCGCCCGCCTCGGCGGTCTCGCGCGGGGAAGGCGCGGCGGCCACGGCCGGCGCCTGTACGGCCAGGGCCACCGGGCGGACCCGGTCGCCGTCGCGCAGGAAGCTGCCGGCCCGGGCCACCACCCGCTCGCCGTCGGCGAGCCCGGCGCGGATCTCGATGTCGTCGTCGTCGGACAGGCCGGTTCGGACCTCGCGGGCCTCGACTACGTCGTCGGCGACCACCAGGACGGTGCTGCGCTTGGCCCCGCCGTAGAGCACGGAGGCCTGCGGCACGGTCACGCCCCGGGTGCGGGCGAGCTCGACGGCGCCCCGCGCGAAGGTGCCGATGCGCAGGCGCGGGTCCGGCTCCAGGCGGATGCGGACCTTGCCGAGGCGGGTCGCGCGGTCGACCTCCGGGTAGACGGTCCGCACGCTGCCAGGCAGGCGGACCCCGTCGCCGAGGTCGATCCAGGCCGGGGCGTTGTCGCGCAGCTGCGGCAGCCTGGTCTCGATGACCTCGCCCTCGAGTTCGATCTCGCCCCGGGCGATCAGGCGGAACAGCGGCTCGGCCGTGGCGGAGGCGGCCAGACCCACGCGGGCGGTGCGGCGGCTGACGATGCCGGCCTCCGGCGCGCGGATCTCGGTGCGGGCCAGCCGCAGGTTCAATTCGTCGAGCACGGCCCGCGCCTGGGCGAGGTCGGCCCGCGCGATGCGCAGGCCGTTGCGGGCGAAGGCGAGCTTGCCCTCGGCTTGGCGCAGAGCGGCGGTGCGGCCCTCCATCACGGCCGCCGTGGCGTTGCCGGTTCTGAGGAGCTGCTGGGCCCGCTCGAAGGCCAGACGCGCCTCGGTCTCGGCGGCCTCCGCCTGCTCGATGCTGCTCTGGGCCTGCGGTACGGCGGCCTCGGCCTTCTCGACGAGGGCCGCCTGCTGGGCGAGCTGGCGGTCGATGAGATCGCGCGAGAGGCGGGCGAGGACCTGGCCGCGGGCCACCCGGGCGCCTTCCTCCACCAGCACCTCGGTGACCCGGTAGCCCTCGATCTCGGGCGTCACCAGGATCTCGTCGCGCGGGACCAGGGTGCCGGTGACCACCACCGACTCGACGATCTCCCGCCGCTTGGCATCGACCACGCTGATCGTCGGCACGAGATCGGCTTTCGCCGGCGCCGGGGCGGGGCTCGCCAGCACCGGCCGGGCCGGCAGCCCGAGGGCGAGAGCCAGCAAGGCCGTGCCGAGGACGAAGCGCGGATCGGTCATCGATGGGACTCCGGGGCGGCCTCGAGGATGGCGGGAAGCCGGCCGTCGAGCCCGGCTTCGATGAGGGCGCGGATCTGCGCGACGGCGCCGGCCATGTCGAAATCCGGCAGGATCGCCCGGCTGGCGACGACCCCGGTCATCTGGGGCGCCAGCAGGGCGTAGAGGGCTGCGGGATCGCAGGCGGGCGACGTGGCGAGCGCCGCGAACGTATCCTCGAACCAAGTCCGGGTTTCGGTTTCCGAAGCCTCGGTCAGATCCGCGATGGCCGGATTGCGGGTTCCTTCCGACCAGATTTCCAGCCGCAGGACCGCCTCGTCCCGGGTGAGGGCGCCGAAATACTGTTCCAGGACCCCGAACAGCGCGCTGCGCCGGTCGCCCTCGCGCTGCAATTGCGTGACGAGGAGGGCGCCCCCCTCGCGCTCGCGCTGCACGAGGCCCATCACCAGGGCCTCCTTGGAGCGGAAGTAATGGTAGAAGTTACCCGCCGTCATGCCAGCCTCGCGGGCGAGATCCTGCATCGTGGTGCGATGGAAGCCGTTGCGCACGAAGCAGGCGCAGGCGGCGTCGAGGATCTGTTCCCGCCGCGCGGCCTGGCCGGCGCGCGCGTCGAGGAGGGTGCCGACAGGCGAGGCCATTCTCAGAGAACCTTTCCATCCGATGCCGGAGCGACCACCCGGCAGGCGGCGGTTGCGGCGTCCGCGTCGGCGCAGAGGCGGGCCTGCCAGCCCACCGAACCGTTGCCGGTCCAGGCGATCAGGGCCGCCCAGCCGAGGACAAGCACGGCCCCGAGCAGCAGGTGATCCGGCGCCACGAGCGCGCGCGTCTTCGCGACCAACGCCCGAAACGGAAAATCCTCGCGGGTCCGCAGCATGGCAACCTCCAACCGACCTCATCTTCGTATTGAACGTTCATTCACTGGTCAATGAGCGTTCATTCTAGGGGTGCGCCGTGGCACCGCGATGCGGCCTTCGAGCCACAGGGGCAAGCGTGCGAGCGGGGCCGACGTGTCAACGTGAAGCAAGCCGGAATCGGAACGGCCGGGGGCGACACGGGTTCGACCAGACTCCTGCGGAGGACCCGGTCGGCCCGGTTCGGATGTTCGGGACGCCCAGCCCTCGGCTCGCGGCGTCGCGCCCGGCCCCGGCCGGGTATCGTCCGTTCCCCCATCCGAGGCCGTCCTGACCGTGTTGAAGCCCTTTCCCCGCGCGGGCGGTCCCGTCGCCCGCACCGACGGATTTCTCCCGATCGAGGGCTACGCGGCCATCGGCGAGGGCCGCTCGGTGGCGCTCTCGGGCGCGGACGGCTCCATCGACTGGTGGTGCTGCCCCAACCTCGACTCGCCGCCGCTGTTCGACCGCCTGCTCAGCCCGGAGGAGGGCGGCTACTTCGCGATCACGCCGGAGGCGCCGTTCACGTCCGAGATCGGCTACCGCGACGGCAGCAACGTGCACGAGACCGTCTTCACCACGCAGACCGGGCGGGCGCGTCTCACCGAGAGTCTGAACAGCGGCCCGGCCGGGCGCCTACCCTGGGCGGAACTCGCCCGCCGGATCGAGGGCCTGGAGGGGCATGTGCGCTTCCGGGTCTCGCTGGTGTTCGGCACGCGGGGCGACACGGCCGCCCCCTACCTCTCGGGCAACAGCAACGGTACTGCCTTCCACGTCGCCGGCATGATGGGGCTGTTCCGCACCAGCGACGGCGTCCGCATCGAGACGGAGAACGACCACACCATCGCGGGCTTCGTCGAGGTCAGGGCGGGCCAGCGCGAGGTCGTCGCCATCGTGGCGGCCGAGAACCAGCCCCTGGTGGTGGCGCCCATCGCCGAGATCGACGGGCGCATCGACGTGTCATGCCAGGAATGGCGGGACTGGACCGAGCGGCTGGCCTATCGGGGCCGCTACGCCGAGCCCGTCCTGCGCAGTGCCCTGGCGCTGAAGCTGCTGCTCTACTCGCCCACGGGGGCCATCGCGGCGGCGGCCACGAGTTCCCTGCCCGAGGGCATCGGCGGCTCGAAGAACTACGATTACCGCTACGCCTGGATCCGCGATGCCGGCTACGTCATCAAGGCGTTCCTGCGGCTGGGGGCGCAGGCCGAGGCCAACGCGGCCCTGTCCTGGTTGATGCGCCATATCGGCGAGCATGGGGCGCAGGTTCTCTACACCCTCGAGGGCGGATGCGTGCCCGACGAGCAGGAGATAGACCTGGCCGGCTATCGCGGCTCGCGCCCGGTGCGCACCGGCAACGCCGCCACGGGCCAGCACCAGCACGGCATCTACGGCGACATCTTCGAGACCGCCGAGCGCTTCGTCGCCGACGGCAACATGCTCGACCTGCGCACCGGGGCTCTCCTCGCCGGGCTCGCCGACCAATGCGCCGAATCCTGGAAGCTGAAGGATGCGGGCATCTGGGAATTGCCGGAGGCCAAGCACTACACCGGCTCCAAGATCAGCTGCTGGCAGGCCCTGGCCCGGGCGGTGGAACTCGCCGATGGCGGCCATCTGCCCGGCAGCTGCCGGGAGCGCTGGGCCCGCGCCCGCGACCGCGTCGCCGACTGGATTGACGAGAACTGCTGGTCGGAGGCCCAGCAATCCTACGTCATGTATCCCGGCTCGGAGAAGCTCGACGCCTCCCTGACGCTGGCCGTGCGCTTCCGCTTCGGCAACCCCGAACGCCTCGCCGCCACGTGCCGGGCCATCGACCGGGAACTCGGACGCGGCCCCTACCACTACCGCTACACCGGCGCGCAAGCGGAGGAGGGCTGCTTCCTCGCCTGCACGTTCTGGCTCGTGGAGGCCAAGGCCTTGCTCAGGGAGACGGCGGAGGCTGAAGCCATGTTCGAGGCGCTCGTGGCCGCCCTCGACCGGAATTCCGGCACCTATTCGGAGATGGCCGACCCGGTCAGCGGTGCCTATCTGGGCAACCTGCCGCAGGGGCTGACCCACCTCGCCCTGATCCAGGCCGCCGCGACGCTGTCGGGCCTCGATCTCTGAGGGGCCGCCGCACCCGGCGGGAGCTTTGGTCGCAGATCCGACCCCCGTCCTGCAGCGTTGCCCGGGACCACGACAGGAGACGGCAGCATGGCCCAGACCACCGACCACAAGACCACCGACCAGAAGACCGGGGACGTGACGACCTACATCCTCAAGCAGGCCCTGGCCGCGCGGGTCGACGATCACGTGGAGATCGCGGTCGAGGCCGAGGACGGCACGACGTTCAAGATCCGGGCGACCTCCGACCAGCTCGACGCCCTGACGGGCGACCTCGAGACCATCCTCGAAGCCGACGACGCCGACGCCTGATCCGCTCCTTCCGGGGTCCGCCACCGCGCGGGCCCCATCTTTCCGAAGACGACCGCGCAAGACAACTGCTGAACACAGCCCGGGAAAGTACCCCTCCGATGACCATCGATCCCCGTGACGCCGGTCCCCGGCCGCCCTTTCCCGGCGACCAGCAGCAGGAACGGCCGGGTCTGACCTCGCGGATGCGTCCGGCGCCCGACCACGGCGAGACGAGCTACGTCGGCAAGGGGCTCCTCATCGACCGGGTCGCCCTGGTGACCGGCGGGGATTCGGGCATCGGCCGGGCGGTGGCCATCGCGTATGCCCGCGAAGGCGCCGACGTGGCGATCTCGTACCTGCCCGTCGAGCAGTCGGATGCCGAGGACACCGCCGAATGGGTGCGCAAGGCGGGCCGGCGCGTCCTGCTGCTGCCCGGCGACCTGCGTGACCCGGCCCATTGCCGCGACCTCGTCGCCCGCACCGTGGCCGAACTCGGCGGCCTCGACATCCTCGTCAACAACGCCGCCGCGCAGGTGGTCAACGAAGGTCTCGACGACGTGACGCCGGAGGACCTCGAGGGTTCGTTCCGCGCCAACGTCTTCGCGATGTTCTACCTCGCCCAGGCGGCCGTGCCGCACATGAAGCCGGGCGGGGCCATCGTGAACTCCACGAGCCAGCAGGCCAAGGTCGCCGACAAGACCATGCTGGTCTACGCCTCCACCAAGGGCGCCATCGCGAGCCTGACCATCGGCCTGTCCAACCTGCTGGCGCCGAAGGGCATCCGGGTGAACTGCGTCGCCCCGGGCCCGGTCTGGACCCCGATCCAGCCCATCGTGAAGGACCCCGAGCAGATCGCATCGCTGGGCGCCGACACACCCCTCGGCCGCGCCGGCCAGCCGGCCGAACTCGCCCCCGCCTACGTGCTCCTCGCCTCGCGGGAGGGCAGCTACATGACCGGCGCACTTGTGCCGGTAACGGGCGGCACGCCGATGTATTGAGAGGAAGTGGGCACGGGCCCCAGGGGACCCCGCTTCCACGCCATACGAAAAACCCGTGGTTTCCCGGGCGATGAACGCGGGACCGGTCCGATCCCGCCGAGGCCCCGATCAGCCGGACCCTGTGGGGGACCGCTCGCAACCCTCGGCACGCCTCGGGAAGGTCCGCCTTCAGGCTCCTTGGCGGGGCGGACCGCCGACCAAGTCGGGTGGGTTTCTGCCGGTCTGCTTCTGGAAAGCAAACCGGCAGAAACCGGACATTCGCGCGGAATGCGACGCATATCGGCTTTTCGCCCATTCCGATCGGTCGAGAACGCCAGAGGGCATTCGACCGCCGATACCTTAGGGTCGCGGCGGCCTGCGTGGCTCGAAGGGCGGAGGGCCGGCACCACGCCGACCCGGCGACCTGTCCTTGCAGCGGTTTTCGATGGGTTGCCGGACAGGGCCTAGGCAGCCTCTCGCGCCAGGTTGGGCAGGTCCGCCCCGGCCTCGATCTCGGCCGCCGAGGGCAGGCGCCCGAGGCCGAGCAGGTGCAGGAACGCCGTGAAGGCAGCGTTGCGGCCGATGCTGCAGGCGGCGGTCACCCGGTCACCCGTGACGTAATAGGCGATGAAGTCGAGGGCGACGGGGTCCCCCTGCATGACGATCCGGTCGAACCCTTTGGCGTATCCGCCGTAATCGAGGCGCTTGTCGCCCTGGTTGCTCCAGAAAAACAGAGCACCCGCGAACACGCCGCTCCGGCCGAGGATGGCATGGGCCACATGCGTGCCATGCTGCTGCGCGAGGCGCCAATGCTCGATCCGTGCTGTCTCGCCGCTCGCCTTCTCGGGGAAGGCGGCGATATCGCCTGCGATCCAGACGCCCTCTGCGAGCTTGAGGTCGCCGGCGACCGCGAGGCCGCCAGCCTCGTCGGACTCGACATCGGCGATCAGGCTGATTTCGGGACGGGCGCCTGCGCCGATGAGAACGATGTCGGCCGGAAGGCGTCGTCCGTCCTCCGTCTCGACGGCTTCGACGCGGCCGGTGCCGGCGATCCTGGCGACGGAGCCGGTCTCGAAGGTGATGCCGTTGCCGGCGTGATACCGCTTCAGCGCCGTGCCCACCGCCTCGCCGAAGCGCTTGGCGAAGGGCGTTTCCTCGCGCGCCAGCACGGTGACGGACAGCCCGCGTTTCGTGAGGAACGCAGCCGCCTCCATGCCGATGAATCCGGCGCCCACCACGACGACCGACCCGCCCTCGCCCGCAGCCTCGCTCACGCGGAGGGCGTCGTCGAGGCTGCGCAGGGTGAAGACCCCGCCGAGGTCCTTACCGGGGAAGTCCGGCACCACCGCCCGGCTTCCGGTGGCGACGAGGATCGCGTCCGCGCTCAAGGTCCGGCCGTCCTTCAGGGTGATGTCGCGTCGGGTGGGATCGACCCGGGCGACCTCCGCGGTGATGCGCTCGACCGTGTTGATCCGGTCGAAATCGGGCTCGATCAGCACCTTCTCCGGCGGGGTCGGCTTGGCAAGGAACTGCTTGGAAAGCTTGGTCCGATCGTAGGGCGGGTGCGCTTCGCGACCGACCATGGTGACGCGGCCGTCATAGCCTTCGCGGCGCAGCGTCTTCACGCAGGCGACGGCTGCGGCACCCGAGCCGACAATGAGCACGCTCCCCACGGTCGCGCCCGTTGTCTTCGTCGGCGCCGGCTCCGGCGTGAGCGTCGCGACGGCGTCGGTCCCCTCGATGCGGACCGGGTAGCGCGTCAGGGAATCGAGGGCCGGCGGCTCCTCCAGGCTTCCATCGGCCAGCGCGAAGGCGGCCTTGTGCCAGGGGCAGTAGAGACGTCCACCGCAGATCTCGCCCTTGGCGAGCGGCGCCCCGAGATGCGGGCACTTGGCCTGAAACGCCCGCACGCCGGAAGCGTCGCGCACGAACAGCACCTTCTCGTCTCCGGCCGCCCCCTCCGTCATGCCCCCCATCGGGATCGCGTCGAGGGCAAGGCGGATCTCGGTTCCGGGCATGGCTGGCGTCCCTTCTGGTGAGCGCCATCGCGCCCGGCCTATCAAGTCGCCGAACCCGTTCCGGTTGCCTCTTGCCCGGCCGGGAACACGGTGGACGGCGGATTCGTGAGTTCGCCTCGAGCATCGGCCGAAGTCGTCCGGTTGCGCCGCGACCGCACCGTCATCGGGTCACTCCGAGGGCACACACAGCGACGGCGCATTCCCCGCAGGATGATGCTCCGACCGCAGGATCGAAGACCTGAGCCGATCGGACGTCCGCTTCCGAGTTCAGGTCGGCGGCCCGCGCGACGGGGAACAGGCACGCGCGACGGAACCGGATCTCGCGACCGCTCATGTCCGTGTGATCGACCGCTATCCCGACATCGTGGTCGAGGCGGTGGCCTGAGCCACCACCCGAGTCGCGCTTGCGCTCAGCGCCCCGCCTTCAGAAAAGCCTCGGCGCTGCGCAGGCTGAGCGCCATGATCGTCAGGGCCGGGTTGGCGGCCAGCGAACTCGGGAAGGTCGAGCCGTCGCAGATCCAGAGGTTCGGAACCTCGAAACTGCGGCCGGTGGAGTCGACCACCGCCGTGTCGGCGTCGCGGCCCATGCGGCAGGTGCCGATGGTGTGGGCGACGCGCTCCAGGGTCCAGAGATCCGAGGCCCCGGCCGCTTCCCAGACCCTGTTCAGAAACCGAGTCGCGTGGGCGTTGAGGCGGGTCTCGTTCGGGCCGTAGCCGAAGCTGATCGCGGCCTTGGGCATGCCGAGCGCGTCGACCTCGTCGGACAGCGTCAGCACGTTGGCGTCGCAGGGCAGGGTCTCGCCATTGATGCCGATGCCCGCCATGTGGTTGTAGCGGGCGAGCTGGTCGGAGAGCGCCCGGCCCCAGAGCTTGCGGCCCCGCACCAGGGAATTGGCGAAGGTGAGCGGCACCACGCCGAGGCTCTGGACGAGGTAGCCGCCGGCGAAATCCGCGTCGGCCGGGCGGATCATGTCCTCGGTGATGAGCGAGGAGGGATAACCCTTGTTCATCCGCATCTCGGGCTCGAACGTACCCCAGACCTGGGTAGCGACGTGGCCCATGTAGTTGCGCCCGACCTGGCCGCTGCCGTTGGCCAGGTCGAGATGCAGCAGGAGACGCGCGGATTCCACCGAGCCGGCGCAGAGGAAGACGTTGCGGCAAGGCTGGCGATGGTCGATCCCGCCCTGGCGGTAGATCACCGCCGTCACCCGGCCGTCCTTCGCGCGCTCGATGCCGTGGACCCGGGCCTCGGCCCGGATCTCGGCGCCGTAATGGACGGCGAGCGGCAGGTAGGTCACGTCCATGCTAGTCTTGGCGCCGGTGCGGCAGCCCTGGTGGCAGTAGCCGCAATTGATGCAGCCGGGCCGGGTCGGGCCGTGCTCCTGGGCGAAGGCGCGTGAGACCACCGCCGCCGGCGCGTCGGCGCAGCGCACGCCGAGCGCCGCGCAAGCGCTCGCCATGGCCTCGGCCGGGGCGTTGCGGGCAACAGGGCCCAAGGGATAGGCGCGGGTCTCGTCCCAGGGGTAGGCGGCCGGGCCGGAGACGCCGATGAAGGCTTCGACGCGCTCGTAGAACGGCACCAGTTCGGCGTAGTCCAGGGGCCAGTCGACGCCCTCGCCGGTCTCGCTGTGGAGGCGCAGGTCACGGGCATCGGCCCGGGGCGTGAAGGCGCCCCAGTGCAGAGTCGAGCCGCCGACGCCGGTGCCGCTGTTGTTGCCGCCGAAGGCCTCGGGCGTCGAGCCGCCGCTGATCCGCTCCTCGGTCCAGTAGATCTCGTCCGCCAGGGTCTCGTCGAAGGCGAACCCCTTCGGGTCGAAGTTCGGCCCGGCCTCCAGGGCGATGCAGGAGAGTCCGGCCTGCGCAAGGCGCGCCAGCAGGGGCGCGCCGCCCGCGCCGGTGCCGATCACCACCGCGTCGACGGTCTCGGAGGTGGCGTGGCGACGCATCGCATCGAGATTCATCGGACGGTCTCCGGGGGGGCGTTCGGTTCCCAGGCCTCGCGCTGGCCGATTCCGACCGATTGGAAGCCGGGCAGGGGCTCGGTGTCGCCGCCGGCGCCGATGCCGCTGAAATTCATGCGGGCCAGGGCGACCGGGTGGGCGAGGTAGGTGCGGGCCACGTCCGCGCGCAGGTCCTCGAACCAGAAGCCCATCTGCTCCGCGTCGAGGTCGCCGGAGACCGCACCGGATTCGAGGCTGCCGAGCAGGGCGTCCTGCGCGTCGGTAGCGAGGGCGACGAAGGGCGTCCCGTGCCGGGACCGGGCGGCGGCGTCCAGGGTCCGCAGGGCGAGCCGGTAGGCCTCCGGGTCGGGAGGGAGCCGGGCGAAGCGCCAGCCGTCCCCGGCACCGCTCGCCAGCCGCGCGTCGATGCGGGCGGCAAAGTCGATGGGGCCGGGACCGTCCTGCGGCAGGACCCGCGCGCAGGCCGCCCGCAGGATGGCGAGGCCGACGGGGTCGAGGGCGCGGGGCTGGTAGGCGGGGTCGTCGGGTTCGGCCCGCTGCAGCAGGGCCTCGCGCAGGCGGGTATTCACCCGCTCGGAGCGGATCAGCGCGGCGTAGGCTTCCGGGATGGGGGGCACCTCCGGCAAGGCGGCGGTGGCGCCGTCCGCGAGGGACAGGACCGCATCCGCCACCGCGTCCGGGCGCTCGAGGGGGATGAGGTGCCCGGTGCCCTCCAGGGTCACCAGTTGGCCGCGCGCGAGGTGCGGTGCCGTCAAGGCGGCCTGGGCCGGCGCACCGAGATCGGCGTCCTCGGACCCCGCCAGGATGATCGCGGGGGTGCGCAGCACACCGATGCGCGCGCTCCAGTCCTCGCGGCTGCCGCCCGCGAGCCACGCCTTCCAGGCGGCGGGATCGGCCCGCAGAACGTCCGCCACCGCGCCGTCCCGCAGCTCGTCGGGGAGGGGGGCGCCGACATTGGCATCGACGAAGGCCCCGGCTTCGCGCGCACGGGTCGCCGGATCGGCGTCGATCCAGGCGGTCATCGCGGCGCGCTTGTCCTCGCTCATCGGCTCGGGGGAGGGTGGGGAACCGGCGAGGATCACCAGACCCGCGAGGCCTTCGAGGCCCGGAGCGCCATCCTCGGCCCGCCGGGCCAGAACGAGGGTGACCTTGGCGCCCATGCTGTTGCCCGCCAGCATCCAGCGGCGGGGGGCCGCCGCGCGAATGTGGTCCGCCACCGCGTCGGCCATGGCGGCGACGTCCCATCCGCGGGCCGCCTCGGCCTCACCGAAGCCCGGCAGATCCAGGGCGATGCAGGTCACGCGCCCGGCGAGGCGCGCGGCGACCTGATCGAAGGCGCGTCCGCTCCCACCGAGATAATGGAGGCCGAAAAGAACCGGGTGTCCGGGCGTCTGGTTCGTCATGATCGGGGAAGTCGCGCGCGGCCGTGGCGCTTCAAGCCGGCCCCGACGCGGCGTTCGGCAGCAGCCGAGGCCAGGAACGATCTTCCATCCCGGCCAGCCGATGGAGAACGACGATCTCCGCAGGGACGCGCCCCGTCGCACCGCCCTGCGGAGAGAACTTCACGTTCCCGTGAAGAACCGGATGACCCCGAAGGATCTCGGGTTTCGGCCCGCGAATGCGAAGGGGCCGCGCCTCGCGGCGCGACCCCGTACCAAGCTACCAGGAAGGTCCGTGAGTTCGCGGCTCAGCCGAGGGTTCCGGCGCCGAAGGTGCCGTCGTTGAGGACCGAGCGGTTCTCGATGAGGCCGTATTGCAGGAAGTGCTGCATCGGGTCGATCCCGGCTTGGCCGACGTCGCTGTTCACCGCGAGATAGGTGGAGGTGTCGAAATCCCGGGCCGGATCGCGCCCCTCCTTCCAGCCGTAGGTGTCGTAGTGGTTCAGGGGGTTCACCCCGGCCGCCGCGACGTCACCGTAGGCGGCGAGATACCCCTTGGTGTCGAACACCGCGTTCGGGTCCCGGCCTTCCTTCCAGCCATAGGTGTCGTAGTGCTGGCTGGCGAAGGCGAAGATGTCGCCGCCGGCGACCGTGGCGGCCTGGGCCACGTCCGCGTTGGCCAGAAGGTAGAATTCGGGATCGAAGCCGCCCTTGATGTTGGCCGTGAACCCGACCGCGTCGAAGATCGCGCGGCCTTCCGCCTGGCCGTACTCGATGTAGTGGGTCAGCGGGTCGATGCCGGCCGCCTTCACGTCGGCGTTGCGGGCGAGATAGAACTGCGTGTCGAAACCGGCGCTCGGGTCGCGGCCCTCCTTCCAGCCGTAGGTGTCGTAGTGGGTCAGCGGGTTCTGCTTGGCCTGCGCGACATCCGTGTAGGTGGCGAGATAGCCCTTGGTGGAGAAGAAGGCGTTCGGGTCGCGGCCCTCGCTCGCACCATAGGCGGCGTAGTGTGCATCCGCGTCCTGGCCGGCTGCGAGCACGTCCTTGTTCCGGGCGAGGTAGAACAGGTCGTCCACCAGGCGGTTGCCGTCGGCGAGATCGATCGTCACGTCCGAAAACTGGATGCGCTCGAAGCCGTTGATGGCGTCGCGCCCTTCCGGGCCGGAGACGATCGTGAAATTGCCCTCCTGCCAGACCTGCGCGTCGGCAAGCTTGGTGGCGAAGATCAGGGTGTCGGCTTGCGTGGCGCCGCCTGGGCCGGCGCCCCCGGTGAGGATGTCGTCGCCGGCGCTGTTGTAGACGATGTCGTCGCCCGCCCCGCCGTTGAGGATGTCGCTGAAGGCCGTGCCCCGCAGGGTGTCGGCCTCGGGCGTGCCGTTCTTGAGGACGCCGCGCTGGAGCACGGTGTCGGCCCGCGCCGCGAGGTTCTGGATGCGCAGGTCACCGGCCGGCCCTGTATCGGCGGTGCCGTAGGGCGTCGTGGCGTGGAAGGCCTTGAGGTATTCGGCGAGCGCGTCCTGCTCGGAGCCCTTGACCGCGAAGGTCTCGGTGTCGGGCAATGAGACCGGGGCGGCGTCGCGGAGCGCAATCTTGTTCTCGCCATAGGCCGGGAAGGGATAGTTGTCGCCGCCCAGCCCCGGCGCCGAGGCGGTGCCGGTGGCGAGGAAGTCGAGGGTCACGACCTTGATGGCGCGGTTGGCGTCGCCCACGAGCTGGCCGTTCTGCACCAGGGTGTCGAGGACGCGGCCGTTCTCGTCGATGATCGCCGCGTTGACGATGCGCTGCCCCTCGCGGGTGACGTTGCCGTTCACGTCGAGAGTCTGGGCCTGCTTCGAAGCGTCGAAGCTGTAGGAGATGCCGCCAACCTGGGCGAACTGGCCCGGGGTGGCGCCGGGTGCCACCGCGGCGACCCCGTGCTCGAGGACCCGCTCGAGCTCGGAGGCGGTGACGGTGACGACCGCGAGGTTGTTGTTGAAGCGGAGCGAATTGGTGACGTCGAGCTGCGAGATGTCGCCGGCCTGCTTGCCGGCCGAGAGGTTGGCCGCCGGAGGCAGCTCACTGGTGCCGCCGCCGGCCGTGGAGAACGAGCCGATCGAGTCGCGGATGCCGCCGCCATTCTTGATCGAGACGGTGACGCCGGCATCGAACTGCTTGGCGTACCAGAGGTTCGCGTCCGACGAGAGGTCGCCGAGGTTGGTCTCCTCCGTGCGGACCTCGCCGCGCCGGCCTTCCAGGTAGACGCTGGAGCGGCCGAGGATGTTGCCGTCCTGGGCCCGGATGACGTCCGCGATGCCGGCGGTCTCCTGCACGCCGTCGTTGTTGGCATCCAGCCCTTCGATCACCTCGCGGACAAGGAAGCCCTTGGTTCCGGGGGTGAAGGCGGCGGCGGTCGAGCCGTAGAGCGCGGCCACGCTGGCATCGTCCACCGCCACGGCGCCGCTGGTGGCTGTGTTCACGGAATTGCGGATGATGTTGCCCTGGTCGTCGAAGGTGACGGTGAGGCGGCCCACATAGGAATACTCGGAGGCGGTGTTCACCAGGGCGAGGGTCTGGCCGCTGGCATTGGTGAAGAACTGCGGGTAGCCGCCGGTGGCCGTGTCCCCGGGGAGCAGGCGGTCGTCGCCATCGGCCAGCAGGGTGTGCGAGCCGCCGCCGATGAGCACGTCGACGTTGCGCAGGAGCGGCGCCAGCGCCTGCTCGTTGGCGAGCTGCTGCAGATGCGTGCCGACGATGACCTTGTTCACGTCCGGGTTGAGGCTGAGCACCCGGTCGACCTCGGCGTTGATCTGGCTTGCCAGCAGGGCGATGTTGTCCTGGCCATTGAAGCCGTCCAGCGTGACGTTGCCGAGCGTCGTCAGCAGGGGCTCGAGCTGGGTGGTGGCGCCCACGAAGGCGATCTTCTCGCCGTTCTCCACGAGGATCGTGGACTTGGCGATCTTGTCCGCGCCGGTGCCGGTCTGGGTCGAGGTCGGTCCGGTCTGGGCGAAGGTGGCGTTGGAGACGTTCGGGTTGACGAGGCCCGAGAGCGCCGCTTCCCGCGAGAAATTCAGGTTGGTGGAGAGGTAGGGGAACTGGGCACCGACCCAGGTGTCGTCGGAATTGCCCGCAGCCGTGCCGAGATTGGCGCCGATGATGTTGGCGACTTCCGTGGGGCCGGAATCGAACTCGTGGTTGCCGAACACCGCCGCCTGGACGCCGATGATGTTCTGGATGGTGATGTCGGCCCGGCCGACGGAGGCCGCGAGTTTGGTGTAGGCGGCTGAGCCGGTGAGCCCGTAGAGCTGGTTGTAGACGCCGTTATAGGTGGCGGCGAGCTGCGGGTCGGCGCCCGCGATGAAGAACGGGCTCGGGATCCAGCCGTCGCCGGTGGAGAGGGTGATCGAGTTCGGGGTCGAATCCTCGAGCTTGTCGACGATGGCGGCGAAGTTCGCCGCGCGCTGCGTGGCCAGAAGGCCCGCTTCCCAATCGGACGCGTGCAGGATCTGGAGCGTGTAGGTCATGGCCGGCGGGGTCTCCGTCGTGAAGTCGAGCTGATCCTGGGGGATGCCCGCGAAGGCGTTGCCGGCGGTGTCCACGAGGGCGCCCGCCGGGACGATCACGTCGTAGGCGGTGCCGGCCTTGAGGTCGGTGCTTGGGTTGATCGTCACCGTGGCGCCGCTGATCGAGACCTGGGACGTGTCGCCGACCGCGACGGCGCGGGTGTCGCCGGCCCCGTCGGTGATCGTGATGGCGCCGGTGCCGGCCTTCACCGCCTCGCTGAGCGTCAGGACGATGCTGGCGCCCACCGCGACCTTGAGGGCATTGTCGGCGGGCGTCGCGGAGACGAGGCGCGGCGCGGTCTGGTCGAGCTTGAGCCCGACCAGGATCGGGTCGTGGTCGGATTCGCGGGCGGGGACGAGACCGTCGAAATAGGCGGCGGAGCGGCCGAAATCGAGGTTGTAGTCGATGGCGTCCGCCTCGTCGGCGTTGATGTGCCACTCGGTGACGCCGGTGACCTGGCGGTTCAGGCCGGCATTGGCCAATGCGTGGTCGAGGGCGCCGTAGGCCCCGTCGAAGACGTAGGAATAGGGGTTGGCGAGGCGGTCCTCGGCG
>NZ_BPQL01000156.1 GCF_022179225.1 Methylobacterium goesingense
GCGCTGCCGGGCGATCCGCGCCTCGATCCGGGCGGTGATGAGCAGCGTCACCCCTGCGGCGATCAGGCCGAGGACGATCCCGCCGGCGAGGATCGAGAGAACGATTTTCAGACCGAGCATCCGGGTTACAGGTCGCGACCGTCGATATCCGGGGCGAGCCGGTCGATCGCCGATTGCAGGCGATCCATGCGCGGGTAGAGCGCCGAGGCGCGCCGGAAGGCCTCCAGGGCGCGCCGCTTGTCGTCCATGGTCTGATAGATGCGCCCGAGCGCCGCCCAGGCCTCGTAGTGGCGCGGCTCCAGCACGAGGGTGCGCTGGAGATCGGAAATGGCCGCGGCCGGATCGGAAAGCATCCAGAACACCGTGGCCCGCCGGTTCCAGCCCTCGGACCAGCCGGGCTCCAGCGTCGTGGCCCGGTCCATCAGTTCCACGGCGAGGGGCAGGTCCTGACTGGACATGGCCTGCCGGGCGCGCTCGGTCAGGAGATCGGCCGTCGCGCTGCCCGAGCGCCCGAGCCGCTGCTCGATCAGTCGCGCGATGCCTTTAGCCTCCGCGTCGTCTCCCGCCGCCTTCAGACGGGCGAACAGGTCGTCGAGGCTCAGGGGCTGCTTCTTCTCGGTCTTCCGGCCCTCTGGCGCGGGTTCGGCGAAGGATGCGGGGGCGAAGACAACGCAAAAAGCCGCGACGAGCGCGGCTTTGAGATACGATCGGTTCGGGCGGTCTCTCAGCATCCCGGGAGCTTCCTCGCCCCACGTGACGTCGTCAACCTGCACGCTTGCCGCGCCCCCCTCAGGGCGCGCAGCAGACGCCGCTCGCTCAGCCCTGGCGGGCCTTGAAGCGCTTCTGGGTCTTGTTGATGACGTAGACGCGGCCCTTGCGACGCACGATCTGGTTGTCGCGGTGACGGCCACGGAGGGACTTGAGGGAGTTGCGAATCTTCATCGGTCTCACGTCGGCCGGGTCTTGAGCCCGCCGCCTGTCCAAAGGGTCTCGGGAACGAGGCACCTGACGGCGGCCTCGGCGATGTGTCGATGCATCGCGGAAAGGCGGTTGCCTTATCAGGATTCGCTCGGACAAGGCAAGGCTTGCAGCGACTTTCCGGCGCGGTAGGTGGTGAGACTTGACGCTGCACCGTGGCGCTGCGGGCCTTGCCGAAGCGCTACGGCGCGCCCCCATTGATGTCGACTGGGCTTCGGTGGTGTCGGTTCATCGACCTGGCCGCGAAACAGGTGCGCACTATTCTACTTTGAGATGAGTGCTCAGACGGCGTTTTATTTCAATAGAAACCAACGATCATCCGTCTAGCAGAGCGGAGCAAAAGAATTCTGCATAACATTTTCGTGAGAGACCTAGCATCCTCGGGTAAGCCGGACGGTGGCACACCGCGATCGCCGTCGAGTCGCAGACTTCATCGTCCGTCTTGGTATGTCTCCGTAAAGGATTTCTCTGCGAAACATTGTCGACGCTTGCGAGTTGCGGAGAATTCTACGGTGGCGGCGGAGACGGAGCAGTCGACACCTGGGCAGACGATCGCGCGCCGCGAAGAGCGCAGCCCGACGAATTGGATCGCCACGATCCGCCTGCGGGACAACACCGAAATTCCCTGCACCGTGAAGGACGTTTCCAAATCCGGCGCGAAGATCGGCGTGCCAAGCTCGCAGAGCTTGCCGGACGTGTTCATGCTGCGGATTATCGGGCGCGATTTCCTGTGCCTCGTGCGGCTGGCCTGGCGCCGGGGCGACTATGCCGGCGTGCGCATCGAGCGCGTGGGCAAATTGCCCAAGGCAGCCGGAACTCAGGACGGATCAGGCTTCTCTAACGGCGCTCGCGCTGAGGCCGGCGGCATCGGCGTTCCATCGCGCAAGCGCGGCATCTCGAACTTCTGATCGCGGAGGCGGCTTTCGGCTCGCCACCACCGGACGGGTGCCAAACACGAAAGCCCCGCCTGCCAGGGCAGACGGGGCTTTCGTCCGTAAGGGATAAGTCCGGCGCGATCCGGAGGATCAGGCGGCGGTGCGGTTGCGAGCCTCGCGCTTGGTATCGACGCCCGAGGCTTTGATCTCGGACAGCTTCTGGGCGACGTTGCGCGAGAACACGAACTCGGCAGGACGCTGGTTCTCCAGGCTGACCTCGGGGGCCATCTCGCCCTCGGTCTTGATGCCGCGCAGGGCATGGACCAGGGGCTTCCAGGGCTTGCGCACCGAATCGACCACCGAGGAGGCCTCGTAGCCCGAGTGAACCATGCAGTCGGCGCACTTCTCGTAGTTGCCGGTGCCGTAGGAGTCCCAATCGGTCTCCTCCATCAGCTCCTTGAAGGTCGCAGCGTAACCTTCGCCGAGGAGGTAGCAGGGCTTCTGCCAGCCGAACACGGTGCGAGTCGGGTTGCCCCAGGGGGTGCAGTGATAGGTCTGGTTGCCGGCCAGGAAGTCGAGGAACAGGCCCGACTGCTGGAAGGTCCACTTCTCGCGACCCTTCTCCTTGCCGTGCCGGAACACGCCGCGGAACAGCTCCTTGGTCGCCTTCCGGTTCAGGAAGTGCTTCTGGTCGGGGGCGCGCTCGTAGGCGTAGCCCGGCGAGACGGTGATGCCGTCGATGCCCATCTTCGTCACGCTGTCGAAGAAGTCGGCGATCTTGTCGGCGGAGGAGTTGTTGAAGAACGTGCAGTTGATGGTGACGCGGAAGCCCATCTCCTTGGCCTTCGCGATCGCCGCAACCGCCTTGTCGTAGACGCCGCGCTGGCACACCGACTGGTCGTGCATCTCCTTGTCGCCATCGAGATGGATCGACCAGGTGAAGTACGGGCTCGGCTTATACTCCTTGATCTTCTTCTCGAGGAGCAGCGCGTTCGTGCAGACGATCGCGAACTTCTTCTGGGCGATGATGCCCTCGACGATCTGCGGCAGATCCTTGTGCAGGAGCGGTTCGCCACCGGCGATCACGACGACGGGTGCACCGCACTCGCGGACCGATTCCAGCGCGTCGGCGACCGGCAGCCGCTTGTTCAGGATCTCATCCGGATAATCGATTTTTCCGCAGCCGGCGCAGGCCAGGTTACAGCGGAACAGGGGCTCCATCATCATCACGAGCGGGTAGCGCTTGCGACCGGTCAGGTGCTGCTTCAGGATGTAGCCGCCGATCTTCGCGACGTACCGGATAGGGATGCCCAAGACGCGGCTCCTTGTTGTTGGCCCCGATGTATCGGGCTGTTTAACGTGAAAAAAGCTCAAATTCCAGCGACCTAGGCTGGAACCAATCTCAAACGCCCGAATCTGGCCCGGTTCTTCGAACTTCGCGAAGCGCTGGGGCAATCCGGCCACAGACCGGGTCTTGCCGTGCCCGGCGCGCGTCCGATCGTTCGGTAACCAGTCGCAGGACGCGGCGCTTTTTCCTATACGATCAGGGCATGCCCGACCTGCAGCTTGGCCGCAGAGGTACAGGCTTGACCGTTTGTTTCTACAGTTTGCCGCTCTGCTGCGGTGCGAAAGCGCACCCTCGGCGGAATGGCCGGCCAATGCGCCTGTGTGCGTTGCAATCGTGCACGGGGATCGATAGTTGGGCGGGTCGCGTTTGGCCTGCGTGCGATTCGCCGAGACTGCGTGTCGGATGCGACGGTCCACAGGCTCCGGCCGAGGGTGGATTCGGGATTCGCGCCGACAGGTGGTAACCGGCGGCACTAGACAGATCGATCTGCGTCTCGCGGCCGTCCGGGCCGTCGCGCCCCGCGAGGGGCGCCGGGGCGACGCAGGTCGCATCGCTCAGGCAGGTGAGACACTCGTGATCGAACGGCTCGTCGCGTTTTCCGTCCAGCGTCGCTGGCTGGTCATAGCTCTCGTCGCACTCGTCACGGCGGCTAGCGCCGGCGCAGCGGCCCACCTTTTCAAGATCAACACCGACGTCGAGCGTCTGATCGACAAGGACGTGCCCTGGCGCCAGGATGAGATCAACTACGAGAAGGCCTTCCCGCAGCGGACCGGCACCCTCGTGGCGGTCATCGACGGCAAGACGCCGGAGCAAGCCGAGGAGGCCGCGGCCAACCTCGCCAGCGCCCTGGCCAGCCACAAGGACATGATCGAATCGGTCTACCGCCCGGATGGCGGTGCGTTCTACGAGAAGAACGGCTTCCTCCTGATGTCCCAGGAGGAACTGACCAAGACGACCGAGCAGCTCGTGCAGCAGCAGGGCCTTCTCGGTCCGCTCGCCGCCGATCCCTCCTTGCGGGGCATCATGCGGGTGCTCGGCCTGGGCGCGCGCGGCATCAAGAGCGGCGACGCCAAGCTCGAGGATCTCGAGCGCCCGATGACGCAGATCGACGGAACCATCCGCCAGGTGCTGGCCGGCGAACCGGCTCGCATGTCCTGGCAGATGCTGCTGTCGAACGGGAAGACCCAGAGCACCGATCTGCGCAAGTTCATCATGATCCAGCCCGTCCTGGATTATAACGCCTTGCAGCCCGGCGCTGAGGCGACGGAGCTGGTACGCAAGATCGCCACCGAGCTGAGGATCAACACCCTCGGGGGCCCCGAGATCGCGGCCGCCCCCCGCATGCGCCTGACCGGCCCGGTGGCCGTGGCCGACGACGAGTTCGCGACCCTCTCGGAGGACGCGCTCCTGAACTACAGCGTCACCGTCGGCGCCATCGTGCTCTTCCTCTGGCTGGCCCTGCGCTCGGCACCGCTGATCGGCGCGGTTCTGATCACGACCTTCGCGGGCCTCATCGTGACCGCCGGACTCGGTCTCCTGATGGTCGGCGAGCTGAACCCGATCTCGGTGGCCTTCGCTGCCCTGTTCGTCGGTCTCGGTATCGATTTCGGGATCCAGTTCGCCGTTCGCTACCGCGCCGACCGCTTCGAGCAGCCCGACCTGCCCTCCGCGATGAACGCGGCGGCCCGCGGCGTCGGCTGGTCCCTGACGCTGGCGGCAATCTCCCTCATCGCCGGGTTCTTCGCCTTCCTGCCGACCGCGTTCCGCGGCGTGTCCGAGCTCGGCCTGATCGCTGGCGTCGGCATGATCGTCGCCTACCTGTTCTCCCTGACCCTTCTGCCGGCCCTGATTGCGGTGTTCCGGCCGAAGGGCGAGCGCGAGGCCGTGGAGACGACTTGGCTGGCAGGTGTCGATCCCTGGATCATCCGCAACCGCAAGCCGATCCTGATCGGCGTGGCGCTGATCACGGTCGCGGGCATTCCGCTGCTCTTCAAACTGCCCTTCGATTCCAATCCGATGCACCTGCGCAGCCCGAAGGT
Organism: Methylobacterium goesingense; assembly: GCF_022179225.1. Classification (GTDB taxonomy): domain Bacteria; phylum Pseudomonadota; class Alphaproteobacteria; order Rhizobiales; family Beijerinckiaceae; genus Methylobacterium; species Methylobacterium goesingense. Next base: position 5,241 of record NZ_BPQL01000156.1, read on the forward strand.
GGAATCGATCTCGACCTATCTCGACCTGATCAAGGATCCCGAGACCAGCCCGAACCTGATCGATGTGCTGGCCCCCTCGACCGAGGCGGTTCCGGCCCTGGCCGAGAAGCTCGGCAAGCTGAAGTCGGTCGCCAAGGTCATCGACATCAACACCTTCGTGCCGCCGGATCAGGACCAGAAGCTCGCCACCATCGCGGAGACGGCGCAGCTGCTCGGGCCGGTGCTGAACCCCGCTCGCAAGCCGCCGCCGCCGACGGACGCCGACAACGTCAAGGCGATCAAGGAGGCGGCGACCGCCCTGCGCGGCATTGCCACGGGTTCTAGCGCACCCGGCGCCAAGGCCGCCGGGGCCCTGGCGGACGACCTCGACAAGCTCGCCGCCGCCCCGGTGGCGACCCGCGAGGCGGCCAGCGTCGCGCTGACCAAGGATCTCAAGACGCTGCTGACGCGTCTGTCGGGGCTTCTGAACCCTGAGAAGATCACCCTCGACAACCTTCCGCCCAAGCTGAAGGCCGAGTGGATCGCCGCCGACGGGCGTTCGCGAATCGAGATCCATCCGAGCGGTGACGCCAACGACAATCAGGTCCTGCGCCGCTTCGCCAAGGACGTGCAGAGCGTCGCGCCGCATGCTACGGGCGCACCCGTCGCCACGACCTCGTCGAGCTACACCATCCTGGGCGCCTTCCTGCAGGCGGCCATCACCGCCCTGGTCCTGATCTTCATCATCCTGTCGGTGGCTCTGCGGAAGCCGTGGGACGTGGCCATGACCCTCGGCCCCCTGGTGCTGGCGACCCTGTGGACCCTGATGGCCCTGCATATCGTCGGGATGCCCCTGAACTTCGCCAACATCATCGCGATGCCGCTGATGCTGGCAGTGGGTGTGGCCTTCCACATTTACTACGTCATCGCCTGGCGGGCCGGCGTCACCGACATGCTGGCCTCCAGCCTGACGCGGGCGATCTTTTTCTCGGCGCTCACCACCGGCACGGCCTTCGGTTCATTGGTGCTGTCGAGTCATCCCGGCACGGCCAGCATGGGCAAGCTGTTGGCGCTGTCGCTGTTCTTCACGCTGGTCGCGGCCTTCTTCGTGGTGCCGGCCTTCCTCGGGCCGCCTCCGAAGCAGCCCGATCCGAAGCGCCCCGAGGGCGATGCCGCGCTGCCGCCTTCCCTCCAGCCCCGTCAGGCCGAGGCGATGCCGGTGAAGTGAGGCGCGCCGCGCGACAGCGAGGCGAAATGAAGAAGGGGCGCGGATCTGATCCGCGCCCCTTCTTCGTTCCCGGTGGATCGTACGTTCAAGCCAGAAAGTCCGAGAAGCCGCCACGGCGCAGCCCGGACGCGGCCGCCAGGGTCTCGGGGGCGATGAGGGCGTCGCGCTCGGCCGCATAGGCATAGCCGGGCGCTTCACCGGGGAAGCCGCCACCCGTCGCCGGGTGGGTGTAGAGTTCGGTGAGCCCGTCCGGCAGGTGCCTGAGAAGGCCCGCGACCCGGGCCGGCGTCATCGCGCCGGACCAGGCGAGGCCGAGGGTGCGGTCGGGGATCAGCAGGCCCGCCTGCCGGGCTCGTACCGCCAGCAGTGCGGCCCAGGGCGCAGTGTCGAGGGCGGCCTTTGGGTCGGCGCCCGGCTCCGCCGCCCGCAGGACGGCGCGCGTCTCGCGCGGCACGCGCAGCGCCCGCATGCCGTGGCGCTTTCCGGCGGCCAGAACCAGGCCGGCGATGAGCGGATGCACGTGGAAATGCTTGTGGGCGTTGACGTGGTCGAGCGGCAATCCAGTCGTCCGGTAAGCCTGGAACTGCGCCTCGATCTCGGCGGCGAGTTGCCGGCGCGCCGAAGCCTTCAGGGCGAGATCGAGGCCGAGCCGGCCCATGTCGCTGCGGATGAGGCCGTCCGCTTCGACGAGATCGGGCAACGCGGACGGCGGCAGCGTCGGCCAAGCCTCTACCATCACCAAGTGAAGGCCGACCCGCAGGGACGGTAGGCGCCGCGCCCGCGCCACCGCGTCGGCGGCCGCGGGCGCGGACACCATCAGGCTCGCGGCGGTGAGGATGCCCTCGCGATGGGCCTGCTCCACCGCTTCGTTGACCTCGAGACTGAGGCCGAAATCATCGGCCGTCACGACCAACCGCTTCACGGGAGACTCCGGGTGGCGCGAGGCCGCGGCCTCGCGTGGGATAGGAACATCGGCCCCGCGCCCGGCAGGTCCACGACGGAAAACGGCCGGGCTTTTCAGCCCGGCCGCCCCCGATCGATTCTCGCGCGCGGCTTAAGCGGCGGCGCTGGTCTGGCGCTCCTTGAGGAAGCGGTAGAACTCCACGCCCTCGCGCAGGCGGCGCTTCATCATGTCGGGCGAGCGCACCATCTCGGAGACGATGGAGGCGATCTTCGGGGCCCGGAAGTAGAACTTCTTGTAGAACTCCTCCACCGCCGCGAAGATCTCGGTGTGCGACAGGTGGGGATAGTGCAGCGGCGCGATCTGAACGCCGTTCTCGTCCACCAGCTCGGCGTTCTCCACGTCGAGCCAGCCGTTCTCGACGGCCTGCTTGTAGAGGAAGGTGCCGGGATAGGGTGCCGCGAGCGAGACCTGGATCGTGTGGGGGTTGATCCGCTTGGCGAAGGCGATCGTCTCCTGGATCGTCTCCTTGGTCTCGCCGGGCAGGCCGACGATGAAGGTGCCGTGGATGGCGATGCCGAGCTCGTGGCAATCCTTGGTGAACTTCTCGGCCACCTCGACGCGCATGCCCTTCTTGATGTTGTTCAAGATCTTCTGGTTGCCCGACTCGTAGCCGACGAGCAGTAGGCGCAGGCCGTTCTCCTTGAGGACCTTCAGGGTCTCGCGGGGCACGTTCGCCTTGGCGTTGCAGGACCAGGTTACGCCGAGCTTGCCGAGTTCGCGGGCGATCTCCTCGGCACGCGGCAGGTTGTCCGTGAAGGTGTCGTCGTCGAAGAAGAACTCCTTCGTCTGGGGGAACTCCTTCAGGCAGTACTTGATCTCCTCGATCACGTGCGCGACCGAGCGGGTGCGGTAGGTGTGCCCGCCCACCGTCTGCGGCCAGAGGCAGAAGGTGCAGCGCGACTTGCAGCCACGGCCCGAATAGAACGAGATGTAGGGGTGCTTGAGGTACCCGATGAAGTACTTCTCCATCTCGAGGTCGCGCTTGTAGACGGAGGTGACGAACGGCAGCTGGTCCATATCCGTCATGATCTCGCGGTCCTCGTTATGGACCACGACGCCATTGGCATCCCGGTAGGACAGACCCTTGATCTCGGACATCGGCGTGCCGTCGGCGACTTCCTTGACGGTAAAGTCGAACTCGTTGCGGGCGCAGAAATCGATGCAGGGGGCCTGCGCCATGGCGCCGGCGGCATCCACCGCCACCTTCGCGCCGATGAGGCCCGCGATGAGCTTCGGGTTGGCGGCCTTGAGCGCCTCGACGGTCTTCACGTCCGACTTGAACGACGGCACCGAGGTGTGGAGCACCACGAGGTCGAAATCGTTCGCCTGAGCGACGATCTCGTTGAGCTTGATGTTGTGCGGCGGCGCATCGATCAGCTTCGAGTTCGGCACGAGGGCGGCCGGCTGGGCCAGCCAGGTCGGGTACCAGAACGACTTGATCTCGCGCTTGGCCTGGTAGCGGGAACCGGCACCGCCATCGAAGCCGTCGAAGGTGGGAGCCTGCAGGAAGAGGGTGCGCATGGGGTTCAAGGCCTCAGCGAGATCAGGGAACAGGTGAATCGAGGTCGGGCGAAGGTCAGAGCGGCGATGCACCAGCATCGCGGCCGAGCCTCGTCTCGGGGATCAAGGTACCATCCGCAACCACGCGATAATCATGGCCCTTCCATGTCACCGCCCCCGAGACGAAGCTCCAGGCGAAGTTCATGAAGGAGAGGATGTCGCGAATCGGCAACAGCCAGTAGGGATGCGGGGCGAGGCCGAAGGCGCGCTCCAGGCGCACGCACAGGACGATGCGGCAGGTGAGCGCGAAGGCCGCCGCCGCCAGGGCCGTGGTGCCGGCGCCCGGGATCATGGCGCCGATCAGTGCGAGTGGGAAGGCGTGGGTGACGAAGGAGCCGGCGTAGCCGCCGGGATCGACGTTGCGGATGGTGCGGTTCCAGCGCAGCTCGTGCCGCCACAGGCTGGCGAGGTCCGTGTCGACGCAGGTGTGGCCGATGGTGAAATTCGGAATTGCCATGATTCCGCCCTGGGCGCGCAGGGCTTCGCCGATGGCGTAGTCGTCCGCCAGGTCGTTCCGGAACGCCTCGAAGCCACCGATCTCGGCAAGTGCCTTTGCCGTGAAGGCGATGGTCGAGCCGAAGCACGGGTTGGCGAGGCCCAGCGAGGTGCCCATCACGACGTTGGGCAGGAACTGCACGTCGATGGCGAGCGCGGAGAGGTGTGCCCAGATGCCCCGGTTCGCCGGTACGCCGTGATAGAGGCAGGTGACGCCGGCGACGCCGGGCCGACCGAGCTCGGCGACGACACGGCCAAGATAATCCGGCTTCACCACCATGTCGCTGTCGGCGAGCACGACCACGTCGTGGGCGATTCGGGTCGACATGTTGATCAGGTTCGAGACCTTCCGGTTCGAGCCGTGCTGGCGGGCGTCGATCACGAGATCGAGGCGCAAGGACGGATAGGCGGCCTGGAGGCGGTGAACCACGGCGGCGGCCGGATCGGCGGCGTTCTGAACGCCGAACACGATCTGGATCGGCCCCGAATAGGCCTGCTGGCAGAAGGTCTCGAGGTTTTCGTAGAGGTTCGGCTCAAGGCCGCAGAGCGGTTTGAGGATCGTCACCGAGGGGACGTCGGCGCCAAGGACTGGTGCCGCCCCGCCCGCGAAACGTCCGATCAGAGCGGCCGCCGTCAGACCGTAAAGGCAGCCAACCAGAGCGATCAGCGGCAGAATGTGCGGGAGCCAGGTCAGGTCCATGGTGGGCATCGCTCGGTCACGGGTCTCGTGAGAGTGCCGCGGATCGAGCGGCGCGAATCGTCTTGGGTGGAGGCTTTGGGGACGAGGAAGGAAGAAAGTCCCGGCTCTCTTGCCGAACTCTAAGGCGCTGGTTTGGCGGCGAGCATGCCGGTGGTGCGATCGCGCATGAATGTCAGGAGGGCGTCCGCGCCGCCGGCCTTCAGCGGCTCGGCGAAGCTGCCGCGCAGGCTGGCGACTTCGCTAACGTTGCCGTTGAGGTAGACGTCCTGGACCCGGTTGTCGGGGCCGAGGAGAAAATCGATCTGCGAGGTATCGCCGTCCTTGTTGGCGACCTCGGTCTGCACCACCCGGTTGGGCCCGCGCGCATCGCTCTGCGGCTTCACCGTGAACTTGCCGCCGGCAGCCTGCGCAAGGCGCGTCGCGTAGGTGGCGGTGAAGTAGCGACCGAAAGCGTCGGTGAGGGTGGCCTGCTGCTCCGGGGTGAACGACTTCCACTTCGCCCCGACGGCGAGGCGCACCATCGCGGCGAAGTCGAAGCTCTCGCGCACGGGGCCGCTGATGGTGGCGGCGCGGGCCGCGACGTCCTTCGGGCTCTCCTTCAGGGCGCTTTCGAAGCTCGCATAGACTCGAGCGATCGTGCCGGCAGCCGGATCGTCTGCCGCCCAAGCCATCGGGGCGGCCTGGATCAGGCCCGCCACCAGGGCGGCCCGAACGAAGTGCTTCAGACGCGACGCTTCCCGGTTCAGGCGCACTTCTTGAGTTCTCCCAGGTCGGTGTCGGCCCGCGTCGCGCGCGCGGGGGCGAAATCATTGGCGAGGCCGTAGGCCGGCACGGGAACGAGCGTGTCGCGGCGCAGGCCGGTTTCGGTCCTTGAGCCGGCCTCGTCCACGTTCGCATCCGAGGTCGGGCTGCCCTCCAGGGCGTGCCAGGCGAACAGGCCGGGGACGCCGACGAGGAGGTCCGCCAGGCGCTTGACGAGCGACAGGGCGAGGGCCGCCTCGGCCGGAATGCCGAAGATGGCGCACAGGGCGATGAGGCCGCCCTCCTGGGCGCCCAGGGCTCCCGGCACCGCGAAGGCGGCCCCGCGAACCGCCTGAGCCAGGCTCTCGATCACCACCGCCTCGACGATGCTGACGGGGTAGCCCATGAAATGCAGGGCGACGTAGACCTCGATCGTGCCGATCAGCCAGCCGACGAGGTGGATGCCCATGCCGCCCGCGACACGGGCGCGATTGCCGTAGAGGCGCTTGAGACTGGCATAGAGCACGTCGATGGCGCCGAGCGCCTGCCATTCGCGGGAGCCCGCGAAGCGTCCGACCAGGGCCTGGATGACCTTGTGGCCGCTGCGGCGCTGGATCAGGTAAAAGGCGCCGAGCGCCGGAGCGGCCAGGGCGAGACCGCCCGCGACGGTGCGCACGATGGGACCGTCGCCCGCGAGGTGGATCAGCAGGGCGACGCCCGCGACCGTGAACAGGAACTGCGTCACCGCCTGGGTCATCAGGTCGACGAACATGCTGGCGCCCGCGATGCCGCCGGGCACGCCGCGCTTGGTCAGCAGCCGCGCCGCGACGAAATCGCCGCCGACCTGGGCGACGGGGAGCAGCGTGTTGATACCCTCGCGCACGAAGCGCAGCGTGACGCTGCTCCCGAGCGTCGGACGTGCATCCTTGGGGAAGATCACGAACCAGCCGAGGCCGGCCCAGGCCACCGCGAACGCGCGGGCGGCCACGACGATGAGCGCGCCCCAGCCGGCACTCACCACGGCAGCGGCCACATCTTCGAGCCCGGAGGACAGGAACAGGCCCACGACCGTGCACAGACCGGCGATCAGGGCCAATGTCGTCAGACGCTTCATGGTCCCCTTTCGGCCAGCAGCGCGGGGCTTCCGATTTCGGAAATCCGCCGCGTTTCCGACCGCAAAAAACCGCCGGAAACGGTGAATGTCTTCGGAAGTTGCAGCTTTGGGAACCGTTGTCTATCACCCCGGAGACACAGTCAGAACCAAAGCGGCACAGGGCGGAAGGCCCGTGAAACGGCCGTCGGGGCAGGCAGGGAAACGAATTTCGATGGACCGCGAATCACACATCACAGCTGCCGAGGCTGTGCACGACGACGCGCACACCGAGGGCTATGCGAGCGCCGCTGCCGGCACGGGCCGCGTTCCGGCTCCGCATTCGCCTGTCATGGCCTGGAACGAATGGGACCCGTTGGAGGAGGTCATCGTCGGAAGTCTCGACGGTGCGACCATTCCGACACACCACCTGACGGTGATCTTCAACCTGCCGCGCGCCGCTCAGCCGTTCTACCGGTTCGCCTCCGGCTTCCGCTATCCGAAGTTCATGAAGAAGCTCGCCCAGAAGGAGCTCGACAACTTCATCTCGATCCTGGCGGGCGAGGGCGTGAAGATCTGCCGCCCCGACGCGACGGACTTCTCGCGCAAGTACAAGGCCCCGCGCTGGTCCTCCAGGGGCTTCTGCGTGGCCTGTCCGCGCGACCCGTACCTCGTCATCGGCGACGAGATCATCGAGAGCCCGATGTGCTGGCGCTCGCGCTATTTCGAGGGGGACGCCTACCGCTCGCTGTTCAAGGAATATTTTCGCGCCGGGGCCCGCTGGACCTCCGCGCCGCGTCCGCAGCTGACCGACGAACTCTACAACTACGACTACCGGGTGCCGAACCTGAAGGCCGGCGAGCCGATGCAGTTCACCGTCAACGAGTTCGAGCCGGTCTTCGACGCGGCCGACTTCGTGCGCTGCGGCCGTGACCTGTTCGTCACCCGCTCGAACGTCACCAACCTGATGGGCATCGAGTGGCTGCGCCGCCACCTGGGCCCGGGCTTCCGCATCCACGAGATCGAGAGCCGCTGCCCGCAGCCGATGCACATCGATTCGTCGTTCATGCCGCTGGCCCCCGGCAAGGTGCTGGTCAACCCGGACTACATCGACGTCGAGAAGCTGCCGGCCGTCCTGAAGAAGTGGGACGTGCTGATCGCGCCGCGCCCCGATCCCGTCGAGGGCTTCATGAGCAAGATCTCGATGTGTTCGCCCTGGACCTCGATCAACGTCCTGGCGCTCGACGAGAAGAAGATCGTCGTCGACGCGAGCCAGCCGACCCTGATCAAGGCCCTGAAGGACTGGGGCTTCGATCCGATCCCGGCGCCGTTCCTGTCCTACGGCCCGTTCGGCGGCTCGTTCCACTGCGCCACCCTCGACGTGCGGCGCCGCGGCACGCTGAAGTCCTACTTCTAGAATCGGCTCGGCCGAGGTTCGACGAAGAAGGGGGGCGCCGTGAGCGCCCCCTTTTTTCGTGGCCCGCCCTTACCGAGCGGTC
>NZ_BPQL01000157.1 GCF_022179225.1 Methylobacterium goesingense
TCGACATCCGCGAGGGCGAGATCTTCGCCCTCGCGGATGTCGAGGTCGATGCCGTCGAGGGCCTTCAGACCGGAGGCGTAGACCTTGGACAGGTCCTGGATCGAGATGATCGGCTGCATCGGGGCTCCGCTGCGGCATGGCGCCGGCGCGATCGGGCCGGCGCTATAGCACGCCGCCGCCGCAGGACTGGACGGCAAAACGAAAAAGCCGCCTCGCGGCGGCTTTCCCGGTGTCGCGGTCGCGGGCGATCAGGCCCGCAGGCGGGTCCGGACCTCACCGAGGCTCTGGCGCACCAGGCCCTCGGCGGTCTCGCCCTGCATGCGCTCGCGCAGGATCACCTCGGACACCTTCACGGCGGCGTCGGCGGCGGCGGCGCGGACCTGGGCGGTGGCCTGGACCTCGGCCTGGGCGATCTTGGTCTCGGCGGACTTGGTGCGGCGGGCGATGAAGTCGTTCAGGCGGGCATGGCCCTCGTCGGCGATACGCTGGGCCTCCTCGCGGGCCGAGGCCACGATGGCCTCCGCCTCACGCTCGGCCTCGGCGCGGCGCTTCTTGTAGTCGGCCAGGACGCCGGCCGCTTCCTCGCGCAGGCGGCGGGCCTCGTCGAGTTCGTGGCGCACGCGCTTGGCGCGGCCGTCCAGGCCCTTGGTGATCTGGTCGAAGCCGCCGACCTTCCAGACCACGGCCATGAACAGGACGAAGGCGACTGCGACCCAGAATTCGGCTTCCAACAACATGCTCGGCGTCCCAACTCGATGGTGTCCGGCGGGGTCTTCCCCGTGGGGTATTCCTGCCGGTCAGATGTGGTTTGGCGTCCCGCCTCAGTGCGGGAATGCGACGCTGTCGAGGGCCTTGGCGAGGGCGGCCTCGTCGGGGCTGCGGCCGGTCAGGCGCTCCACGATGGCGGAGGCCGTCTCGCCGGCGATCCCGCGCACGTTGCCCATGGCCTCGGCGGTGCGGGTGCGCAGGGTGGCCTCGGAGGCGGCGATGCGGGCGTTCAACTCGGCCTCGAGGGCCTTGCGCCGGGTCTCGGCTTCCTGGGCGAGGGCGCTCCGGGTCTCGAGGGCGATGGCCTGGGCCTTGGCCTGGGCGTCGCTCAAGGATTTCTCGTAGGCCGCGCCGGCGGCGTCCGCCTCGGCCTTCAGGCGCTGGGCCTCGTCGAGGTCACCCGACAGGCGCGTGGCGCGGTCGTGCAGGATGCCCTGGATGCGCGGCAGCGCGATCTTGTCCATCAGGTAGTAGAGCAGGCCGAAGGCCAGCGCGAGCCAGATCAGCTGGGACGCGAAGGTGTGGCTCTCGAAGGGGGGGAAGCCACCGCCGTGCTCGGCGGCCGGCGTCGCGGCGAAGCCTTCATGCGTTGCGGTCGGATGAGCCGGCTGAGCCATGACGTCCTTCGGTCAAATCGGGAGAAAGGACCGGACGCGAGGACCATCCCAGAAGGGGAGGCGGCGTCCGGCCCGGTAGCGGGTTCGAAGTCTAGGGAGCGCGCAGCGATCTCAGACGGCGAACAGGAGCAGCAGCGCGACGAGCAGCGAGAAGATGCCGAGCGCTTCCGTGAGGGCGAAGCCGAGGAGCAGGTTGCCGCGCTGGCCGTCGGCGGCCGACGGGTTGCGGAGCGCGCCGGCGTAGAACTGGCCGAAGAGGTTGCCGAGGCCGATGGCGGCGCCCGCCATGCCGAGACAGGCGAGGCCGGCACCGATGTACTTGGCAGCTAAGGGATCCATCAAATTGCTCCTGGTGTCCGTGTCGTCGTTGCGTGGAGAGAAATCCGGCCTGCGACCGCGGACCGGGGACGGAAGGGCGTGTCCCGGCTGGCGCCGGGGTGACCCGGCCTAGTGGCCGGGATGCAGGGCGTCGCTGAGGTAGATCGAGGCGAGCGTCGCGAAGACGTAGGCCTGCAGACCGGCGACGAGGAATTCGAGGGCCGTGACGGCCACGCTGAGAGCCAGCGGCAGGGGCGAGATCGCGCCCCAGGCCCCGGCGGCGAGCAGCGCCGGCACGAAGCCCGCGAAGATCTTGAGGGCGATGTGGCCGGCGAGCACGTTGGCGAAGAGACGGACCGCGAGGCTGATCGGGCGCGAGATGAACGACACGATCTCGATGGCCACGATCATCGGCATCAGCCAGCCGGGCACGCCGGAGGGCACGAACACCTTCAGGAATTTCGTACCATGGGCCATGAAGCCGTACACGATCACGGTGCCGATCACGAGGAAGGCCAGCGCGAAGGTGACGATGATGTGGCTGGTCACCGCGAAGGCGTAGGGGATCATGCCGAGCATGTTCAGCACGAGCACGAACATGAAGAGCGAGAAGATCAGCGGCATGAACCGCTCGGAGCCGTGCCCGGCGGACTGGCGCAGGGTCGAGCCGATGAACTCGTAGAACACCTCGGCCATCGACTGCATGCGGCCCGGCACCACCGAGCGGCGGGCGGTGGCCACCACGGTGATCAGCGCGATGATCCCGACGGCGGCGAACATGTAGAGCGCGGACTGCGTGAACGCGATCTCCTGGTTGCCGATATGACCGAAGGAGACCAGCGGCTTGAGCTCGAACTGGTGGATCGGATCCATCTTTACGGCCATTGCCGCTCCCGCCCTTCTGAATCTCGGCCGGCCTTTCGGCCCGCCACCACCGGTGCCGCACGGAGCGGCATGCATGAAATCGAGGTCCGGCCGCAGGGGCCTTTCCCAAAGCGAGCCCTCACAGGTCCCGCTCCTTGCCCGGCGCCTTCGAGAGTGCTCCCGAGACGCGCATGACGTTGTAGACGCCGGTCGCGAAGCCCAGCATCAGCAGGACGATCAGACCCCAGGGTTTCGTCCCCAGGTACCGATCGAACATCCAACCGAGAATGCCCCCGGCCAGGACGCCCGCGATGAACTCGGTCGAGAGCCGCATCGCTTGGCCGAGAGGAGAAGGCCCGGCCGTCTGGCCGGGACGCGAGGAATGACCGGGAGGGGCGCTGGGCCGCTTCCGCTCGATCTGCGTCTCAAGACGTTTGAGCCTCTGGGAGAGGTCCGCGTCCAGTGCTTTCTTCCGCCCGTCCCCGCCTTCGTCCCCTGTTTCGTTGCCGCTCACAGCGAGAACTCACATTGGCGAGAGCGGAGGGAACCGGCCGGAACGCCTCCTTCAAGCGGGGCGCACCATAGTTTCGCCTACCTTGGGTGTCAAGGCGCCGCCGACACGATGTAAGATATTGACACCTTTGAGAAAATCGAGGTTTTCCCGAGCCGCCCCCAGGTCTTCGGCAATGCCCATGGCGGGACGGCCCCGGACGGGCCAGATCCCGCGTGACGCGGACGGGTTCAGGCGCCCAGGATCGGCTTGATCACCTTCTCCATCCCCTCAATGGTCATCTCGCCCTTGAAGCGCTCGCCATTGATGAAGAACGTCGGCGTCGAATCGACCTTGAAGGTGTCCATGCCCTTCTGCTTCACCACGTTGACGGCGTTGTAGAGCTTCTGGTCCTTCAGGCAGGCCTCGAACTTCTCCTTCGAGAAGCCGGCCTGACGCAGCATCTGCTCCATGGCGTCCACCGGCGATTGCGGCTTCTGCACGTAGGCCCAGGCGGCCTGCTGGTCGAAGAGCAGGTCGGTGATCGGGTAGTACTTGGCGTCCCCGTCGCAGCGCGCCAGCATGAAGGCCGCCGTGGCCAGGGGGTCGAGGGGGAACTCGCGCAGGGTGAAGCGCACCTTGTTGGTGTCGATGTAGCGCTCCTTCAGGGCCGGCCAAGTGTACTTGTGGAAGGCGGCGCAGTGCGAGCAGGTCATCGAGGCGTACTCGATGATCGTGACCTTGGCGTCCTTCGGGCCGAGCCAGACGTCGCCGAGGGGGCCGGGCTCCATCAGGGTGGAGAGGTTCGCGTCCTCGGCCGCGGCCGGCAGGGTGAACCGGGGCAGGAGGATCGCAGCGCCGACCGCAAGGCCGGTGGCTTTCAGGGCGTCGCGTCGGGTGATCATGATCGGGACGGGCTCCGCTCGCGGACCAAATGTCTTCGTGAGCGATGCGGTAGAATCCTGCAGGCGTCCTGACAAGGCGGGTCGTCGTTTCGCCGCGGTCCTTCTCGCAGGTCCGGCGGCGATCCGCCTAGCGCTTGTGCGTGGTCGCCACGATGGCGGTGCCGAGGCGATCGAGGGCGTCGCGCAGGGCGTCGTGCTCGATCGTGCCCACCGCGAGCGCCACTTCGCCGCGGCGGACGGGATCGATCACCGGGGGCGCGGGCCGGCGCCCGATCCGGTCGACCCGGCCCTGGCGCAGCACGATACGGCCCACGCAGGCCCAGCCGTAATGGGCGTTGATGCGCTGGATCACCACAGGGGCGAGGTGCTGGAGTTCGAGGGCGAACACCCCCTCCACCCGGACCACGAGGGTGCCGGGCTCCGAGCGCCCCTCCTCGTCGCGCTGGCGCCGACGCGGCCATTCGAGCTTCGAGGGCTGGCAGTAGCGCGACAGGCGCTCGCCGACGATCTCGGGCCAGGCGCCCAGGATGTCGGTAGAGGCGAAGCCCTGCGCGGCGAAGGCCGGGCCGATGCATTCCTCCAGCAGTTCGGCGAGGGGTTTGGCACGGGCCATGCGCTGCGTGTGTCCGTGAGGGCCGACCGGGATCGCGTCCGGGGCACCGGTATCGCGCCGCAATGGTTAGCACGCGGTTCCGGAGAGCCGAAGCGGCGTCGCGGATCCCCGGGCGGGTCTTTGACGGCGGGGTCCGGAAGGCTATGGACGAGCCTCCCCAGCGCGCACCGGTGCCCGTGTCCCAGACCACAGCCCCCGACCCCGCGGCCGCCGACCTCCTGACCTGGTACGACCGGCACCGGCGCGTCCTGCCCTGGCGGGCGCTGCCGGGGGAAACGCCCGACCCCTACCGCGTCTGGCTCTCGGAGGTGATGCTTCAGCAGACCACCATCGCGGCGGTCAAACCCTACTTCGCCGCGTTCCTGGCGCGCTTCCCCACCGTCGAGGCGCTGGCAGCGGCGCCGGAGGAGGCGGTGATGTCGGCCTGGGCCGGGCTCGGCTATTATTCGCGCGCCCGCAATTTGCATGCCTGCGCCAGGGCGGTGGCGGCGGCCGGCGGATTTCCCGACACGGCCGCCGCCCTGCGCAAGCTGCCGGGCATCGGCGCCTACACGGCGGGCGCCGTCGCGGCGATCGCGTTCGACCGGCCGGAGGCGGCGGTGGACGGCAATGTCGAGCGGGTGATGACGCGGCTCTTCGCCATCGAGACCGCGCTGCCGGCGGCGCGCCCCGAGATCCGGGCGGTGACGCAGGATCTGGTGCCCGCGGACCGGCCCGGGGACTTCGCGCAGGCGGTGATGGATCTGGGCGCCACCATCTGCACGCCCAAGCGCCCGGCCTGCGCCCTCTGCCCCTGGATGGCTCCCTGCCGGGCCCGGGCGCTTGGCCTGCAGGAGACCTATCCGCGCAAGGTCAAGGCGGTGAAGGGCACACTGCGGCGGGGCGCGGCCTTCGTGGCGATCCGCAGCGGCGACGAGGCGATCCTGCTGCGCACGCGCCCGCCGGAGGGGTTGCTCGGCGCCATGGCCGAGCCGCCGACGAGCGCGTGGGAGCCCGATTACGACCCGACCCAGGCCCTCCTCGACGCGCCCCTCGACGCGCGCTGGAAGCGCCTGCCGGGGCTTGTGCGTCACGGCTTCACCCACTTCCCCTTGGAACTGACGGTGTTCGTGGCCAAGGTGGCGCTGAGTACGGCGGCGCCGGCGGGCCTACGCTTCACGCCGCGCCGCGACCTCGGCGAGGAGCCCCTGCCGGGCGTGATGAAGAAGGTCCTGGCCCACGCCTTCGACCCGAAGCCCGAACCGCCGGCCAAGCGCGGGCGGCCGAAGGGGATGCGGGCGGTCGCGGACACGCCGCTCTTCGCCGAACCAGAGCAGGAGGCGCCAGCCGCGCCGCCGCGCTTCCGCCCCGTTCCGAAGCCGGCGCCGCGCGCGATTTCCGTGCCGCATCCGGAGGAAGAAGGGGAGGAGGGGGTGTTCGACGAACCGGTGGCGGCGCCCACCGCCGCGCGCAAGCGGGGCAGGCCGAAAACCCGCCCGCGCTGACCTGCCGCCGGGGAGGGCGCCCGACTCAGGCGGCTGAGCCCATGGCGGCCCGCATCTTGGCGCGGAAGACGTCGATGAGCACCGGCTTGCCGTTGCGGGTCGCGTGCCAGAAATCCCAGCCGTTGCAGGCGGGGAAGCCTTGCACCAGGGCGCCGATCTTGTGGATCGAGCCCGTGGCCGGTCCGGCCATCAGGGTGCCGTCGGGGCGCACGATGGCGCTGTGGCGGCCGCGCGCGTCCGTGAGGGTCTCGCCCGCGCGGATATGCCCGGCCTCGATCACGCTCAGGAAGGCGACGCGGGGCTCCGCGCGCTTGCTCGGCGCCACCAGCAATGCGGCCTGCGACAGAGGCTCGACAGCGTCGATCCGGGCGCGGGCGGCCTGCGCGTAGACGGTCTCGCGCTCGATGCCGATGAAACGGCGCCCAAGGCGCTTGGCCACGGCGCCGGTGGTGCCGGTGCCGAAGAATGGGTCGAGCACCACGTCGCCGGGATTGGTGGCGGCGAGCAGCGTGCGGGCGAGCAGCGCCTCGGGCTTCTGGGTGGGATGGACCTTCTGGCCGTCGGCCCCCTTCAGGCGCTCGTCGCCGGTGCAGAGGGGGATGAACCAATCCGAGCGCATCTGGACGTCGTCGTTGCCGCCCTTCAGCGCCTCGTAGTGGAACGTGTAGGCCTTCGATTCCGCCGAGCGCGAGGCCCAGATCAGGGTCTCGTGGGCATTGGTGAAGCGCTTGCCCCGGAAGTTCGGCATCGGGTTGGCTTTCCGCCAGACGATGTCGTTGAGGATCCAGTAGCCTAGGTCCTGCAGGGTGGCGCCGACCCGGAAGATGTTGTGGTAGGAACCGATCACCCACAGGGTGGCATTCGGCTTCATCACCCGGCGCGCGGCCGCGAGCCAATCGCGGGTGAAGGCGTCGTAGGCGGCAAAGCTCGAGAACTGGTCCCAGGCGTCGTCCACCGCGTCGACCCGGCTCTGGTCGGGACGCAGGAGCGAGCCCTCGCCGAGCTGGAGATTGTAGGGCGGATCCGCGAACACGCAGTCGACGCTGGACGCCGGCAGGGCGTTCATGGCCGCGATACAGTCGCCGACGAGGATCTCGTCGAGGGGAAGACGGGACGCGGGGGGTACGAGACCCATCCGCGGCACCGACACGGGCCGCCCGGCACGCGAGACACTTTTCCGGGCGACGGTGTCGGCAACCGCGGTACGCAGGGAAGCCATGGCAAACACCGGTTACGCGACTGACCGGCAGACCTTGGGCCCGTTAACGTAAAGGCGGGGTTGCCGAGATGCGGACAAGGCGTCTCGATTTGGGGCTGCAATTTTTGCCGGGTGGCACGTGCCAGGCCCCAGGAGGCTATAGCCTCGCCGTTGGAAAGATCAGCGGAAAATTTACCCGGCTCCTCGGAAGATTAACTCCGGCAACGCGCCGCACTGCATCCAGGAACCCCGGGATGGCCTTCAGCCGACCTCAAGGGCGCGGATGGAGAAGAAACTTACCTTTCCGGCGTCTGCCAGCCTCGCGCAGGGCAGGGTTTCGCTGACCGCATCCCTGAGGGGGGCATCCTGCATCCCGACGTTGCGTCATGGCCACGATCAAGGCCCGATCACGTGGAGTTTCCACGGTCTCAACAACGGCGCAGGCGGCTGGATTCATAGACAGATCGTGAATAATATCTCCACTCACAACCACTGATTAAAAAATCCCTATAGCCTAAAAAAGGCAGTTACCGCCATATTTGTCCGGTCTCATTTTGGCCCCGTTCCGCTTCATTTTGCCGGCCATCCGAAACAACAAAGGGAATGCGGATGACCATCAAGCCTGTTCGTGGAGCTGTTGCCCTCATTGGAACCGTCGTCACTCTCGCCGCCCATTCACCGGCCAGCGCCCAGTCCGGCGCCGCCTCCTGGTACGCGAGCGGCCACCGCACGGCGAACGGCGAGCGCTTCAATCCGAACGGGATGACCGCCGCCCATCGCAGCCTGCCGTTCGGCACCCGGGTCCGGGTCGAGAACAAGCGCAACGGCCGCTCCGTGGTGGTGCGCATCAACGATCGCGGACCGTTCGTGCGCGGCCGGATCATCGATCTCGCCAAGGGCTCCGCCCGCGCGCTCGGCATGGGCGGCACGACCTACGTCTCCCTGCGCGTCGTCGACTGAGACGGGCCGAACCGGTCGGCCATCGTCACGCCGGAGCGAACCGCCGAAATTTCGCGTGAGCCAATCCGGTTGGCCGGCGTTGTGCGAACGACCGGTCGACCCCATTCTCACCGGCGGAATCGTGAGTTCGGAATCCCATGGCCAAGCCCCTGATCGTCGAAATTCCGCATGACCTCGGCTTGGCGGAAGCCCGCCGGCGCATCGCGGATGGCATCACCCAGGCCGACGGGCTGTTCGCCAAGGCGGGCATCGCCGTCGACAAGATGGCCTGGACGGACGACCGCCTCGACTTCGCGATGGCCGCCATGGGCCAGAAGGTGGACGGCCAAGTCGATGTTCGGGCCGAGACCGTGCGGGTCGAGGTGCGCCTGCCGCTGCTCCTCGCCCTGTTCGCCCAGCAGATCCAGAAAAGGGTCGGCAAGGAGGGAAACCTCCTGCTGACCAAGAAGTAGGCCCCGGCCGCCCCGCGTGATGGCGTCACCCCGGAACCGGCCTCTGGTGCGGGGTGTTGCCACGGTCCGATCCTGGGGCATTCAAGTCCCGGGGAACCGAGAGGCGCAAGCGATGTCGAACCCCGGCCCCATCCCGGAAGCTCCGGTGCCCGAGACCCCTTACGAGGCGCCGCAGACCCCGCCCCCAGGGCCCGATACCCCGGGGACGGACGTGCCCGGCAAGACCCCGACCGAGGCGCCCGACGTGACGCCCACCGAGATCCCGGTCAACGATCCGGATATCGGCCCGGCCATCGCACCCGATCCGATGCCCACGGGCCCCGCCAACCCCACGATGTGAGGGAAGCCCGAATGCGGGTTTGTTCGGAGGCGCGGTCGCTGCCATAAGCCGGCCCCATGGCCGCTCCTCCGCTTCTCACCCTCCAAGACGTCGCGCTCACCTTCGGTGGCACCCCGCTGATCGAGCGCGCCGAACTCGCGATCTCCCCCGGCGAGCGCACCTGCCTCGTGGGCCGCAACGGCTCGGGCAAGTCCACCCTGATGAAGATCGCCGCCGGGCTCGTGGAGCCCGACAAGGGCGTGCGCTTCGTCCAGCCCGGCACCACGATCCGCTACCTGGCGCAGGAGCCCGACTTCTCGGGCTTCGAGACGACGCTGGACTTCGTCGAATCCGGCCTCAACCACGACGACGACGCCTACCGTGCCCGCTACCTCCTGGAGAGCCTCGGCCTCACCGGCGCGGAGAACCCGAAGAGCCTGTCGGGAGGCGAGGGGCGCCGGGTGGCGCTCGCCCAGGCCCTGGCGCCCGAGCCCGACATCCTGCTCCTCGACGAGCCCACCAACCACCTCGACCTGCCGGCGATCGAGTGGCTCGAATCCGAGCTGAAGAGCGTGCGCGGCGCCCTCGTGCTGATCAGCCACGACCGGCGCTTCCTCTCGGCCCTGTCGAAGACCACGATCTGGCTCGACCGCGGCGTCACCCGTCGTATCGAGCAGGGTTTCTCCACCTTCGAGGCCTGGCGCGACGCCTTCTTCGAGGAGGAGGAGCGCGACCGGCACAAGCTGGAGCGCAAGATCGCCGACGAGGAGCACTGGCTGCGCTACGGCGTCACCGCACGGCGCAAGCGCAACGTGCGGCGGCTCGGCAACCTGCACGCCCTGCGCAAGGAACGCCGCGACGACCGCCGCCCCGTCGGCACCGCGACGATGACCTCGACGGAAGCCGAGAGCTCGGGCGCCCTGGTGATCGAGGCCAAGCACGCGGCCAAGGCCTATGGCCCGCGCCGGATCGTCGACGATCTCTCGCTGCGGGTGATGCGGGGCGACCGCCTCGGCATCGTGGGCGCCAACGGCGCCGGCAAGACTACGCTGATCAACCTGCTGACCGGTCAGGCGCACCCGGATTCGGGCACGGTGGCTCTGGGCACCAACCTGAAAATGATGCTCCTAGACCAGGCCCGCGCCGTGCTGGAGCCCAGCATGACGGTGACGGAGGTGCTCACGGGGGGCAGCGGCGATTCGGTGATGGTCGGCGGCGTCAGCCGCCACGTCATCGGCTACCTCAAGGACTTCCTGTTCGCCCCCGAGCAGGCCCGCACCCCGGTGAGCGTGCTCTCGGGCGGCGAGCGCAACCGCCTGCTCATCGCACGCGCCCTGGCCCAGCCCGCCAACCTCCTCGTCCTCGACGAGCCCACCAACGACCTCGACCTCGAGACCCTCGACCTCCTGCAGGAGATGCTGGCTGATTATTCCGGGACCCTGATCCTCGTGAGCCACGACCGCGACTTCCTCGACCGGGTGGTCGGGAGCGTGCTGGTCAGCGAGGGGGAGGGGCGCTGGGTCGAGTATGCCGGCGGCTACACCGACATGATCGCCCAGCGCGGGGAGGGCGTGCAGGCCCGAGCGGCGGCCGGGCGGGCCGAGAAGGCGGAGGCGCACACCGATGCCCGCGACCGCGCGAAGGCGCCCGAGACCGCGTCCCCGGCCGGCAAGCCGAAGCTCGGCTTCAAGGACCAGCATGAACTCAAGACCCTGCCGGACCGGATGAAGAAGCTTGAATCCGACATCGCCAAGCTGCGCGAGGTCCTGGCCGATCCGGGCCTCTATGCCCGCGACCCGGCCCGCTTCGCCAAGGCTTCCGACCTCCTCGCCGTTGCCGAGACCGAACTCTCGAAGTCCGAAGACCGCTGGCTGGAACTCGAGATGCTGCGCGACGCCTGATCCGGTCGTTTGGCGCGTCCAAGCTCGACGCAGCCCTCCTCCCCACATTGCGGGGAGGAGTCGGAGGTGGGGGTGGTTGGGTGCCCCTCGACGAACGGAGGCTGGCGGAACCACCCCCACTCCGGACCTCTTCCCGCAAGCATGACGGATCTTGGGCAGGCCCGAGATCCGCTGCAAAGAAGAACGCGTCCGGCCTTTGACGACGCGGATGTGCGGGTCCCACAGCCGGGAAGGAAAACCACACGCCCGTCACCACGCAGAGGCGCATCGCAGCCCACGAGCCGCGTGGCTCCGCCACCGAGCCAGGCGAGGCGAGCCGGGACGGATGCGGGTCTCGGCCTTCAAGATGCCGTGAAGCGGGTATGTGGTGCGGCGAGGGCGAGCGCGAGCCGCGCAGGATCGCCCTGCCGCTACCGGATCCCGACGTGCCCGCCGCCTTCGACTTCCGAGACCGCTGCCGCCGAATTGGCTGGGCCGCCGGCCTGCCCGGCCTCGCGTTGATCTTTGCCGCCTCCGCCTTCTGGGTGACACCCCGGCTGGAGACACGACTGGCCCGCGAGGCCGACGCCGTCGCGCGTTCGGTGGCGGAGCCCGGGGCCGAGCCCTGGCTGCGCGTCACGGCGGAGGGCCGCGACCTCGTCGTCACCGGCGAGGCCCCGGATGCCGGGACCCGCGACGCCGCCCACGACCGCCTGGCACGCCTCGACGGCGTGCGGCGTCTCGTCGGCCCGGTCGGCGTGGTCGAGCTGGCCGCACCCTTCGTCTGGGTGGCGACGCGCACCCAGGACGGTGTCGACCTCACGGGATCCCGTCCGGCGGAGATCGGCGCCGGTGCCCTCGCCGAGCGGCTGACGCCCGCCCTGGAGCCGGGCACGGCCCTACGCGACCGCACCCGCGCCGCCCTCGGGGCGCCGCCGGACTTTTCCGCCGCAGCG
This sequence comes from Methylobacterium goesingense, assembly GCF_022179225.1. Taxonomy (GTDB): domain Bacteria; phylum Pseudomonadota; class Alphaproteobacteria; order Rhizobiales; family Beijerinckiaceae; genus Methylobacterium; species Methylobacterium goesingense. The sequence continues at coordinate 11,825 of NZ_BPQL01000157.1, forward strand.
ACTTACGCCCTGGCCCGCCTGCGCGCGCTGGCACCCGGCGGCCGGGTGATGCTGGAGGATCTGCGCCTTTCCGTCTCCGGCGAAGCGGCTTCCGTCGCCGACGAGGAGGCCCTGCGCGCCGCCCTCGCGGCGCCGCCCGTCGGCTACACCCTCGGTCAGGTCGAGATCGCCCCCGCCGCGGTGGCGGATTTTCGCTTCGTCGTGACCCGCCCGCCCGGTGGCGGCCTGGACCTCTCGGGCTACGTGGTCTCGGAGGCCGCGCGAACCGCGATCCGTGAACAGGCGGCCCAGATCTCCGAGACGGGCCGGATCGAAGACCGGACGCGCACCGCGCGGGGCTTGCCGTCCGAGATCGACCCGGCCGCGATGGCGCGGTTCGCCCTGCAACTCGCCGGCCTGATGCAGGAGGGCAGCGTCACCGTGGCGGATTCCGCAATCTCCCTGAACGGCATCGCCCTCGACGCCCAGGCCATTCCGGAGATCGAGGCCCTGATCGGAGACGCAATTCCGGCGGGCCTGAAGCGCGGCGGGATCACCCTCGGCACGCGACCGCTCTCCCCCTACCGGGTCGGACTCCGGCGCGAGGCGGACGCCGTGACCCTGACCGGGCACCTGCCAGACGTGGCCACGCGCGAAGCCCTGCTGGGGGCCCTACGGCCGCGCCTGTTCCGCGAGCGGCTCGTGGACCGCACGCGCCTCGGCCAGGGCGCGCCGGACACCCTCGCCCGCGCCCTGACGGCCGTTGCAGCTCCCCTCGCGCTGCTGGTGCGCGGCGAGGTCCGGATCGCTGATCGCACCGTGATCTTGAGCGGCGAGAGCCTCTACCCCCAGACCGCCCGGCGCATCCGGGAGGACCTTCCGGCCGCGCTGCCGGAGGGGTGGCGCGCCGAGATCGCCGTGACCGTCCCCGGGGAGATTCCGGCCCGCACGCCGGATTCCTGCGCCCAGGCCCTGGATTCCAGCCTGAAGGGACCGGGCCCGGTCTTCGCGCCCGGCAGCGCGACCCTGAAGCCCGCCTTCTATCCAGGCCTCGACGCCCTGGCCGGCCTCGCGCGGACCTGTCCGTCCCTGCGCCTCACGGTCACGGGCCATGCCGACCCCGCCGGGGGCGCCCCCGCGCCGAGACCGGCCGTCGACGCGGCGGTCGAGAGCACCGCCTCCCTGGAGGCGGGCAAGCCGCAGGGGGCCCGGCCTGCGGACGCCAAACCGGCGTCCAAGCCGCCGGTGAAAGCCGCCACGAAAAAGGCCGAGCCCGCCAAACCCGATCCAGCCAAGACTGATCCAGCCAAGCCCGAATCCGCCAAAGCCGAACCGGCACCGGACCTGCCGCAGCAGCGGGCGCTCGTTGTCGCTGAGTACCTGCTTCAGGCGGGCCTGCGTCCCGAACAGGTCGCGGTGGCACCGCCCGGCACCGCGCGTCCCGCTGACCAGGGCGTCGGCCTCACGCCCGTCGCACGCCCCTGACACCGGCCTGCCGCCGGGACACCGGCATCCCGCATCCGACACCCATCCCAGAATCGAGGCGTGACCCGTGACCCTCCTGGCGACCATGCTCTGGCCAGCCCTGGCCGCCAGCCTCCTGCTCGGTGCCGGCATCGGCTGGCTCGCGGGCCTGCCCCGCACGGGGCCAGCCCGCTGGGGGGCGCTCACCCTCGTGCTGGGCGCCGGGCTCTGCGGTGGCCTCGCCGCCGCGGGCATCGTCCCGGGGCGGGCCGCCGCCTGGATCGAATGCGCGGCCCTGCTGCTCGCCGCCTACCTCGTCGGCGCCGTCCTCGTGGCCGGGGCTCTGCAGGGCAGGGACACCCGGCCATAAGGCCGCGTTGTATTTCCGCGACAGGCGCGACCAGAAGCCGATTTGCCCGGATCGATCAGGGAGACTTTCGCGACCCTCCGTCGTTGTCGTCACTGGTTTACCTGCAATTCGCCGACGGACGCGGTGATCGATTGATGTCATGACGGATCATCCAGCCCGGCCCGAGACCGTCGACCTGTCCTCCTGCGACCGCGAGCCGATCCATATCCTCGGCGCGGTCCAGCCCTTCGGCTTCCTCATCGCGGTCTCGTCGGACTGGATCGTGGTCCGGGCCTCCGAGAACGCGCCGCGCTGGCTCGGACACGCGGCGGCCGACCTCCTCGGCCTGCCCCTGTCCGACCTCCTGGACGCCGAGACCATCCACCTGATCCGCGGGCACCTCCAGGCCCTGCGCGGTCCCGACGCCATCGACCGGATCTTCGGCACGCCCCTGCTGCCGGGGGGCCCCCCCTTCGACATCGCCCTGCACGTCTCGGGCGGCAGCATCGTCATCGAGGCCGAGCCCAGCGTCTCCGAACATCTGAACGCCGGCAACCTCGTGCGCAGCATGGTGGGCCGGATCCAGCAGACCCTCGGCTTCGACCTGTTCTGCCGCGAGGCCGTGCGTCAGATGCGGGCGCTCACCGGCTTCGACCGGGTGATGATCTACCGTTTCGATCCGGACGGCTCGGGCGTCGTCATCGCCGAATCCGCCCGCTCCAGCCTGGATCCGTATCTCGGCCTGCATTACCCGGCCTCCGACATCCCGAAGCAGGCGCGCGTGCTCTACGAGCGCAACTGGCTGCGCATCATCGCCGACGTGAACGCGCCGCATATTGCAGTCATTCCGCAACGCGATCCGGAGGGCCAACCCCTCGATCTCTCGATGAGCACCCTGCGCACGGTCTCGCCGATCCACCTCGAATACCTGCGCAACATGGGGGTCGCCGCCTCCCTGTCGGTCTCGATCCTGCGCAATGGCCGCCTCTGGGGCCTGTTCGCCTGCCATCACGCCGAGCCGCGCCACATCTCCCTCGAGCGCCGCACCGGCGCCGAACTTTTCGGGCAGATGTTCTCGCTGATCCTGGAAAGCCGAGAGCGCGAGGCCGAGGCCGCATACGAGGCGAGTTCGCGCACCCTGCACGATCGCCTGATGGGCGCACTCGCCTCGGGCGGCACCAGCCTGGAGAACATCACGAGCTTCCTCGACGACATCGCCGGCATCGTCACCTGCGACGGGATCGGCGTCTGGGTGAACGGCCAGGTCACGCTCCAGGGTGCGACCCCGACGGCCGAGGAATTCACCGGACTGGTGCGCTTCCTCAACCGGACGGCGACCAGCCGAGCCTTCGCCACCCACGCGATCGGTGACGTCCACCCGCCCGCGGCGGACTACACCGAGCGAGCGGCCGGGCTTCTCGCGGTCCCGATCTCGCGGGCACCCCGAGACTTCCTGGTGTTCTTCCGACGCGAGATCGCCCGGACCGTGACCTGGGCCGGCAACCCCAGCAAGCCCGCGACCCTCGGACCGAACGGCCTGCGCCTGACTCCGCGCAAGAGCTTCGAGGCCTGGACCGAGGTGGTACGCGGCCAGTCCGCGCCCTGGAGCGCGGCGGAGTTGCGCATCGCCGAGGCTCTCCGGATCACGCTCCTCGAAGTCATCCTGCGGCTGACCGATTCCGCCGAAAAGGAGCGCAAGTCCTCCCAGGAGCGGCAGGAACTGCTGATCGCGGAGTTGAATCACCGCGTGCGCAACATCCTCAACCTCATCCGCGGCATCGTCGCCCAGAGCCGGTCGGGGGCGGACAGCGTCGAGGAATTCGCGGGGGTGGTCGGCGCGCGCATCCAGGCCCTGGCCCGCGCCCATGATCAGATCACCACAACGAATTGGGGCCCGGGGTCGCTGCACGATCTCATCGCCCTCGAGATGGAGGCCTATCTCGGCGAGCGCGCCGAGCGGGTCGTCCTGGACGGCATCGACGTGCTGCTCGAGCCGCAGGCCTTCTCCACCCTCGCGCTCGTCATCCACGAGCTGACGACGAACTCGGCCAAGTACGGCGCGCTCTCGGAACCGGCCGGGCGGGTCGATGTGGCGTGGCGTCGTGATCCGTCCGATGCCCTCGTCATCGACTGGAACGAGAGCGGCGGACCTGCCGTGGTGCCACCGACCCGGCGCGGCTTCGGCACCACGCTGATCGAGCGCTCGATCCCCTACGAGCTGAAGGGGGAGGCGGATATCAGCTACGAACTCACGGGGGTGCGCGGGCGCTTCGTGGTGCCGGCACGCTACGTCCGGGCCGCCCCGGCTGCGCCCGCGCCGGTTCCGCGCGAGAGCGTGCACAGCCTCGAAGCAAAGGCGCTCTCGGGAGCGGTCCTGCTGGTCGAGGACAACATGATCATCGCCCTTGAGGCCGAGGACATCCTCGCTACCCTGGGCGCCAGAGCGGTGGACATGGCCGCCTCGGTGCACGACGCCATGCGGCTGATCGAGGCGGCCACCCCGAGCTTCGCGCTCCTCGACGTGAACCTCGGCTCCGAGACCAGCCTGCCGGTGGCCCGACGCCTGTCGGCTCTCGGCGTTCCCTTCGCCTTCGCCACCGGCTACGGTGAAAGTTTCCGGATCCCGCCCGAGCTCGGTGCGGTGACGATGGTGAAGAAGCCCTACACCGCCGATACCCTGCGCCGGGCGCTGGCAGCAGGGGCCGTCGCGGCCTAACCCGCGGTCTGGGCCGCCTCGAACAGCGCAAAAGCGCGCAGGGCACCACGGGCCGCCGCATCGTGATCCTGCGCGGGTCGGGCGGACAACCAGGCGGCGAAACTCGCCCAGAGACGCTGTCCCTCGCCGTGCCGCAGGAAGTGCGCATGCGCGCGGACCAGCGGATCGGGACTGGCGAGAACCTGCCGTAGCAGCACCTGTCCGCCCAGGCGGGACCCTTCCAGGACGTAGAGAATACCGGGCGCCTCGGCTTCGGGGTGCCGAAGCGCTCCGATCGACCTCGGGGGTTCAGCGCCGCCGATGCCGATCAAATCGGCGCGCAAAGCATCCGCACGGCGGCGGATGGCCCAATCAGGGGGCAGGAAGGCGGGATCGACCCCATCGAGCCACTGCTCCAGGGGCACGAAGGCCGCTTCCATGACCCGGAGGAACGCCGCGTAATCCGCACGCCGGGAGAGGTCCCACGCCGCGAATCCGGCATCGAGCCGGCGATGGGCCGCGTCCGTCGCATCGCGGAGACGGAAGCGCAGATCGGCGGGCTTCTGCGCTTCAGAGGAGCCGGTGCGTGCCGTCGCAGTCTCTGATCCGGCGGGTGCCGCCATCGTCCTGTCCATGCCACGACCCGTCACATTCCCGAGGGCCTCGGCCCGATCTACGCTGTGTTCATAAACAATCTACGGACCGGGCAAAGGACTTTACCGACGCGCCTGCCCAGGCGGGGACGATGCTGCAATGTCCGGCCTCTCGACCACTCGGGCGCATCCCCCTGCGGCGCTTCGTGTGCCGCGTTCTTCCTCCGATTGTCTTTGCCCAGGATCGTCCATGTGGTTCTTTTACGGTCTCGCGCTCATGGCGGGCATCGCCAACGCCGTGCAATCGGGAGTGAACGCGACGCTCGCCAAGAACCTGGCGCAGCCCTTCGCCGCAGGCATCGTCATTTCCCTGGTGGGCGCGACGACCCTGCTGGCGGTCGGCTTGATCCTCGGCCGCTTCGCGCCGCCGTCCATGAGCGACATCCGGGCGGTACCGCACTGGGCCTGGCTGGGTGGCATGATGGGCGCGCTCCTCATCCTCTCCCAGCTCTACGTGGCCCAGCGGATCGGGGCGGCGCCGTATCTCGGCCTGCTCGTCACCGCCGGTGTGGTCACCTCGATCCTCCTCGATCATTTCGGTTGGGTCGGCTTCGAACAGCACCCCGTGAGCCTGTGGCGCATCTGCGGGGGGCTCCTGATGATCGCCGGCATCGCCCTCGTGGCGATGTTCTGAGATGGGCAGGCCGGTGCGGCTTGTTTTCGAGGTCGGGAACGGCAAAGCCTCGCTCCGCGTCGATGCATCGATCCTTGCCTCCTCCCCCGCCTCCAGCCTCCTCCCCCGCTTCCAGGACCGACGGACCCCTCGCGATGAACATCTTCCAGGACATCGTCAGCCGCTTCAGCCAGACCGTTACGGCCTATGCCGGCGACAAGGCGCTCATGCAGGCCATGGTCTCGGCGGCGGCCAACGTGATCGTGGCCGACGGCGAGGTCGCCGGCCAGGAATTCGAAACGGCACTTGCGGGCATGCAGGCCAATCCAATCCTGGAGAAGGGCTACGACCGGCTGATGCTCGAGAGCGAATTGTACGAGGGGATCGCCCGGGCGCGGACCCGGGCCGGCCGCGCCGAGAACCTGCGCCTCGTGGGCGCCATCGAGGGACGCGGCATCGAGGAGCGCGAGGCCGCCTTCCTGGTCGCGGCGGATGTGGCCGATCTCGACGGCATCATCGACGTGGAAGCCCGGGCCCTCGAGGAGATCGCCGCCGCCCTCGGCCTCGACAAGGCGGCTCTCCTCGCCGCATCGCCCGTCCGCCGCGCCGTTCAGTAGACCGCGCCGCGTGGCCGGGGCAGGCGCGATCCAGCAAAGCCCTTGATCAAAGGACGGCAAGCCTCTAAGCGGGCCCCCGTCTTTCGCCCGGCTCGACGCCTCGTCGAGCTTCAGCCCGGGCGACCGCTCGTGTGAGCTTGCCGCAGGAAAGAGACGATGGCCAAAGAGAAATTCG
>NZ_BPQL01000158.1 GCF_022179225.1 Methylobacterium goesingense
GCGAAATCGCGGTGGGCATGATCGTCTCGTGTCCTGTGCGGGGTGTTTTAGCGACGCGGAGCGTGGCCGGCTTGGTCAGGGGGGAGGCAGGGCCGCGCTCTCCGGTGCGGGCGCGCCGAGGCGGTTCGCGAACTTGCCGAAGAACTCATCGGCGAGCTTGCGGGACGTGGCCTGGATCAGGCGACCGCCGAGGGAGGCGATCTTGCCCCCGATCTCGGCCTTCGCCTCGTAGCGCAGGATGGTATCGGGGCCATCCTCCGTGAGGTTCACCACGGCGCGCCCCTTGGCGAAGCCCGCCATGCCGCCATTGCCCTGGCCGACCAGGGTGTAGCCCTCTGGGCCCCGAATATCCTCCAGCCGGACGGTGCCGGCGAAGGTGGCCGAGACCGGGCCGACCTTCAGGGCGACCTTGGCGGCCATCTCCTCGGGCGAGACCTGGGTGAGCTCCTTGCAGCCGGGGATGCAGAGCGTCAGCACCTCCGGGTCGTTGAGGGCGGCCCAGACGGTGTCGCGGGGCGCCGCGATTCGGTACTCGCCGGTGATGTCCATGCTGTCCTCCCTGGCTCGCGCCGCTGTCGGCGCGGATCGGCCGGCCTCTGAGATCGACCACGCGCTTTGTCAGACCGCGCAGTACCGATCCTGGATCTCGGTGTCGGCGCGCAGAGCGGCGGCCGAGCTCTCGTGCACGACGGCACCCTGGTCGATGATCACGGCGCGGTTCGCGAGATTGAGGGCCCACTCGACGTTCTGCTCGACGAGGAGCAGCGTCACGCCGCGGTCGCGCAAGGACACGAACAGGCGGCCCATCTCCTCGACCAGCACCGGCATGATGCCCTCCGACGGCTCGTCCAGCAGGATGAGCTTGGGCCGCGCGATCATCGCGCGCGCGATGGCGAGCATCTGCTGCTCGCCGCCCGACATCGTCACGGCGATCTGGTCGAGGCGCTCGGCCAGCCGCGGGAAGGTCTCGGCGATCTCGGCGATCGCCGCCCCCTCCTTGATCGTGCGCGGCGCGCGCAGGAGGCCGAGCTTCAGGTTCTCCCGCACGGTCAGGCCCGGGACGATGCGCCGGTCCTCGGGCACGTAGGCGAGGCCCAGGGGAAAGCGGGCATGGGCGGGACGGCCGAGCAGTTCCGCGCCGAGGAAGCGCACGCTGCCGCCGACCTTGGGGATCAGGCCCATCACGGCCTTCATGGTCGTGGTCTTGCCCGCGCCGTTGCGGCCGACAAGGGCCAGGATTTCGCCGGCTCGGACCTTGAGGGAGAGTCCGTGCAGGACGTGGCTCGGGCCGTACCACGCGTCGAGGCCATGGATCTCAAGCATGGCCGTACCCACCGCTCTGGCCGAGATAGACGCGCCGCACCTCGCGGTCGGCCTGAATTTCGGCCGGGCTGCCATCGGCGATGAGCCGGCCGTGATGCAGCACGAGGATCCGCTCGGACAGGCCGAGGATCATCTTCATCTTGTGCTCCACGAGTAGGATCGTGCGCGTCTCGCCGAGGCGACGCAGCAGCGCGACCATCTCCTTGGTCTCCTCCGGCCCCATCCCGGCGGTCGGTTCGTCGAGGAGCAGGAGCTTGGGGTCGCTCGCCAGGGCGATGCCGATCTCCAGGGCCCGCTGCTCGCCATGGGCGAGGGACGCGGCGGGACGGTCGCGCCGGCCCGCCAGGCCGATATCGGCGAGCAACGCATCCGCTCGCTCCGCGAGGCCGCTCAGAGCGTCGCGCCGGCTCCAGAAGTCGTAGCGGCTCGCCCGCGCCTGCATCGCCGTCCGCAGGTTCTCATGGGCGGTCAGGCGCGGGAAGACGTTCGTGATCTGGTAGGAGCGCGCGATGCCGAGATGCGCGAACCGGGCCTGGGGCACCCGCGTCATGTCGCGACCCCCGAAGCGGAGGCGCCCGGCCGTGGGCGCCAGGGCGCCCGAGAGCAGGTTGAACAGCGTGCTTTTGCCGGCCCCGTTCGGGCCGATGATGGCCGTGATGCGCTCCTTGCCGAAGACCGCGCTGACGTCTTCGAGAGCCGTGAACGCGCCGAAGCGGCGGCCGAGCGCCTCCACTTCCAGGATCGGAGCCTGCGGAACCGGATTCATGATTGCCCCCGGCGGAAGGAGAGGCGTTCCAGGGCCGAGCCCCAGAGGCCGCGTGGCAGGAACAACACGAACAGGATGAACACGGTCCCGAGGGCGAGCTGCCAGTGGGGCGTCCAGAGGCTGAACACGTCCTCCAGGACCAGCACCACCAGAGCACCGACGAAGGGGCCGAAGAAGGTGCCGGCGCCGCCCACCAGCGTCATCACCACCGCCATGCCGGAGGTGTGGTAGGCGAGGCTGTCGAGGGGAACGATCGAGAGGTGGATCGCCGAGAGCGCGCCGCTCAGGCCGCAGAAGAGGCCGGACAGGACGAAGGCCAGGAGCTTCGAGCGCTCCACGTCGAAGCCGCAGGCGCGCGCGCGGGTCTCGTTCTCACGGATCGCCTCGATGGCCGCCCCGAAGGGCGAGGCGAGGATGCGCGAGATCAGCGCCAGGGCCGCCCCCACGAAGGCCAGGACGAAGAGGTATTTGACCTGCGGGTCGAGGATGTCCAGCGAGACGGGCCCAAGGCCGATCCGCGAGACCGTGAAGCCGCGCAGGCCGTTCTCGCCGCCGGTCCAGGACGAAGCCTGGAGCGCGGCGTAGTAGACGAGCTGGGCGAGCGCCAGGGTCACCATGGCGAAGTAGATGCCGCGCGAGCGGATCGAGACGGCCCCGACCGTCAGCGCCAACGCGCTCGCCGCGACCGTCCCGAGGCCCATCGCCAGGAGCGGGTGGAGTCCGTACGCGCCGATGGCGATGCCGGTGACGTAGGCGCCCGTTCCGAAGAAGGCCGCGTGCCCGAAGGAGAGGAGGCCGGTGTAGCCGTAGAGCAGATTGTAGCCGACGGCGTAGAGCCCGTAGATCAGGACGTTGACGGCGAGCGCCTGCGAGGGGAGCAGGAACGGCAGGGTCAGGAGCGCGAGGATCGAGAGCGGCGCGCGCCAGCGCGAGAACCCGGCGGTGACGCGCGGGGCGCGCTGCGGCTTCACCGCCCCCGGCGGGGCGTCGACGACGGTCTGGTCGAGGGTCTGCATGTGCGGTCTCCCTCAGACACCGAGGCCGGGCTTGCCGAACAGGCCCTGGGGCCGGATCAGGAGAACCAGGGCCATGAAGGCGAACATCGCGATGCTGGCCATCTCGGGGGCGACCAGCGCGGTCATCGACACCACGATCCCCACCAGGAGGCCGGCGACGACGGAGCCCATCAGCGAGCCCATGCCGCCGATCACCGTGACGGCGAAGGCCTCGCCCAGCACGACGTTGCCCATCTCCGGATTGACCGAGCGCATCGGCGCGGCGAGGACGCCGCCCAGGGCCGCGAGCGCGATGCCGAGGCCGAACACCCAGAGCCAGAGCCGCTGGATGTCGATGCCGAGGACCCGGAGGATTTCCGGGTCGCGGGCGCCGGCCCGCACGATCAGCCCGAGCCGCGTCCGCTCGAGGCCGTACCAGAGGACGACGAGCACCAGCGCCACCACGCCGACGACGAAGAGTCGGTAGATCGGGAAGTAGCCGATGCCGAGATCGGCGACGCCGGAGAGCTCCTCCGGGGTGGCGAAGGGTAGGCCGTCCGAGCCGAACAGGATGCGCACGCCTTCCACCAGGACGTAACCGAGCCCGAAGGTGAGGAGCAGGGGATCGTCCGGCGAGCGGCCGGCCAGGGGCCGGATCAGGAAGCGCTCCACCAGCAGGCCCAGGGCCCCGACCATGAGCGGGCCGACCAGCAGCGCCGCCCAGAAGCTGCCCGTGCGCTCCATGACGAAGACGCCCGCGTAGGCGCCGACCATGAAGAAGTTGCCGTGGGCGAAATTCACGATGCCGAGCATGCCGAAGATGATCGACAGGCCGAGGGCCAGCATCACGAACACGGCGCCGAGCGCCACGCCCGAGAACAGCTGCATCGCGATGAGTTCAAGATCCAAGGCGGCGAAGGCAGAGGTCATGGCCGGCTCCCGCTCATGGCGCCCGATCAGGCCCGGTGGCCGAGTTCGTCGCAGGTGCGGAGGGCGGCCTCGGAGCCGGCCTCGACATCCAGGATGCGGAACAGGTCCGCCTCGCCCTGCATCTCGGACTTCTTGCGCGATTCCGTGATGAGCACGGACTGGATCGCCTGGTGGTCGCAGGCGCGGTAGCGCTCCGGTCCCTTGGCGACGTCGTAGGTCAGGCCCTCCAGGGCCGCGATGACTTTGTCCGTGTCGGTATCGCCGGCCGCCTTCACGGCCATCAGCAGCGAGCGGACGGCCGTGTATCCGTAGGCGCCGTAATCGGTCGGGATCGCGTTGGCGTAGGCGGCCCGGAAGGCGTCGTTGAAGGCCTTGGCCGAGGGCACGGTCTCTTCCAGGCGCCAGTAGTAGTTGCTCGCCCCCACAACGCCCTCGAAGGCGTCGGCGCCGCCCGCGAGGCGCTGGTTGTGCAGCAGCACCGGCACGACGATCCGGGCGGCCTTCTTCAGCCCGAAATCATTCGCCTGCTTGATGCTGTTGGCCTGATCGCGCCCGAAATTGCAGATGCACAGGATGTCGGGGCGCATGGAGCGCAGGCGCGGCATGAAGGTCGAGTAGTCCGGCGCGCCGAACGGGTGCAGGATCTCGCCGGCCGTCTCGGCGCCGATGGCGGCCGCCGCGCGCTTGAACCCGCGCAGCATCTCGTGGCCATAGGCGTAGTCGGCGGCGAGGTACGCCACCCGGGTGCCCTTCTTGAACGTGTGTTTGGCCACGGCCGCCGTGGTCATGTGCGGGTTCAGCGCCTCGTGGAAGGTGTAGCGGCTGAAATCCTTGGCCTCGTTGATCGTGTCGGACTGGCTGATCGACACGTAGAGAACCTTGCGCGAGCGGGTGATCTCGTTGACCGAGAGCTGGACCGCGCTCGACAGGGCACCCACGATGAAATGGGCCTTGTCCTTCTCGATGAGTTCCAGCGTCCGGGTCGCGGCCTCGCCGGGGTTGAGCTTGTCGTCACGGACCAGGAGTTCGGCCATCCGGCCGTTCAAGCCGCCGGTCTCGTTGAACTGCTTCACGGCGAGTTCGGCCGAGCGGATCTGATCCTTGGCCTCGGCGCCGAACGGGCCGGTGACCGGCGTCGGGAAACCGATGCGGATCGGCTCGGCGGCGCGGGCGACGAACGGCATCCCGATGCCCGCGAGCGCGCCCGTGGCGGCCAGTCCACGCACCAGCGTCCTGCGCGAGACGGAGCCGTGTCGCGATCCCTGTTCGATCATGGTTTCCTCCTGTCGTCGCGCGGGCTCGTGAAGGCGGCCCGCGTCGCGAAATCCGGGTGGCGGAAGTCCGCCTGGGGAAGTCCGCCGGGGATAGATCAGATCACGTCGAGCGCCCTCAGGATGCGTTCGGGTGTCATGGGGAGCTGGGAGATGCCGGCGCCGAGGGGGCGCAGGGCGTCGTTGACCGCGTTCAGGGCCGCGCCGCTGGAGGCGGCGGTGCCCGCCTCGCCGCAGCCCTTGGCGCCGAGTTCGGTGTCCAGGGTCGGTGTCTCCACATGGGCGATGACGATGTCGGGCATCTCGCAGGCCATGGGCACGAGGTAGTCGGACATCGACCCGTTCAGGAGCTGGCCCGTCTCGCCGTAGCGGCATTCCTCGAAGAAGGCCGCGCCGAGCCCCTGCACCACGCCGCCGCGGATCTGCTCGTCGACGAGGAGCGGGTTGATGACGCGCCCGCAATCCTCCACGACCCAGTGCTTGAGGATCGTGACGAAGCCGGTCTCGACATCGACCTCGACGAGGCTGCCGTGGATGCCGTTGGTGAAGGCGAAGGGATAGCCGCGCGGCGCGAAGTGGTGCGCCACCGTCAGGGCCGGGGAAACGTCCGGCGGCAGCAGGTCCGAGCGGTAATAGGCGAGGTTGGCGACCTCCCGCAGCGTCATACGGGGCGCGCCGTCCGCGTCCGTGACCGCGTCGTCGCGGATGTCGAGGGTGGCGGGCTCCGCCTGCAGGATCGCGGCGGCGATCTCCAGGATTCGCGCCTTCAGCTTGCGGCTCGCCTGGAGGGCCGTCTCGCCGCCGATGCCGGCG
>NZ_BPQL01000159.1 GCF_022179225.1 Methylobacterium goesingense
CCCGTCATGGCGGGCGTCGATGGCAAGCAGCGCCTGATTGCGAAACCCCTGCGCGGCCACCGCCGTGCCCAGGACCTCGCCGGGCTCGCAGTCCGGAAAGTTCACGTTGATGACGATGCCGGGCTCGATCCCGATGTCGAGAATCTTTCGCACCACGCCCGGGCCGTGTTCGGCGGCGCAGTTCCACTTGATGGCGCCCCGGCCGCCGGCCCCGTAGGCCTGGCTCAGCGCGATCGATCTCACGTTGAGGATCGTCCCCTCCATCGCCGCCGCGATGGTGCCCGAGTAGGTCACGTCCTCGGCGACGTTCTGGCCGCGGTTGACGCCCGAGAGCACGAGGTCGGGCCCGTGGTCCTTCAGGATGTGGCGCACCCCCATGATCACGCAGTCGGACGGCGTGCCCTTCACGGCGAAGCGCTTCTCGGCGACCTGGCGCAGGCGCAAGGGATCGTTCAGCGAGAGGGAGTGCGAGACGCCGGACTGGTCGGTCTCGGGCGCCACCACCCAGACGTCGTCCGAGATGGCCCGGGCGATCCCCTCCAGGGTCTCGAGCCCCGGCGCGTGGATGCCGTCGTCGTTGGTGACGAGAATGCGCATCAGCTCTTGAACCCCTCGATCCGCTCGATCCCGCCCATATAGGCCTTCAGCACCGACGGCACCGTGACGCTGCCATCCGGGTTCTGGTAGTTTTCCATCACGGCGATGAGCGCGCGGCCCACGGCCACGCCGGACCCGTTGAGGGTGTGGACGAAATTCACCGCCTTGCCATCCCGGGCGCGGACGCGCGCGTTCATCCGCCGCGCCTGGAAGTCGCCGCAGACCGAGCAGGACGAGATCTCGCGGAACGTCTCCTGGCCCGGCATCCAGACCTCGATGTCGTAGGTCTTCTGGGAGGCGAAGCCCATGTCGCCGGTGCACAGCGTCATGATCCGGTAGGGCAGGTCGAGCTTCTTCAGCACGGCCTCGGCCGAACCCAGCATGCGCTCGTGCTCGTCGGCCGATTGCTCCGGCGTGGTGATCGAGACGAGCTCGACCTTGTTGAACTGGTGCTGGCGCAGCATGCCGCGGGTGTCGCGCCCCGCCGAGCCGGCCTCGGCCCGGAAGCACGGGGTGAGGGCGGTGAAGCGCAAGGGAAGTTCCTCCTCGCGGAGGATCGATTCGCGCACGAGATTGGTGAGGGGGACTTCGGCGGTGGGGATGAGCCAGTGCTCGCCCGCCTGGAACTGGTCGTCGCGGAACTTCGGCAATTGCGCCGTGCCGAACATCGCCTCGTCACGCACGAGGATGGGCGGCGCCACCTCCGTATAGCCGTGCTCGCCCGTGTGCAGGTCGAGCATGAACTGCCCGAGCGCCCGCTCCAGGCGGGCGAGTTGGCCCTTCAGCACCACGAAGCGGGCGCCCGACATCCGCGACGCGGCCTCGAAATCCATCAGGCCGGAAGCCTCGCCGATCTCGAAATGCTGCTTTCCCGTGGCAAGCTGCGGGCGGTGCGCCTCGAAGCGGCGGTACTCCACGTTGCCGTGCTCGTCGGCACCCTCGGGCACGTCCGGGTTCGGGCGGTTCGGGATCGCGGCGAGGCGGTCGTCGAGGGTCTTGCCAGCTTGCGCCTGCGCGGCCTCCAGGGCCGGGGCCTCGTCCTTGAGGCGGGCGACCTCGGCCATGAGCTCCTGCGCGCGGGCTTCGTCCTTCGCCTTCTTGGCGCCGCCGATCTCCTTGGCGAGCGCGTTGCGGCGCTCCTGGTTGGCTTGGGCTGCCGAGATCGCGGATTTGCGCGCGTCGTCCAGGGCGACCAGTTCGGCGGACAGCGGCGCCAGCCCGCGGCGGCGCAGGGCCTCGTCGAAGGCGTCCGGATTCTCGCGGATGGCGCGGATGTCGTGCATGGGCTCGGCTCGTGTGTCGCGAGCCCGACGCTTTGCAGCATCGGCATCGACCCGACAAGGTCGGGCCGATGATCGGCGCCTCTACTGCGCCCGGATCTGGCGCTCGGCCGCCTTGTCCTCGGAGCGGCCGTAATTGATGAAGAACGCGGCGCCCTCGACGGCGCGGCCCTTCTGCAGGTTCGAGAGCTGCACCGTGGTCTGGTAGCCCTGCGGGTCGGTGATCCGCCACTGGCTCAAGGTCTTCACCTCGGCATCGAAGAAGAGCTGGATGCGCGAGGTGCCGCCCAGCGTCGAGCGGTCCTCCAGGGCGATCCGCACCCCGCCCGGATCGTTGGACACGTCGTTGACGGTCAGGTCCTTGGCGAGGTCGATCTTTTCGCGCAGCAGGAATTTCAGGGGCGTCTGCGAGATGAAGTACAGGTCCTGGGTGCCGAGCTTGCGATCCTTGACCGCCACGGAGGTGCCGTCGGCCACGATCTCCAGCGGCGAGGGCTGGTCGTAGTCGAAGCGCAGGCGGCCGGGCTTGGCCAGCGTCAGCTTGCCGCCGATGCGGCGTCCGTCCGGACCGATCTGGACGAAGGTACCGGTGAGCGTGGTCATGCCGTTGAAGTAGGCGTTGGCCTGCGCGATCACGGTGGCGTCGTCCGCCTCCGCCGCGACGGCCGCCGCCGGCGCGCCGACCGCCGCGACCTTGGCGGCCGACTTCGGATCGGCGCCCTTCGCCTCACCCTTGGCGCCCGCTTTCGCCTCGCCCTTGGTCGCCTCGCCCTTGGTCGCCTCGCCCTTGGTCGCCTCGCCCTTGGCCGCCTTGTCGGCCGTCGCCTTGTCGGCGGGCTTGGTGGCCTTCGGCGCTTGGGCGACGGGCTTCTTCGGGGCGGTCGCCGGGGCCGGGGCCGCCGGGGCGGGCTCCGGCTCGGGGGCGGGGGCCGGCTGCTCCTTGCGGCCGAACAGCCCGTCGAGGAACGAGGAGACCTGAGCGGAGGCCGGCTGCGGCAGGGCAAGCCCGGCCGCCAGGACGAGCAGCGGACCGGCGGCGAGGCGGTGACGGCGGCCGATCATCGGGACGCTCCCTTGAGGCGATTCAGACATGCGCGGGTGGTGCCCGCTTAGAAGCCCGCCCTGTGGCGAATATGCGACGGGTGGGGGTTCAAGCGCGATGCGGCTCTCCTCCCCAGCGGATCTCGGGCCTGCCCGAGATCCGCTGGGGAGAGGGACCCGCTCAGGCGCGTCGGTCAGTCGTCGTAGTCCATCATACCGGAGGCGGCGTGGCCGCCCTCCATCAGGATCTCGCGCTTGCCGGCGTGGTTGGCCGGACCGACGATACCCTCGATCTCCATCCGCTCCATGATCGAGGCGGCGCGGTTGTAGCCGATCTGCAGGCGGCGCTGAATGTAGGAGGTGGACGCCTTCTTGTCGCGCAGCACCACCTGCACCGCCTGGTCGTAGAGTTCGGCGCCGGGATCGATGCCGCCGCTGCCCGCATAGGCACCCGCATCGAAGATCGGGGCGTCGATGTCCTCGATCTCGGTGGCCTGGGCCTTCTCGGCCCGCTCGGCCTTGTCCGCCTTCGAACCCTTGGCGGGCTTCTCGTCGCCGCTGCCGTCGTCGGCCGTGACGGCCTCGAGGTAGGAGGGCCGGCCCTGGCGCTTGAGGTGGGCGACCACGCTCTCGACTTCCGCATCCGAGCAGAACGGCCCGTGCACGCGCGTCGTGCGCCCGCCGCCGGCCATGAACAGCATGTCGCCCTGGCCCAGCAGCTGCTCGGCGCCCATCTCGCCGAGAATCGTGCGGCTGTCGATCTTCGACGTGACCTGGAAGCTGATCCGGGTCGGGAAGTTCGCCTTGATCGTGCCCGTGATCACGTCGACCGAGGGACGCTGGGTCGCCATGATCAGGTGGATGCCGGCCGCGCGCGCCATCTGCGCCAGCCGCTGGATCGCGCCCTCGATGTCCTTGCCCGCCACCATCATCAGGTCGGCCATCTCGTCGACAACGATCACGATGTAGGGCAGCGCCGAGAGGTCCATCTCCTCCGTCTCGTAGACCGCCTCGCCGGTCTCGCGGTCGAAGCCCGTCTGCACGGTCCGGGTCAGGATCTCGCCGCGCCCCCGCGCCTCGGCGAGGCGGGCGTTGAAGCCGTCGATGTTGCGCACACCGACCTTCGACATCTTCTTGTAGCGCTCCTCCATCTCGCGCACGGCCCATTTGAGGGCGATGACCGCCTTCTTCGGATCGGTGACGACGGGGGAGAGCAGGTGCGGGATGCCGTCGTAGACGGAGAGTTCCAGCATCTTGGGGTCGACCATGATCAGGCGGCACTCTTCCGGCTTCATCCGGTAGAGCAGCGACAGGATCATGGTGTTGATGGCCACCGACTTGCCCGAGCCGGTGGTGCCGGCCACCAGCAGGTGGGGCATCTTGGCCAGATCCGCGATGATGGGCTCGCCGCCGATGTTCTTGCCCAGACACAGTGCGAGGCTCTGCTTCGTCTCGGCGAAATCGGCCGAGGCGAGGAGTTCGCGCAGATAAACGGTTTCGCGCCGCGTGTTCGGCAATTCGATGCCGATGGCGTTGCGGCCGGGGACTACGGCGACGCGGGCCGAGACCGCCGACATCGAGCGGGCGATGTCGTCGGCGAGCGAGATCACGCGGCTCGACTTGGTGCCGGGCGCCGGCTCCAGTTCGTAGAGCGTCACGACCGGACCCGGGCGCACCGCCAGGATGTCGCCGCGCACGCCGAAATCGCCGAGGGTCGCCTCGAGCAGGGTCGCGTTCTGCTCCAGGGCCTCGGATGAGATCTGGCTCGTGGCCGGCAGGCGCGGCGGCTCTGCCAGCAATTCGAGGGCCGGGTGGCGGTAGTTTTCGGCCTCCTGATGGACGGGCGGAGGCGCCCGGCGCGGTGCGGCCTGCGCGGGCGGCGGCGGAGGCGGCGCGACCCGGGAGCGGGCCGGCGGTGCGACCGCGTCGTTCGGGACGGGGGCGTAGCCCGGCTCGTCGTCGGCATCCTCATCGTGGAGGACGGGCGCCGGCCGGCGGACCGGGGCCTGCTGAGCCGGAACGGCGGGCTCGAACACCGGCTCACGGCGGCCATCGGCCGGAGCTCCGCGCGCGGCCGGCGGTTGGGTCGCCCAGGGCGCATCCTCCGGGGCCGCAAAGGCGCGTTGCGCGGCCAAAGCCGGTGACGCACCGGAATACGCGAGTGCGGTCGCGGCGGCGGCGCGCTCGGCCTTCCAGTCGTCGATCCGAGCCGCAAGTGCGGCGCGCCCGCCCATGACCGCCTGGGCCATGGCGCCGAGGGAGACGATGCCGAGGCTCGGCTCGTCGTCCTCGTAGCGTCCGTCCTGGGTGGCGTCGGCCCGCGCGCGCGTCGCTGGGCGAGCCGGAGCGACGGGGAGGTCGTAGGCCTCGTCCTCATCGGCATCGGCCTCACCGACGCGGCAGGCACCCGTGAGGCACAGAATGGCGACGGCCGCGAACAGGAAGCCCGCGAAGGTGAGGAGCGGCGTGGCGACGATGCCCAGCATGGTTCGGGCGGCGTGCATGAGTGCGTCGCCCGCGACCCCGCCGAGGCCGGTGGGCAGGGGCCAGCGCGCCGTGGACGGCAGCGCGCTCGCGACCGCGCTCGCCGCGAAGAAACCGATGATCCACAGGGTGAGGCGCAGGCCCCCGCGCGGCAGCGCGCGGGTCCGCATGAGCTGGATGCCCCAGAGTGCTGGAGGCAGCACGAAAGCCAGCGAGCCGAGCCCGAGCAGCTGCATGGCGAGGTCCGAGACCACGGCGCCACCGGTGCCGAGGACGTTGTGGGCCGGGTGATCCGTGGCGTGGTTGAGGCTCGGATCGTCGATCGACCAGGTCGCGAGGGCAACCGTCAGCGCCGTGGCGCCGGCAAACAGCACGAGACCGCCCAACTCCGTCATCCGCTTGGCCAGGAACGGGCGAAAGCTGTCGACAAAGGTATCGTAGGGCGATGCGGAACGGCGAAGCGAGCGCATGCGGTACCAGACACAACAAGGAACTGTCCGGTAACGCTAACGTCGGCGAAGTTAACGGCTGGCTAAGGTTGAGACTTCCCTGACACCGAGGCCCCGGTATCGCGTCAGTCCGGATCGCCGGGCGGCGGAAACGCGAAAGGCCCCGGTCGCTCGGACCGGGGCCTTCCTGGCGGATGCGCGAGGGATCGCGCATCCGGGTCGGTGCGAATTTTAGTAGTTGTAGGCGCGCTCGCCGTGATCGGCGATGTCGAGGCCCTCGCGCTCCTCGTCCTGGGTGACGCGCAGACCGATGGTCAGGTCGACGAGCTTGTACAGGATGGCGGAGCCGATGCCGGACCACAGGATGGTGAAGCCGACGGCCTTCAGCTGGCTCATGAGAGCGGCGGAGGTCTCGTAGGCGCCGACGGCGAGCTCACCGGGCTTCGAGGTGTAGTCGGGCAGGCCGACGCCGCCGAGATCCGTGTTCACGAGGATGCCGGTCGCGACCGCGCCGAGAATGCCGCCGATGCAGTGGACGCCGAAGACGTCGAGGGAGTCGTCGTAGCCGAGCGCGTTCTTCACCGTGGAGCACATGATGAAGCAGACCGCGCCGGCGACGAGGCCGAGGACGATCGAACCCATCGGGCCCGCGAAGCCGGCGGCCGGCGTGACGGCCACGAGGCCCGCGATGGCGCCCGACAGCATGCCCAGCAGCGAGGGCTTGCCCTTCAGCATCCACTCGACGAACAGCCAGGAGAGGGCCGCGGCGGCGGTGGCGACGAAGGTGTTAAGCATGGCCATGGCGGCGGTGCCGTTGGACTCGAGGTTCGAGCCGGCATTGAAGCCGAACCAACCCACCCAGAGGAGCGAGGCGCCGATGGCGGTCATGGTCAGGGAGTGCGGGGCAAGCAGGTCACGGCCGTAACCGATGCGCTTGCCGAGCATGAGGCAGCCGACGAAGCCCGCGATGCCCGCGTTGATGTGCACGACGGTGCCGCCGGCGAAGTCGAGGGCGCCCCACTTGAAGAGCAGGCCGGCATCGGCGTTCACGGCGTCGAGGGCTGCCTGGGCGGTCGCCTTCGAGGCGTCGTCGGTGGCCGCGGCGAGCGCCTTGGCGGCGTTGCCGACCGCATCCGGGCCGCCCCAGTACCAGACCATGTGGGCCATCGGGAAGTAGATGAGCGTGGTCCAGAGGATCATGAACACGACGAGCGCGGAGAACTTCATCCGCTCCGCGAAGGCGCCGACGATGAGGGCCGGGGTGATCATCGCGAACGTCATCTGGAAGCAGATGTAGACGTATTCGGGGATCACGACGCCGTTGGAGAAGGTGGCGACGGTGGAGTTGGCGTCGATGCCCTTCAGGAAGGCCTTCGAGAATCCGCCGACGAAGTCGTTGAGGCCGCCGCCGTTGGTGAAGGCGAGGCTGTAGCCGAAGATCACGAACAGCAGCGCGGAGATGCAGCCGATGGCGAAGACCTGCGTGAGGACCGAGAGCATGTTCTTGGTGCGGACGAGACCGCCGTAGAACAGGGCGAGGCCGGGCACGACCATCAGCAGCACCAGGGCGCTGGAGATCAGCATCCAGGCGGTGTCGCCCTTGTTCGGGACGGGTGCCGCCGCCGCGGCGGCCGGAGCGGCCTCCGTCGTCGGAGTCTGTGCGAGGGATGGCTCGATGAGCAGGAGCGCCAGCGCGGCGCCTCCCAGCCCGAGCGCCAGGGCATTGCGAAGCTTCATGGAAACGAGACTCCCGATCGGGGTGCGATGCTGGTTGGAAAGGGTTGCTGAAGCAGAATCGGGCACGGTGGGACGCCAGGGGGGTCCGCCGGCGGACACTGCCCTAGAGGGCGTCGACGTCGGTCTCGCCCGTGCGGATGCGGACGGCCTTCTCCAGAGGGACGACGAAGATCTTGCCGTCGCCGATCTGGCCCGTGCGGGCCGCCGCCGCGATGGCGTCGATGACGCTGCTGGTGAGGTCGGAGGCCACCGCCACCTCGATTTTCAGCTTCGGCAGGAAGCTGACCGCGTACTCGGCGCCGCGATAGATTTCCGTATGGCCCTTCTGGCGGCCGTAGCCCTTGACCTCGGTGACGGTGAGGCCGTGTACGCCGATACCGGTCAGTGCGTCGCGGACCTCCTCCAGCTTGAACGGCTTGATGATGGCCATCACGATTTTCATGGGCGACGCCCCCCTTGCTTACGAGTGAACTTGGCTACGAGCGAACCTGGCCACGAACGAGCCCGGCTCTGTGAAACGAGCGTGCATGAGGACCACCGTCCTGTGCGCCAAGCGTCGCAACACGATCAGTCTGTCCGGTGCGCCGAGCCGTGACCGACCCGTGCACTCGCCCCATATTCAAGGACTATGCCAGAGGAACTTTCTCGGCCCACGCCATTCTGCCCAAGAAGTGGCCGAGGGCTGCTGCACGAGGCGGCGATATTCCGGCCAAGTTTGCGCAACGATGCGGCAGATTGGTTATGAAACCGGCATTCCTGGTGTTGCCGGTGCCTCCGCGCCGGCGATCGCGACCGGTTAGGCTTCGGCGCGACGGGGGCGGATCATGCCTTCCTGGGCCACGGAAGCGACGAGCGTCCCGTCGCGCGTGAAGATCTGGCCACGCGCGAAGCCGCGGGCACCGTCCGCGCTCGGGCTGTCCTGGGCATAGAGCAGCCAGTCGTCGGCCCGGAAGGGCCGGTGGAACCAGAGGGCGTGGTCGAGGCTGGCGGACTGGATCTCGGGGTCGAACACCGTCTGCCCGTGCGGGATTAAGGTCGCGTCCAGGAGCGTCATGTCGGACGCGTAGGCGAGCACCGCGCGATGGATGGCCGGATCGTCGGGCAAGCGGTCGACGGCCCGCATCCAGACGTGGAAGCGCGGCTCCCGCGGCGCGCGGCGCAGGTAGCGCTCGATCTCGACGGGACGCAGTTCGATCGGGCGGCGCCGGCCGAAATAGGACAGGACCGGGGCCGGGATGGCGAGACCGCTGCGCGCCGCCTCGGCGGTGGCGGCCGGCGCCTCCGGCACCTCCTCCGGAGGCGCCACATCCGGCATGGCGGCCTGGTGCGACGCGCCCGTCTCGGCATCGTGGTAGGAGACCGACATAGCGAAGATCGCGCGGCCATGCTGGTGGGCCACCACACGGCGCGTGGCGAAGCTGCGCCCATCGCGGATGCGCTCGACCGCGTAGTCGATGGGCGCCTTGGGGTCGCCCCCCAACAGGAAGTAGGCGTGCAGCGAGTGCGGCGGCCGGGTCTCCGGTACCGTCCGGGAGGCCGCGACCAGAGCTTGCGCCACCACCTGCCCGCCGAAGACCCGGAACCAGCCCGTCTGCAGGCTTTCGCCCCGGTAGAGATCCGGCGCGAGGGGCTCGAGATCGAGGATGTCGAGGAGTTCGGTGACGATGCCTGCCATGCGGCCTTCCTGCGCGATCGCCTCGACCGCCGTCGGAATGTCCGGGGGTCGGGCGGTGAAATCCTTCACATGTGAACCATCGCGAAGGCAAGGCAGCGCGGTCCGCTCCGGATGGTTCGGACGAGAACCGACCGTTGAGCATCATCGACAAGTGCTGGGAAGGATGACCGCGATCCGGGACCGAGGACGGCGGTCGCGGCCGTCAGTACAGGGAATCCTTGATCCGCGCGGGCTGCTCACGATCGTAGGCCGCCCCGTCGAACGTCCCGTCGCTCAGGCGTTGGTGCATCGCGCCCGCGCTGGGCAGAGCCGTCTGGTCCAGTTGCCGATTGGAATCCCAGAGGTTCGCCCGGACAATGGCGCGCGCGCAATGGAAGTACACGGAGGTGATCGCCACGATCACGACGGTCCTGGGTTTCCGGCCCTCGACCGCGAAGGACGAGAGCAGGTCGGCGTCGATCGTGATCGACGCCTGGCCGTTGACCCGTAAGGTCTCGCCGCTGCCCGGCACGAGAAACAGGAGCGACACGCGGCCGTCCGCGACGATGTTCCTGAGACTGTCGATGCGGTTGTTCCCGGGCCGGTCCGGGATCGCGAGTGTCGTGCGGTCGATGATCCGGACGAAGCCGGGACGATCCCCCCGGGGCGAGCAATCCGTCCCGCTCGGCCCCACCGAGGACAGCACCACGAAGGGCGAGGCCTCGACGAAGGCGCGATAATCGTCGCTGAGGAACGCGAGTTCCTTTCTGAGGGCACGGGCGTGGGGTTGCCCGTAGAGCTCCTCGAGCCTTTCGACCGTCATCGACATCCACACACCCGCAATTCTGGCCCGCGACGGTAGGCATTCGACCCGCCGCTTGTAAATCAGCGGTCGGCTTGCGGGACCGCGACGACGGCCGGACGCGTTGCCCCCGGTCTCCGGGAATGGCACTCCGGCGGCGAGGGCACGAGATGGCGGGAAAGTGACGCGATGACCGAAGCGGAGAGGCATTCACACCGGCGCAGCGTGGTCGTGGCCGGAGCCGGCATTCCCGGGCTAACCCTGGCGCTCGCGCTGGCCCAGGCGAACGGCCCTGCCCTCTCGGTGACTTTGTGCGACCCCGGCCTCGCAGCGGGGGCGGCGCGCCATGCCGGGCGTGCCTACGCGGTGGCGGCCGGCGGACGCCGGATGTTCGAGCGCCTCGGCGTCTGGCAGACGGCTTTGCCGGCGGCGCAGCCGATCCGCGACATGGTGGTGAGCGACAGCCGGCTCGCGGACCCGATCCGGCCGGTCTTCCTCACCTTCGCGCAGGACAGATCCGAGCCGGACGGCGCCCCGTTCGCCCATATGGTGGAGGCTGAGCCGTTGGCGAAGGCCCTGCTGGCGGCGGCCGAGGCGGCTGGCGTCGCCTTCGAGGCTCACGGGATCACGGAAGCGACCGCGACGGCGCGGGGCATCCGCATCGTGCGGAACGACGGACAGGCGCGTGAGGCCTCCCTCCTCGTGGCCGCCGACGGTGGTCGCTCCCGGCTGCGCGAGGCTGCCAAGATCGGCTGGGTCGGGTGGTCGTATCCGCAGATGGGCCTCGTCGCGACGATCGGGCACGAGCGCGACCACGAGGGGCGGGCCTACGAGCATTTCCTGCCGAGCGGACCCTTCGCGATCCTGCCCCTGGTGGATGGCGGCCCCCTCGGCCATCGCTCCTCCATCGTCTGGACGGAGCGGGCGGCCGACGTACCGGCCCTGACGGGCGGCGGCCCGGAGGAGACGCTGGCCGAGATCGAACGCCGCTTCGGACTCAATCTCGGGCGACTCGCCCTGGAGCGCGGCCCGAGCGCGCATCCCCTCGCCTTCGGACTGGCCCGGAGCTTCCGCGCCGAGCGCCTCGCGCTCCTCGGCGATGCCGCGCACGTGATTCACCCCATCGCCGGCCAGGGCCTGAACCTGGGGCTGGCCGGCGCGGCGTCGCTGGCGGAGGCGGTCACGGACGCGCTTCGCCTCGGACTGGATCCCGGCAGCCCCGACGTCCTCGCGCGGTACGAGCGCGCTCGCCGCTTCGACACCCTGGCGATGGGAGCGATGACGGACGGGCTCAACCGCCTGTTCTCGAACGATGTGCTGCCGCTGCGTCTGGCCCGCGACCTCGGTCTCGGCCTCGTCGACCGCCTGCCCGCCCTCAAGCGCCTGTTCATCGGCGAGGCGGCGGCGTCGCGTGGGTCGCTGCCGCGCCTCCTGAAGGGCGAGGCGCTCTGACGCGAAACGGCGATCCTTCCGCCGGGAAGGATCGCCGTGAAGTCTTCGTGCGCCCCAGGGGCACGCGGTTTTCTGGGTCGGCCTACTCGGTCGGCTTACTTGCCCTTGCTGGCCTTGTGGGCCTTCTCGCGCTCGATGCCTTCAAGGATGAGCCGATGGGCCTCTTCCTTGCCGCCCCAGCGCTTGATCTTCACCCACTTGCCGGGCTCGAGATCCTTGTAGTGCTCGAAGAAGTGCTGGATCTGGTGAATCGTGATGTCGGGCAGATCGGTGTAGTCCTCGATGCGGTCGTAGCGCATCGTGAGGTGGCGAGACGGGACGGCGATGATCTTCTCGTCCTCGCCGGAATTGTCCTCCATCACCAGGACGCCGATCGGGCGGGCGCTGATGATCGCACCCGGCGCGATGGCGCGGGTATTGGCCACAAGCACGTCGCACGGATCGCCGTCACCCGACAGGGTGTGCGGAATGAAACCGTAATTGCCCGGGTAGTGCATCGCCGTATAGAGAAAGCGATCGACCACGAGCGCGCCGGCTTCCTTGTCCATCTCGTACTTGATCGGATCGCCGCCGATCGGCACTTCGATGATGACGTTGACGTCTTCAGGCGGATTCTTGCCGATCGAGACCGCGTCGATGATCATGCCTGTGCTCCCGGGCCTACGGGCGTGATAGCCCTGTTGCCGGGTCTCTTAAGACGCTTCGGCCACAAAGGAAATCATCCCTTCGGACGAGCGGCGACGTTTGTGTGAAAATGTCGACCGGCACCCGGGGGGCGCGTCAGGGACGGTTCGACGACCCAAAGCGCCGGTGCCATGCGCCGGCCAGCCGGGCCCAGACCCGTTCGAGCCAGCGGGCGGTATGCTCCAGCGGAACCTTGAGGGCCGGAACGTCCTGGCTCAGAAGCGCCAGCCCGACGGGAAGCATCCAAAGGCCGAGTACCGGCAGGATCGCGAAGATGCCGCCGAGGATGAACAGGATCGCGGCGAGCAGCCGGATCCAGAACCGCGCGGGTTCGCGCAGCCAGTCCACGGCGTGGCGCAGGCGCTCCGGCAGCTTGGCGGTGAGCGCCGAGACGCGGGCGTCCCAATCCTGCGGCGTGACCTGCTTCTCCGGCGTGACCTGCATCCGGCTTTCCCCTGCTCCCGCGGGACTCGGTTGCGAGCCTCCACTGGGTAACATGGTGTCGCGCGGGGCAATCCGGGAGGCTCAGCCGAAGCGAAAGCCCACTTTCGGCAGCACCGCCCCGGCCATCCGGTCGACGGAGCGGGCCGCCTCGACGCCTCCGAGGCCGGTATAGAACGACCGGGCCCGGTCGTTTTCCTCCAGCGCCCAGACCCCAGCCTGAACCAGACCGTGATCGGCCAGATCGTTGCGGATCGCCCGGAACAGGCGCCGACCGAGGCCGAGGCCCTGGTGGTCCGGACGGATGTAGAGCTCGTCGATCTCCCCCGGTGCCTGGAGCAGGCGGCCACGGGCCGGTCCGTAGACCGCGTAGCCCACCACCGCCTCGCCGGTATCGACCACCACGAGGGGGCGATTGCGCTGCGTCGCGCCGAGCCACCATTGCGAACTGCGCTGCCCGATCATCCGCTCCAGGGATACGCCCGGAATGATGCCCCGGTAGGCTTCACGCCAGGTCTCGTCGAACAGTTCCGCGAGGTGATCCGCATCGGCGGGCCGGGCGAGGCGGATGCTGATGGTGCTCGTACGCATGACGGATCCCCGCGTCCGAAGAAACGAATGACGGTTCGCATCGGTGTCGGTCACCGTATCGAAGGCGACGATCCGGGCGAAGACAAGGCAGCTTCCGGCAACGCAAGGTCGATGCCGAAGGCTCCGCCGGCGTTTGCCGCCACGGCGTCGCGCTGTTAGAGCCGGCGCAGACTTCCGATCCGCGATTCCGCTCGCCAGGCCCAGGTTCCGCCCGCCCCGTGTTCAAGCGCTTCCTCACCACCGAGATCCGCGATGCGCGCCGCATGGCCCGGATCGCCCGGTTCGAGCGCCCGATCGGCGGTCCGGTCTCCCGGGCCAAGGCCTGGGCGAACATGCTGCTGGTGGATCACGGGGTGTTCCGCCTCGCCTACCTGAACCGCCACCGGATCGGCCAGGGCAAGCTCTGGCGATCGGCCCAGCCGACGCCGCACCAGCTCGCCTGGTTCAAGCGCCAGGGCGTGCGCACGGTGATCTCCCTGCGGGGCGGGCGCGAGCACGGCTCCTGGCCTCTCCAGCGCGAGGCCTGCGAGCGCCAGGGCCTGAAGTTGGTCGAGTTCGTCCTGCGCTCTCGGGAGGCGCCATCCCGGGAGACTATCCTGGCCGCAAAGGCGTTCTTCGACAGCGTCGAATATCCGGCGATGATGCATTGCAAGTCGGGTGCGGACCGGGCCGGCCTCGCCGCCACGCTCTACCTCATCCTGCACGAGAACCTTCCGGTGGCGGAAGCGATGGGTCAGCTCTCGGCGCGGTACGGCCATTTCCGTTTCGCCAAGACCGGGATCCTGGACGCGTTCTTCACGCTCTACCGGCGCGAAGGCGAGGCCCGTGGCCTCGATTTCTTGACCTGGGTCGAGACCGAGTACGACCCGGAGGCCTTGAAGCGCGGTTTCCGCGCCGGCTTCTGGTCGGACCTCGTGGTCGACCGGATCATCAAGCGCGAGTAGCGCACGCAAAAAAGCCCGCCACGGCAGGACCGGGCGGGCTTCTCGTCGTTCAGGCCGTTCGGCCCTGAATGGTCAGGCGGCGAGACGGATCGCGGCCGGCGCGTTCTCGTTGCTGGCGATGAACCGGCCGGAGGTCGAGAGCGGTCCGCTCTTCGGGGTCAGCGCGTTGGCCGCCAGGAAGACCAGCGAAACGTTGAGAGCGGCGGCGGCGGCGACGAAGAGTGCGATCATCGGAGGTGTCCCGGTGCGAATGCGATGAGCCGTATATGGCACCGCACCATGATCGTTGGTATACCAAATACAGCGGACCAGTCATGCTGAAGACGCGGAGCTTGCTCCCCTTGACCGGTTATGTGGGCAAACCTATCCGCTCGGCGCCTGATGATTGGCCGCCGGACGCATGGCTGTCCATCGCGCAAAAACGGGCATGCTGCGGCGCATACATCAGTCCGTGGTCAGCGCTTCGGTGATCTTCACGAGATCGGCGGCGCCGACAATGCCGTCCCCGAAAATCGCGCTCAGCGTGAGGACGACGCCGAGCGCACTGAGATAGAGGACGGCGAAGAGATCGCGGTTCTCCCCACCCGCGAACACGTAGCCCGCGAAGGGGACGCTCTGGAGAGCCAGGGCCGCGGCGATTTTCATGAACAACCTCGGTCAGGTTCGGCCGGCGGGGTGAGGCGTCACCCCGCCGGAAGTCCGGTGGTCGGCGTGCTCTCCGCGCCGACCACCGGACGACGGCGAGCGTTCGCCTGGGGGGAACCGATTTGCGACGTGCGCGTCGCGCCCGGTCAGGCGAGTTGAACCGGACGAACCGCTTCGGGTGCGGCGACCTCGTCCTCGGCGAGGAAGCGCGTACGCAGGGGCTTGAGCACGAACATCGCCAGGATCGCCGCCACCACGTTCAGGCCGATGATGATCGAGAACACCGCGGACCAGCCGTAGGTCGCCGAGATCACGCTGGCGATCGGCACCAGGAACGAAGCGGTGCCCTTGGCGGTGTAGAGCAGGCCGGCATTGGTCGTGGCGAACTTCGAGCCGAAGGTGTCGCCGCAGGTGGCCGGGAACAGGGAGTAGATTTCCCCGAAGACCCCGAAATAGACCGCTGTCGCGAAGACGAAGACCAACGGGTGTGTGCCGTAGGTCAGCAGGGTGATGATCGCCAGGGCGGCGATCGAGAAGGCGATGAACATCGTGTTCTCGCGCCCGAGATTGTCGGAGACGAAACCGAAGAACGGGCGCCCGAACCCGTCGAAGATGCGGTCGAGGGAGATCGCGAAGGTCAGTGCCGCCATCTGCAGCCCGAACAGGCTCACGGGCACGTCAGCCACCTTGAAGTCGTGGGCAATCGGGGCGATCTGCGCCGCCGCCATCAGGCCCCCGGAGGCCACCATCACGAAGATGGCGTACATCAGCCAGAACACGGGGGTACGCACCACCTCGCGTGGGGTGCGGTCGACCTTGGCCTGGGGCAGGCGCAGGGTCTTTCGCTGCACCGGTACCGCCTGGGAGGGCTTGCGCAGGAAGAACGACAGCAGGACCACGATGGCGCCCTGCCCGATGCCGAAGAACAGGAAGGCGTCCTGGTAGCCGCTGGTGGCGATCATCCGGGCGATCGGAATTACGGTGGCGGCCGCGCCCGCCCCGAAACCGGCGGCCGTGGCACCGGCGGCGAGGCCGCGCCTGTGCGGGAACCACTTCAGCGCGTTGCCCACGCAGGTCCCGTAGACCGAACCGGCCCCGATGCCGCCGACGACCGCCGCCGCGTAGAGCAGGAAGAGCGAATCAGCGTGCGCGTTGATGAACCAGGCCAGCGCGATCATCACCCCGCCGAAGCAGACCACGATGCGCGGGCCGTAGCGATCGACGAACCAGGCCTCGACCGGGACCAGCCAAGTCTCGGTGGCCACGAAGATCGTGAAGGCGAACTGGATCGCAGCGCGACCCCAGTGAAACTTGGCGTCGATCGGGTCGACGAAGAGCGTCCACCCGTATTGCAGGTTGGCGATCATCGCCATGCAGAGCACGCCGAAGGCGAGTTGCCACCACTTGGCGGACGGTGAGTCCTGACGTTCCATCCCAAATTCCTTCTTGATCGGAGTTTGCGCACCGACCCGGACAGGATGCACCAAATTTCTTTGTATGCAATATACCAGGGAATGAAATGTGCTCTGGAACGTACAGCCTGCTCACAGGTAGGTTCACGATGATGCGTCGTGCATCATCGTGCCAACGATGGGCGCCGGCCCGATGGGTCCGGCTTGGGTGACGAGACCGAATCGGCCGCTCAAACGCGGCCGTAAGCCCAATCAGTCGAAATCGAACACGCTGGCGGATCGGCTGACCGCTATTCGGCCGCGACGCGGCTCGCCTCGCGGTAGGGATGCGCCGGGTAGATGCCGATGATTCGCACCTCTCGCGAGAAGAACGCGAGCTCGGCCAGGGCGCGCGCGAGGCCGGCATCGTCCGGATGTCCGTCCACCTCGGCGTAGAACTGTGTCGCAGAGAACTGGCCTTCGACCATGTAGCTCTCGAGCTTCGACATGTTCACGCCGTTCGTGGCGAATCCGCCGAGTGCCTTGTAGAGGGCGGCCGGGATGTTGCGCACTCGGAACACGAAGCTCGTGACGATCGCGCCGGAATCGGCAGCGACCGGCTCCGGCTCGGGCGAGAACACCACGAAGCGGGTGGTGTTGTGGCTCTCGTCCTCCACGTCGCGGGCGAGGATGTCGAGGCCGTAGACCTCCGCCGCCAGAGCGGGGGCCAGGGCGCCCCGGCTCGGATCGGCGGCCTCCGCCACCTCGCGCGCCGCACCGGCGGTATCACCCGCCACCACGGCGCGGACCCCGAGGCGCCGGATGATCTTACGGCACTGGCCGAGGGCGTGGACGTGGCTGTGCACGGTCCGGATCGCCTCGACGGGGGTGCCCGGCAGGGCCATCAGCTGAAAATGGATCGGCAGGAAGTGCTCGGCAACGATGTGGAGGCCCGAGGTCGGGATCAGGTGGTGGATGTCCGCGACCCGGCCCGCGATGGAGTTCTCGATCGGGATCATCGCACGCGCGGCACGGCCCTCCTTCACCGCCGCGAAGGCGTCCTCGAAGGTCGGGCACGGCAGCGGCGTCCAGTCCGGATAGGCCTGGGCGCAGATGATGTGGGAGTTCGCGCCGGGCTCGCCCTGATAGGAGATGGTGTGATGGGGCATAGCGGGCAGTACTCTCCGAAAAACTTAGTTCAGGCGGCGCGCGGCCAGGATGGCGCGGGCGCGCTCCAGGTCGGCGGGGGTGTCGACGCCGAGGGGCAGATCATCGACCACGATGGCGTCGATGCGCATGCCGGCCTCCAGGGCGCGGAGCTGCTCCAGCTTCTCGCGCGTCTCCAGTTCGCCGGGCGGCAGAGCCATGAAGCGCGCCAGCGCCTTCCGGCGATACGCGTAGAGGCCGATGTGATGGTAGAGCGGCCCCTCGCCCCAGGGCGCCTCGGCGCGGGTGAAGTAGAGGGCGCGCAAGCGGCGGGTGCCCACCGTATGACCGACGAGCTTGACCACGTTGGGGTCGCGCCGCTCGGATTCCTCCGTGATCACGGCACAAAGGGTGGCGATGTCGACGGCCCGGTCGGCGAGCGGCAGGATCGCGGCGCCGATGATGCCGGGATCGATGGTGGGCAGATCGCCCTGGACGTTGACCACGACGTCGTGGTTGCCCTGCGGATCGATGATCTCGAGGGCCTCGGCGAGGCGGTCTGAGCCGGACGGGTGGTCGGCTCGGGTCAGCACCGCAAGACCGCCCACGGCCTCGATGGTGTCGACGATGGCGGGCGTATCGGTGGCCACCACCACCGGGCCGATGCCGGCCTCCACCGCGCGTCGCCAGACATGCACGATCATCGGCTCCCCGGCGAGGTCGGCCATCGGCTTGTTCGGCAGGCGGGTCGCGGCCATGCGCGCGGGAATGAGGACGATGGGATCGGACATCGGTCTAAGGCCCTGCTCCGGCTGGGGCCGGTGCTTAACAGCGCCTGTCCGGGTTGTCATGCGGCGCGGTCCCGGTGCGGTCTCCCGTTTCGCGGGAACCGGACGCCGCCGCTCGCGTCTGAAGAAGTGAGGGATGGCGGCGACACAGGTCGCTCTGCGACTACGCGAAGCGCGACGGGACCATTGTCAAGGTCGGGCTTCAGCGGCTAAGCACCCTCGACCGTTTCCAAGGTTCGGCACACGCACGCGCTGGACCTCGCCCTGATTTCTCCCTCCCTCAGGCCGGCCGCACCGGAGTTGTCGAGAATGGACTCTTTCGAGCTGAACAAGGTCGCGGGTGCCGCGCTGGGGGCGCTGCTGTTCGCCGTGGGGTCCGGCTTCGTCGCAGAGCTGATCTATCATCCCAAGCCGCCGGGCAATGCCGGCTACGCCCTGCCGGAGCCGCAGGCGAAGGCCGCGGGCGGTGCAGCGCCTGAGGCCAAGGCAGAGCCGCTGCCGATCCGCCTCGCCAGCGCCACCGTGGACAAGGGCCAGTCGGCCGCCAAGAAGTGCGCCTCCTGCCACAGCTTCGAGAAGGGCGGGCCGAACAAGGTCGGACCGCACCTCTGGGGCGTCGTCGATCGCCAGCGCGCCCACGAATCCGGCTTCGAGTACTCGGCTGCCCTGAAAGAGAAGGGCGGCACCTGGACCTACGACGAACTCGACCACTTCCTGGCCAACCCGAAGGGCTACGTCCCGGGCACCAAGATGGCGTTCGCCGGCATCACCTCGCCCGCCGAGCGTGCCGACGTGATCGTCTATCTGCGCAGCCTCGCCGATACGCCGGCCCCGCTGCCGGCCGTGGAGAAGAAGGCCGAGGGTGACAAGCCCACCGAGGCCCAGCCTACGGCGGCGAAGAGCGGCGATGCCAAGCCCGCGGACGCCAAGCCCGCGGACGCCAAGCCCGCCGACGCCAAGCCGGCAGACGCCAAGCCCGCGCCCGACGCGAAGCCGGCGGCCGAAGTGCGGCGCGAGCAGGCGCCGAAGCCCGCCGACAATGCCAAGCCGACCGAGGACCAGAAGCCCGAGGCCGGCAACCCGGCATCGTCCGCCAAGCCCACCGTCGCGGGTGAGGAGGCGAACAAGCCGGCCGACGCGAAGCCCGCCGACGACACCCCGGTGCAGGCGGCCCCCGCCGCTCCGCCCGCCCCGGCCGCGACCGTACCGGCCGAGAAGCCGGCCCAGCCGTAATCCGGGCGGGGATAAGAGCCAGGCTCGGTCGCAAACCGAGTCTCTTCACGAACGGACGAGGCCGGGCATTGCCCGGCCTTCTTTGTTTGTCGGGGTCGAGGACGGGCGTACGGGCCGGATTTCCGGACTTCCGAGATTCCTGCGCGCACGCGTCCGCTTGGCGTTCGCCGCCGGTCCGTCCTAAAACACCCGCCTGCCGTCGCGGGTGCGACGGCGGAACCGCGCCCCGGAATCCGGAGACCGCCTGCCCGTGATGCGAATTGCCCTGATCGGACGCCTCGTCGCCGCCCTCGCCTTCCTGGCCTGCGGCCTGCCCGCCCGGGCCGCCCCCGATCCGGATTCCGCCGCGCCGAAAGGCGCCTGGATGCCCGCGATCACGCTGATGGGCGCGCCGAAATACGGCCCCGACTTCAAGCATTTCGACTATGCCGACCCGAAGGCCCCGAAGGGCGGCCTCGTGCGCCTCGGCGCGCAAGGTGGCTTCGACAACTTCAACTATGTGGTCTCCGGCCTGAAGGGCGACCTCGAGGGCGGGATCGTTCAGATCTACGATACGCTGATGACGGAATCGGCGGACGAGCCGTTCACCTCCTACGGCCTCCTCGCCGAGGGCGTGCGCCTCGCCGACGACCTTTCGGCGGTCTCCTACCGCCTGCGCGAGGGCGCCCGCTGGCACGACGGCAAGCCGGTGACGCCAGAGGACGTGGTCTGGTCCTTCGATATTCTGAAGGCGAACAGCCCGTTCTATGCGGCCTACTATCAGACCGTGAGCAAGGCCGCCGTCACCGGCCCACGGGAGGTGACCTTCACCTTCGCGGAGGCCGGCAACCGCGAGTTGCCGCAAGTGCTCGGCCAGCTGCGCGTGCTGCCCAAGCACTGGTGGACCGGCACCGACGCGCAGGGGCGCCCGCGCGACGTGACCCAGACCACCCTGGACATTCCCCTGGGGTCCGGCCCCTACCGCCTGTCGAAGTTCGAAGCCGGGCGCAGCGCCACCTACGAGCGGGTAGCGGATTACTGGGGCAAGGACCTGCCGGTGAATGTCGGCCGCAACAATTTCGGCACCATGCGCAACGAGTATTTTCGCGATGCGACGGTACTGATCGAGGCGCTGAAGGGCGACCTCTTCGACTTCCGGGCCGAGAACGTCGCCCGCAACTGGGCCACGGCCTACGACTATTTCCCCGCCGTGAAGGAGGGCCGCCTGATCAAGGAGGAGTTCCCCGATCGCGGCAACGGCAACATGCAGGCCTTCGTGCTCAACACCCGTCGGGCGAAGTTCGCCGATCCGCGGGTGCGCCGAGCCTTCAACCTTGCGATGAACTTCGAGGAGATGAACCGGTCGCTGTTCTTCGGCCTCTACAAGCGCATCGACTCCTACTACTTCGGCTCGGAACTCGCCTCCTCCGGCCTGCCCGAGGGCGACGAGTTGGCGATCCTCGAGTCCGTGAAGGACAAGGTCCCGCCAGCCGTCTTCACCACGCCCTACGCCAACCCCGTCAACGGTACGCCGGACGCCGTGCGGGCGAATCTGCGCGAGGCTGTCGGCCTTCTGAAGCAGGCGGGTTACGAGCTGCGCAACGGCCAGATGACCGACGTGAAGAGCGGCGAGCCGCTCACAGTCGAGTTCCTCGAGTTCCAAAGCGTGTTCGAGCGAGTCGTGCTGCCCTACGCGGCGCAGCTCAAGCTGATCGGCATCAACAGCTCCCTGCGGGTGATCGACCAGGCCCAGTACCAGAATCGCCTGCGGGCCTTCGACTTCGACATCACCACCAGTTCGTGGCCGCAATCCCTCTCGCCGGGCAACGAGCAGCGCGAGTACTGGGGCTCGGCCTCCGCCGACAAGGCCGGTTCGCGCAATCTCATCGGCATCAAGGATCCGGCCATCGACGCCCTCGTGGAGAAGGTGATCTTCGCGAAGGACCGCCCCGGTGTGCTGGCGGCGACCCACGCCCTCGACCGGGTGCTGCTGGCCCACAACTTCGTGGTGCCGCAATGGGGCTCGAACGTCTCGCGCACTCTGCGCTGGAACCGCTTAGGGCATCCTGAGGTACTGCCGAAATACGGCAGTTCGGGCTTCCCCACCACCTGGTGGTACGACGAGACCCTGGCGGCCAAAACCGGGGCGCCGCGTTGAGCGCCGGCCCGACCCGGCGCACCGTCGTCGCGGGCGCCGGCGCCCTCGGGGCTACCCTGGTTCTCCCCGCACCGTCCCGGGCGGCGGGCCGCACCAGTCACGGCCTGTCGAGCTTCGGCGATCTCAAGTACCCGCCCGACTTCCCGAACTTCGACTACGTCAATCCGGGCGCGCCGCGCGGGGGCCGCTTCTCGGCGCAGCTTGCCTCCACGATGGGCAACCAAGCCTCCGACACCTTCAACACCCTGAACATCTACGTCCTGCGCGGCGACGGCGCCGCCGGAATGAATCTGACCTTCGACGCGCTGATGGTGCGGGCGCTGGACGAGCCCGATGCGCTCTACGGTCTCCTCGCCCGCGCGGTGGAGGTTTCCGAGGACGGGCTGACCTATCGCTTCAGCCTGAGGCCGCAGGCCCGCTTCCACGACGGCTCGCGCCTGACCGCCCACGATGTGGCGGCGTCGATGCACCTCCTTAAAGAGAAGGGCCACCCCGAGATCTCTCAGGTGATCCGCGACCTGTCCGAGGCTGTGGCCGAGGACGACGCCACGGTGACCCTGCGCTTCGCGCCCGGCCGCAGCCGCGATCTGCCCCTCTTCGTCGCCACCCTGCCGGTATTCTCCGCCGCCTACTACGCAAAGCGGGACTTCGAGGCTTCCTCGCTGGAACCGCCCCTGGGCTCCGGGCCCTACCAGGTCGGGCGGCTGGAGGCGGGCCGCTTCATCGAGTTGGAGCGGGTGAAGGATTACTGGGGCGCCGACCTCCCGGTGAATGTCGGCCAGAACAACTTCGACGCTATTCGGTACGAGTATTTTCGCGATCGTCAGGTGGCGTTCGAGGCCTTCAAGGGCGGCGCCTTCACCTTCCGGGAGGAGTTCACCGCCCGGGTCTGGGCCACGGGCTACGACTTTCCCGCCGTGCAGGAGCGCCGCGTCCGCAAGGAGGTGGTGCCCGATGCGAGGCCCTCGGGCACGCAGGGCTGGTGGATGAACACCCGCCGCGAGGCTTTTCGCGATCCGCGCGTGCGCGAGGCGATCGGCCTGTGTTTCGACTTCAACTGGTCGAACGCCAACCTGATGTACGGCGCCTACATCCGCACGGCCTCCTATTTCGAGAACTCGGACCTGAAGGCCACGGGCCGCCCCGGGCCGGAGGAACTGGCGCTCCTCGACCCGATGCGAGCCGATCTGCCGGCGGAGGTCTTCGGCGAGGCCTGGAGCCCACCGAGTTCCGACGGCTCGGGCCAGGACCGCGCCCTCCTCAGCCGCGCCGTGGCCCTCCTCCGCGAGGCGGGCTGCACCCGCGACGGCGGCGTGATCCGCCTCCCCTCCGGCAAGCCGCTGGAAATCGAGTTCCTCGACAACGATCCGGTGTTCCAGCCGGTGACGCAGCCCTTCATCCGCAATCTCGGGCTCATCGGCATCCGTGCCAGCATCCGGCTGGTCGATCCCTCCCAGTATCAGGCCCGGGTCAAGGATTTCGACTTCGACCTCACCGCCCGACGCTTCGCCGGCGGGCTCACGCCCGGCCCGGAACTCCGCGAGGCCTACGGCTCGCGCGCCGCCGGTACGCCCGGCTCGAACAACCTCGCGGGCATCGCGAGCCCCGCCATCGATGCGCTGATCGGCAAGGTGACGGAGGCGACCACGCGCGCCGACATGATTCATGCCGCGCGCGCCCTCGACCGGACCTTGCGGGCCGGGCGCTACTGGGTGCCCATGTGGTACAAAGCCGACCACCGGTTGGCGCTCTGGGACGTCTACGGCCGCCCGGCCCAGGGGCCGACCTACGACCTCGGCGCGCCGAACGTCTGGTGGTACGACGCCGCCAAGGCCCGGCGCATCGGCCGAACCTGAGGGATATCCGTGCTCGGCTACATCCTGCGCCGCATCGCGCTCATGGTCCCCACCATCTTCGGGATCATGCTCATCACCTTCGTCATCGTGCAGTTCGCCCCCGGCGGCCCGGTGGAGCGGGTGCTGGCCCAGCTCCAGGGCCAGAACGAGGGCAGCCTGTCGCGCGTGACCGGCGGGGCCGGCGACCTCGGCGGAGCCGCCCGCAGCTCCGGCGGCGGCGAAACCAGTGCCCGCTATCGTGGCGCGCAGGGCCTAGACCCGGCCTTCATCAAGAAGCTCGAGCAGCAGTTCGGCTTCGACAAGCCGGCCCCCGAGCGCTTCTCGAAGATGATCTGGGACTACGTCCGGTTCGACTTCGGCAACAGCTACTTTCGCGATGTCTCGGTGCTGCAGCTGATTCGCGAGCGCCTGCCGGTGTCGATTTCGCTGGGCCTGTGGATGACGTTGATCTCCTACGCGATCTCGATTCCGCTGGGCATCCGCAAGGCGGTGCACGACGGTTCGCGCTTCGACCTCTGGACCTCGACCGTGGTCATCGTCGGCTACGCGATCCCGAGCTTCCTGTTCGGCATCGCGCTGATCATCCTGTTCGCGGGCGGCTCCTTCGTGCAGATCTTTCCGATCCGCGGCCTGACCAGCGAGAACTTCGAATCGCTTAGCCTCTGGGGCAAGGCGGTCGACTACGCCTGGCACATGACGCTGCCGCTGACGGCCCTGGTGCTCGGCGCTTTCGCGACCTCGACCCTGCTGACCAAGAACTCCTTCCTTGACGAGATCCGCAAGCAGTACGTGCTCACCGCGCGGATGAAGGGCCTCTCCGAGCGCCGCGTGCTCTACGGTCACGTCTTTCGCAACGCCATGCTGATCGTCATCGCGGGCTTCCCGGCGGCGTTCATCTCGGCTTTCTTCACCGGCTCGCTGCTGATCGAGACGATCTTCTCCCTGGATGGACTCGGACTTCTGTCCTTCACCTCCATCGTCGGGCGCGACTACCCCGTGGTGTTCGCGACCCTGTACATCTTCTCCCTGCTCGGGCTGGCGGTGAACCTGCTCTCCGACCTGATCTACACCTGGATCGACCCGCGCATCGACTTCTCGGCGCGGGCGACGTGACAGCCCTTCCCCTCGTCATCCGGCACGAGCACGCGGGCGACGCCGAGGCGATCGAGCGGCTCCATGCCCGCGCCTTCGGCCCCGGGCGCTTCGCCCGCACCGCCTATCGCCTGCGCGAGGGCACGGTGCCGGTGGCCGAGCTCTGCTTCACCGCCCTGGTGGCGACCTACCTCGTCGGGTCGGTCCGGATGGGGCCGGCCGAGGCCGGCGGCACCCCGCTCTTGGTGCTCGGCCCCCTCACCGTCGATCCGAGCTTCGAGGGGCGTGGCATCGGCGCCGCCCTGATGACAGCCTGCCTCGACGCGGCGACCGCCGCCGGCCACGGCCTCGTCATCCTCATCGGGGACGCCCCTTACTACCGGCGCTTCGGCTTCGCGCCGATCCCGCCCGGGCGCCTCGTGCCGCCCTCCCCCGTCGACCCAGCCCGCTTCCTTTGGCGCGAGCTTCAGGTCGGCGCGACCGCGACGATCTCCGGGAACGTGACCGCCCTTCGCCGGCGTTGACCCCGCCGAGGGCGCCGCCCCGGCGCCGGCAGGGACCCTACCCCGATGGATGATTCGGCGATCCGGCACGACACGATCACGGCCAACGGCGTCGCGCTCCACGTGGCCCGCCTCGGGCGCGGCGGCCCCCTGGTGCTGCTGCACGGCTGGCCGGAATTCTGGCTGACCTGGGAGCCGGTGATGCGGCGGCTCGCCGACCGCTTCGAACTAATCGCACCGGATCTGCGCGGCTTCGGCGCCAGCGAGAAGCCCGATCATCACCCCTCCGACAAGGCCGGCGCCGACGTGCATGCGGCCGACATCGTCGCTCTGCTCGATGCCCTCGGCATCGCCCGGGCCGGCATCGTCGGCCACGACGTCGGAGCCTACGTGATCCAGGCCCTCGGCCGGATGGCACCGGGGCGGCTGACCGGGTTGTTCACCTTCGACTGTCCCTATCCGGGTATCGGGCCGCGCCTCGCCGTCCCCGAGATGCTCGCGGAGATCTGGTACCAGTCCTACCACGTGAAGCCATTTGCCGCGGCGCAGGTCGGAGCCTCGCGCGAAGGTTGCCGGCTCTATATCGACCACTTCCTGCGCCATTGGGCCGGCGGCAACCCGGCCGCCTTCGACGATGTGCTGGAGGCCTTCGTCGACAACTTCCTGGCCCCCGGCAATCTGCAGGGCGGCTTCAACTGGTACGTCAGCGCGCAGGCCGGGCGCTTGGCGATGATCCGAGGCGAGGCGCCCCGCTTCCCGCCGATCACGGTGCCGACCTGCATCCGCTGGGGTGATTCCGATCCGCTGTTTCCCGTCGCCTGGACCGATCGCCTCGGCGAGACCTTTTCCGACCTGGACCTCGCGCTCCTGAAGGGAGTCGGGCATTTCCCCCATCGGGAGGACCCAGACCGGGCGGCGGCCGAGATCGCGCGGTTCTTCGAACGACTGCCGGGGTGAACGTCAGGTCGCCCGGCCGCGCCGTCCTTCCACGAGCCACATCGCCAGGACCGCGGCCGCCAGGGCGGCCAGCGCCCACAGGCCCAGCGCGAGGGGGTAGACCTCGACGCCGCGGATATTGGCGCTGTCGCTCGGGCGGAAACCGATCCAGTCGGAACCGCCGAGGCGGCCGCTGCGGACCGATTGCAGGCGCGGCACGACGATGCCGCCCCCGGCCTCCGCGACCCGGCGAATCGAGCCGCCGGTGCCCTCGGCCAGGGCCTTCAGGCGCTCGGTGTCGCTGAAGACGTCGGCGAGTTCGCGCGGATTCGGCGGCCCGACGCTGACGAAGGCGACCAAGGTGCCGGAGCGTAGGGTGTGCAGGCCGAGCTCGGTGGCCTCGAAGGTCGTCGAGAACAGGCCGGGCTCACCCTGTGTCAAGGACAGGGTGCGCTGAGCGCCGGTCGGGCCCGTGACGGTGACGGGCTCCACCGTGTCGGCCATGGTTTGGCGCTCCACGCGGACCTCGCGGCCGTGACCGGTGGTCTGGGCCCGCAGCGCCTCCTCCTCCAGGGCCGGTTCCTTCATGAGCCAGTGCCCAAGCCGGCGCAGCAGGTCGAGATAGGGTCCGCCCTCCTGATAGCCACGCGCCCAGAGCCAGGCGTGATCGGACAGGAGCAGCGCCACCCGGCCCTTCTCCTCGCGCGACAGGGCGAGCAACGGCAGGGCATTCGGTCCCTGCAGGATCGGCTGGATGCCGGGCTTCACCTGAGCGGAGACGATGCGCAACCAGTCGCCCCAGGCCGGCGGCGAGGCCTCGGACCCGGGCAGCGCGCGGGTGACGGGATGGCGGTTGCCGACACCCGTGAGGGCGGCCTTGTAGGGCTGCTCGACCACGCGCCCGTTGGGCTCGCCGGGCAGGATCGCGGAGAGCCGCGTGCGGGACAGGCTGGAGGGCGAGGCGAATTCGGGGCCGGCCGCAATCAACAGGGCGCCGCCCTCGCGAACGTAGCGGACGATGTTGTCGAAGTAGGCCGAAGGCAGCACGCTCTGGTTGGCGTAGCGGTCGAAGATGATGAGATCGAAATCCTTGATCTTCTGGACGAACAGCTCGCGCGTCGGGAAGGCGATCAGGGAGAGTTCGGAGATCGGCGTGCCGTCCTGCTTCTCCGGCGGGCGCAGGATGGTGAAATGGACGAGGTCGACGTTGGCGTCGGACTTCAGCAGGTTGCGCCAGGTGCGCTCGCCCTGGTGCGGCTCGCCTGAGACGAGGAGCACCCGCAGCTTCTCGCGGATGCCCTCGATGGGCAGGACCGCGCGATTATTGATGGTGGTGAGTTCGCCCGGCAGGGGCTCCACTTCGATTTCGACCACGTTCGGGCCGCCATGCTCGATCCGCATGGTCAGGGAGAAGGGCTGGCCCGTGGGGAAGGTCCGGCGCCCAACCTCCTCGCCGTCGCGGCGCACGGTGACGGTGGCGCTGCCAGTGCCGCCGCGCTCCATCACCTCGGCCCGGATGGTGACGTCGCGCCCGACGATGCCGAAGCGCGGCGCCTCGATGAGCTTGATCTGCCGGTCGCGCTCGTCCGGATGACCGGTGACGAGAACGTGGAGCGGCCCCTTCAGACCCAGCGCCGCCACCGAGGCGGGGATGTCGTGCACCACGCCGTCCGTGAGCATGACGACGCCCGCCAGCCGCTCGGCCGGCACGTCGGCCAACGCCTGCGACAGCGCGGTGAAGAGCCGTGTGCCCTCGTCGCCATCCTTGGCGTCGGGCACGTCGATGAAGCGCGGCTCGATGTTGGTCAGGGCCCCGAAGCGACGCTGCAACTCAGCGCGCACCGCGTCGGTCATGGCCGGCCGGTCGCCCAGCGCCTGCGAGCCCGAGCGGTCGACCACGATGGCGGCGATGTCCTTCACTGGCTCGCGGTCCTCGCGCACC
>NZ_BPQL01000160.1 GCF_022179225.1 Methylobacterium goesingense
CCCGCCCCCGGTCCAGCCGGGGCGGGGGCGCCCGCGGCTGGACCGGGGGCGGGTGCCTGCGCCGCCTGGAGGCGGGCGAAGGCGCCCCGGCCGAAACGCAGGACCAGGACGGGGGTGAGCGCCGCGTCGAGGAGGGTGGCGCTGAACAGGCCGCCGAAGATGGTCACGGCGACGGGATGAAGGATCTCCTTGCCGGGCGCCGTGCCGTCGACGAGGAGCGGCACCAGGGCGATGCCGGCGGCGAGCGCCGTCATCAGGACCGGCACCAGCCGCTCGTTGCTGGCCCGCAGCACCAGGGCCGGCCCGAAGGGCAGGCCCTCCGTCAGGCCGAGGTTGAGGATGTGGCTGATCTTCAGGATGCCGTTGCGGGCGACGATGCCGGTGAGCGTCACGAAGCCGATCATCGAGGCCACCGAGAGGGGCAGCCCGGCGATGAAGAGCGCCGCGACGCTGCCGATGAGCGCCAGCGGCACGTTGCCCATGACGATGAGGGCGAGCACGCCGGAGCGGTAGCGGCTCGCCAGCAGGGCGAAGACCAGGGCCAGCGAGACGAGGCTGAGGAGCCCGATGGTGCGGGTCGCCTCCCCTTGCGCCTGGAACGCGCCCTCCAGGCTCGCGGTGATGCCCTGGGGCAGGGCAGTCCGCGCCAGGGTCTCGGCGATGGCGGCGGCCACGGCCGAGCCGTCCGCCCCCGCCTGGGTGTTGGCCTGGACGACCAGCCGCCGCCGCCCGTTCTCGCGCAGGATCTGGTTGGGACCGTCGCGCTCGGCGATGTCGGCGAGCGCGTGGGCCGGAACCCAGCCGTTGGGCGTCTCGATGAGGAGCTCGCGCAGGGCCGCCACCGAGCGGCCGGATTCGGGCAGCCGCACGGTGACGTCGTAGCGGCGCAGGCCGTCGACCAGGGTGGAGACCACACGCCCGTTGGCCAGCCGGCTCACCGCATCGACCACGGCTCCGGGACTGATGCCGTAGAGGGCTGCGCGGCCGGAATCGACCCGGACCTCGAGCTGCGGGATGCGGACCTGCTTCTCGATGGCGAGATCCGCGATGCCGGGGATTTTTTCGAAGTCCGCTTTGAGAGCGTCGGCGGTTCGGCGCAGGCCGTCGAGATCCTCGCCGAACAGCTTCAGGGCGATTTCGGCCCTGACCCCCGAGAGCATGTGGTCCAGGCGGTGCGAGATCGGCTGGCCGATATTGACCGAGACCGGCAGCACCCCGAGGCGCGATCGCAGATCCGCCACGATCGCCTCGCGCGGGCGCCCGCCCGGCTTCATGCCGATCTCGAGATCGGTGGAGTGGACGCCCTCGGCGTGCTCGTCGAGCTCGGCCCGGCCGGTGCGGCGCCCGACCCGGTCCACCTCCGGGATGTCCAGCACCAGCCTCTCCGCGATGGCGCCGATCCGGCTCGACTCGGCGAGCGAGATGCCCGGCGTGAAGGCGAGGTTGACGGTGAAGGAGCCCTCGTTGAACTGCGGCAGGAAGGCGCGCGGTAGCGTCGTTGCGGCGTAGGCTGCGATCCCGACACCCAGTACGGCAGCCGCCATCACGGCGCGCTGATGCCCGAAGGCGAAGGCCACCAGCCTGGCGTTTCCGGCCTTGAGCCCGCGGATCAGCCGGCCCTCCGGCGCTTCCAGGCCCTTGAGACCGGGCAGCAGCCACGAGGCCAGCGCCGGGGTCAGGGTGAGGGACACGAGGAGGCTCGACAGGATCGCGATGATGTAGGCCTGCCCCAGGGGCGCGAACAGCCGGCCCTCGATGCCCGAGAGGGCGAAGAGCGGCACGAAGACGAGGCAGATGATGATCGTCGCGTAGACGATGCCCGAGCGGACCTCGTTGGAGGCCGCCACGATCACCGCGAAGGACGAGCGGGGCGAGCCCCCATTCAGGTTCTCTTGCCGGTTCTCGCGCAGGCGGCGCAGGATGTTCTCGACATCCACCACCGCGTCGTCGACGAGCTCGCCGATGGCGATGGCGAGGCCGCCGAGCGTCATCGTGTTGATGGACAGCCCGAGCGCGGAGAAGATCGCCGCGGTCGCGAGGATCGAGACGGGAATCGCGGTCAGCGAGATCAGGGTGGTGCGCGCGTTCATCAGGAAGGCGAACAGCA
The DNA here is from genome assembly GCF_022179225.1 of Methylobacterium goesingense. Classification (GTDB taxonomy): domain Bacteria; phylum Pseudomonadota; class Alphaproteobacteria; order Rhizobiales; family Beijerinckiaceae; genus Methylobacterium; species Methylobacterium goesingense. The sequence goes on from NZ_BPQL01000160.1 coordinate 2,108, forward strand.
CCACCGCCACCACGGCGACGGCCTCCAGCAGCACCGTCACCACGTTGCGGAGCGACGTCTCGATGAAGTCCGCTTGCCGGAACAGGATCTTTTGCGCCGCGATGCCC
>NZ_BPQL01000161.1 GCF_022179225.1 Methylobacterium goesingense
TCTGACCGAGGGTCATTCTTTCATCGGCATCCAGTCGGTTCGCGGCATCTGAAGGGTTCTTGATTTCCAAGGCGCGGCAAGCGTCAACGAGGACGAACCACGTCTCCCCATTCACATCCACTGCTCTGAACTCGTTCCGATCCTCGGTTTGAAATACCTGAAGTGAGTATTGCACAACTTTTCTCCGTCAAATCAGACGGAGCGATGCGGAAACCGATATTCCCCTTGATCCCGACGCTTTGCGTTCTAAGATCCCACTTACCACTACGGTCCTGGGCATCGCCCCAGGCTTAGCGCCCGAATCGTTCGCTGCGGTTCGGGCGCTTCTTTTATGCACCTTGCACTGATCTCGGCGCAAGTGATGCTTAACATCAGAAGCGTTAACGAATCATTACGCGCAAGGTCCCGCGCGTTAACCAGTCGCCACTAGCCTGTGGACATCGCAATTTTGTACGGAACCTTTTTGCACCGAGAGACATTCAAGCTGATTCAAAACAGAGAGTATTGGTTCAGCGATACCGTCTCCAAGCGGATTCGCATCGCCTCTTCAGACACCTTAAATTGCTTGGCTAAGGCGCTTGTCGTTGGGTACTGCTTGCGAAGAGAGCGTAAGAGGGGGATCGGCATCAATATATCTGCCGCTAGCCGGTTAGCCTGTGCCTCATAGGTCCCGCTAAGCTCACTCCGATAAAGCGTATTGTCCGTAAGTTCGCTTTCAATTAGATCGCGGTGTAAAATGTAGTGCGCGATCTCATGGGCTAACGTGAACCGTTGCCGATTAGGATGGTCGGCCATATTGACCGATATAGCGAAGCTGTAGCTCCCGCCTGGAAGTCGTTGCCGAACAATCTTGCCAGCGATACTTGAGCCCAAATGCTCTTTGTACACGCGAATGCTAAGATCGCGCGCGATCATTTCGAGGTTCACGGGCGCAGAGGTCTGGTGCCTTGCAACGATTGCCATCGGGTCAATTGTCTTGGTCACCATTCCCATTCCCCCTTGATAGCGCCTCAAACAACCTCTGACTTTCTTCCGTCGTCTGATGTTTCGATATCGCCGCTTCTACGGTTCGCGTTGCGACTGCTGTTGCAACATCTTGCGCCACCGACATTGCCTTATCGGCGGCAGCTTCTTTAGCGTCTTCACTTAGTCGCGCGTATCCCCAAATTGCAATCGTTGCCAACCCAATGCCAAGCACGGTAATCATGGCACTCAGGCCAGTAAGCATTATAGATATAAAGTCTTTATAATCAATAGATTGAGGCTCAGATTGCCGATTTAGAAACGTATCTAAAAGTGTTTGCCGTGGTGGTTCGTGAGCGAAGATTTTCCAAGCGACCACACCATTCAGGATCAGAAATCCGAAATTGAATGCAATCAGAATGGTAAGCCAGTTCACTCGCTTGAACTTGGTCTGCATCATATTTGACCACGCGAGTTACGATATATGGACTGCTTTAGTTCCGACAGCTTCAAGGCATTGGATAAAGAAAACCGCCGTGAACTTACCGCGTGCCAACTTGTTGCGAATGTTCGGCTCGGTCTCTTTTACGCCGATTGCGGCCAGCTTCTCGACAAGCTGCGCGTAGGTCACGCCCTTCCGCTTCAACTCAGCCTTCAGGATCGCTTTCACGCGCGTATCCCAGTGCTCCTCAACGCCTTCGGTCATGCCGCTCGCATCCTATCTGATGGTGGATGCCATCATACGCGATGCGATTTCGCTTGGCTATAGAGGGGCTATGTCATCATATGAGATGCATAAGCACCCAAGACGATGGCAATGGTTTCCCACGTCCTCCTCTCCTCAGCCACTCGGACCCTCTCGCACAAGGCGATTTACAAGGGTGTCGAGGACAAGGCCTACCAGCTCTTCAAGCGTCTTCGCTGGCCTTTGACGGATGGCGAGCCTGTGTGCCCTGCTTGCGGCTGCCTGGACCACTACAACATCACGACGCGCCGTCGCTTTTAGTACGCCGGCTGCGGCAAGCAGTTCAGCGTCACGTCGTGCACGATCTTCGCCAGCCGGAAGCGCGCCTTCACGGACCTGTGCGCCGCTGTCGCTATCTTCGTGAACGCCGTTAAGGGGCTCTCGGCTCTTCAACTCGACCGCGATCTGGACGTGTCCTACAAGACGGCCTTCGTCCTTGCTCACAAGCTGCGCGAGGCCCTTTCGGCTGAGACGGCCGGGTATGGCCTTGAGGGTTAGGTCGAGATTGACAGCGCGTACTTCGGCGGCGTCGTGCGCCCTGAGAACCGCAAGGAGGGTCGCAACGACCGTCGCCTCAAGGCCAACCTGAGCGCCGAGCGCCGCGTTGTCATCGTCATGCGCCTGCAGATGAAGCGATTCACCCGCCTCTCGAACGCCTTCACGAAAAAGTTTGAGAACCATGCTCACATGGTCGCGCTCTATATGGTCTGGTACAATTTCGTAAAGATGCACAAGAAGCATCGGATGAGCCCGGCGATGGCCGCTGGCGTATCGGATCAGCTTTGGAGCATGGAAGACGCTGCGATGTTGGTAGAGGCCGCGGCGCCTGCAATAGGCAAACGGTGTCCGGACAAGAAGAGGGATTGATTGAATGCCCCCATCCAGGCGTTACCGTATATGTGAGACATCAGATCCCGTATTGACGGTGGACGTTGATGCGGACCTCAATCAAGAAGTTGTTTATTTACTGGTTGCTAACAAGCTCCAAGGTTATAATCATGGCAAATCTAGAATCGTATATATTGGCCGCACAGAGCGAGGCGTGAAGCGAATTAGTGAAAGCGCTGCTGATAAAATTGCGCAAGCACTGGATCACGACTTTCTTAAACTAAGAGCTTACGTTATATGGTGCAACCCAGAAGCAGATGAGAAAGCTTCTTTGCCGAATATGCTAGAGCGAACCATCATTTTGAGATTTGAGCAAATATTTGGCCAGCTTCCGCTTTTGAATAAGCGGGGGTTCAAACTAGGCGACGAAGGAAAATATTTTACCGGCAATGCGATTGATAAGATTATTGATCGCCATAGTAGTACGCGCCGTAGGGTTGCGGACGAGCTAGAAGACGAGTTATGAAGCATCAGCTTACAGGCAATGCAGGTCTTTATCACGTCGCTCGCGAACTATCGCGGCGCGGCTGGCACGTCATGCCAACTGTTCGTAACGCGCGCGGGGCTGATCTATACGCAGCTAAGGGAGAGGATGGGATTGCGATCCCGGTACAATCCAAGGCGTTGTCTAAAAAGGCACCCGTCCCCCTTGGAGCAGACCTGACGAAGCTGCGAACGCACTGGTGGATTATTACGACCTTCGCCAATGCCGCCGCGCCGATATGCTACGTGATGACCCTGGAGGAAGTGAAGGAAGGAGCGCATCGCGGCGAGAGTGCCGCCGGCGTCACTTACTGGCTTCAGCCGAGGGCCTACGCTCTGCCCGCCTATCTTGAGGCATGGGATCGGCTCATTCAGCCGATAGCGACAAATTCAAGCTGAGACATTACCCGGGTCTCCCCTGGCTTGTCACATCTAGAAGCGCTTATCGGACGCTTGAAGGCTGAGCAGCATCTGTTGGTGCTGGAAGCGGCAGCGAGCGGCCAACACCCGTGCGTGCTTGCCTTGCGAAAAAATTGCGGACCTCGAAAACCATCCTGGGTGTGGAAGCCTTGATCGAGGATCGCTGAAAAGGGCGGTTCAACGTTCAACAAGAAACCCAACTCGCATTGCTCCGGGCGGGTGAAGGTATAGGGCACAGCTTAGCTGGGTAACGCCGGCCGGAAGTCGCATCAACGGTGACAGGGCTCCCTTATAAGGCGCTGCCCGAGCTTCTGCAGGAGAGACCCGCCACTGCCGGAACCGGGGGGGGGGGCTTATTGTGAGACAGAACGATTCAACGGCGCGGGCCTCAGCGCGTATAACCTAAGACTACTACAGGTCGATTCGCACCAACATAATTGCCGTAAGGCTGAGTCGGTCGCTGTGCTGGGAAATGCATCAAACCCACTCCCAGCCAGAACTTCGCCCAAACAAATAAAGTATATCTTCTATTTTTATTATTAAATAAGTTCATCAAAAAACTTCTGGTAAGAACGGTCCTTGCGTGCTGTTATTAACAGATCGTGGATTTCACCTGCACTCAATAGCGAAAAGTCAATCTTCTGCTCTTCTTCTAAAATTAACTCTCGTGGAACTATTGATGCAACAAGCCTTATGTACGAGGCGGCGTCATTTTCTCTAAGTTTTTTAAGAGCGGCAGCGCCGTTATCTAGAAAATCTTTTTCAACTACCTCTAAAAATAAGGCCGTTAATCTATTGCGCTTGCCCTTCGGCCTTCCAGATGGATTTCCCGATTGTCCGGGCAAAAAGGGGCGTCCTCGCTGTTTTGGCGCAGTATTATCAGTAGGCGCATCTGCGCATAGGAGTTCAGATTCAACCTTTTGAGGGTTATGAAGGAGCCTCTCGGGGGGGCGTTCATTTGCGGCCACATCACTCATATCGTTCATCTCAGCCCCGTTGGATTGATGCTATAAATGCCTTTTGGCCGACCGCCAGTGCTTATTTCAGTATACCTTAGCCATTCATAGTCTAATAGCATATCCAGACCAGATTTAATCTGGTCTCTATCCGTTAGATTTGACCAATCACGTTGATGGATTTCCCTAAGAGTAAAGCCGTCTGCCAATTCGCCTTTTCGGATTCGGGATAGGATCGCTGCTGCAGCGGTCGCTTCACTTCTCAAACCTGCGCTGTATGCACGCTTCGCATGTGTCTTGAGATAGGTCGCATAACCGATTGCCCGTTCCAATGATGCAGTCGTAATGAACCCGCTCTGCCCATCTGCCATGTGATTGATCAAAGCTAAAGCCGGAACCAATTTGCGATATTTAGCGAAATGACTTTCCAATGATACATGGAGAATGCCGGAGCGTAGCTCAGACTCCAGATCGCCTAGCCAAGCGATAAATAGCTCGCTCGCCTGAGGGTCGAAACTAAGATAACGACTGTTGTCGTCTGGATTTATCGAAGGTTGCACATGAGCCCAGTTCGGTCGCGAAAGCCAATCGAAAACCTTGTGAACAAGTTCTTTCGCTGAGCTATCTGGTAGACGGTCGACATTTCTCCATTCTTGTCCTTGATCCGGCCATGTCAGGACGCCAAAGCGCTGGATCATTCCATCGTCTCCGTCGCCTCCCTTCAATGCACGACCGATGTACGTCGCCAGCTTACCAGGCTGGGTCGAACCCAACATCGAGACACAGACCGACTCAATGTGCTGGTGGCCGCGACCGATGCGGTCGAAAGTATAGCCTTGTTTGCCATCCCACGCGGAGAGAAAAAAACCACGCGCAGCCGCATATTCCTCCTTATCTAAGGTTTTTAACAATGCTACGAGTTCGTCTCGAAAGGCTAATATACCATTAGGGTTGTTCACTAGTATGGCGCCTAAAGCTTCGTATGTTGCATCGCTAACTATGAAACGCTTAGCCTTAGGAGTATCTGGTTCGGCAGGGATCTCAACGTCTAATGTGGCATTTGGACTTATCTTAAATTTCTTCTTTGCGTACTCTTCGGCTGCGTTTTTGCGCAGTTTGTGGATGTTAGCTTCGCGTTCGTAAGATGTAAGCGCTTCCAGATGCTCGTCGCGTGCCTTCGCTTCTAAGCGTCTGAGTGGACCTAATGCCTCGTTCATTGCCGGAGATTTCATCGTGCCCGGACGGCCAACGATCAATCCCCAAAGGTTTGCAACTTCAGTCCAGTTATCTAGGCACTTCGGCCGGATACCAATTTGTCGGCCGAGAACCGAACCCATTGCAACAATCGCAGCTGCCGCTGGGAAGTCGGGCGGGCATTGCATTCGGTCAGAAATATCCATGATCCACGGCGCAATCGTGCGAGGCAGGCATCCTGGATCCAGCTGCGCCACTGCCGCAAGCCCCGTAGGTAGCGGCACGGGTTCGCCCCAATTTGGGCCAGGAATCGAGGACGCACACTCAGCGGACATGCTCGCAGGAATGCTGGTAGTACGGGCACCCTCAGAACCCTCAAAAGGTAGGTGCACTGTGTCGAGCGACGAATGGCTCGTGATGTGCGAATTGCCGCCTAACGAGAATTGCGTATCACCTGCCATGGCGCACGCCCGCCATGCCCGCACGCATGCCACTCGAAACCGTATTTCTGGCTTCGCGATCGCTTAGACCTGCAGAAATCCCCGCCTGATTCAGCATTGTCGATAATGTGTGAGCGCAGGCAGCCTGCCGACTAACAAGTTCTCCCGCCCGACATGACGCCCAGTGCAGTGCTGCATTTCGACCGCCTACGGCGGCCTTACTCACTACTGCAATAAGTCCTTGGATCTGGCGTTCTGTAGCTCCTCGGCCTAGGGCGGCCTGCGTTGCTCTTTCTGACGGAGTAGTTTGTGCACTTGCGGCTATCAGCCAGGCAGGCATCGTCAACAGCTTGCCATTCGCGATCGCACTGGCAAGCTGACACACTGTACCTCCGATGAGTTCGTATTGTCGGCCGTCGGGCAAAATGGTACAGGGCGCGATAATATAGGCGTTGTCTCGAACGTCGATCCCGAGAGATAAAATTCCTTTTGTGCGTCCAAGATTGGTCGGACGAGCAAAAAGGACGTGCAAACCGTCGCGCGGCGTCTTTACAACAGGTACACTGCGCCAATCAAAAGCAAAATACTTGAACAGCGTCATGAGCGATTGAACGCCATCCGTCTTGCCATGTCTGTCCGCATCTAAAACAAATAAATTATTCAGAGCGCAAGGCAGGCCGTAAATTGCGTTAGGGTATGCGGTTGACCATTGATATATTTGACTTTCAGAGCAACTCGCGGCGTGAAAACCGTTTCGCGTGTAAGGACTTTTTACGCTACCTTCCCGAAAATTGTCTTCCCGGCATGGAAAGGTTTTCACGCCATTCTGCGCAAAAGCAGTGGCAACTGAGAGATTATTGTTCATCACGCTGCCTTCCCACGAAAGTATCCGGGTTGACGTTCAAAAACTGCAGAAAATTTCGAATTTCTTCGTCAGTATCGAGTGGCGGCCACTGCGAGACAGCAAACAGGCGTCGGGCGCGTCCTCCCTGGATGCGCTTGATGATCACGAGAGAAATTTCGCCTGAGAGCAGATCATTCTGGGCAGCGAAGAGAGAAACGGATTCGAGGAACGGCGCATCGCCACTCATGTAGGGGCGTGCCCGAAAAGCGCGCTCAGGATGCGCATCAAAGAAAAGCTTGTCTTCGCGGTGAGCTGGATTTGGTGACGAGACGGATATGAAACTGGAGTTCATGTTACCGCCTCCCAATAGAATTGACGGAGTTATCCTGCAGGTTTCTTAGCCAACGCATCGCTTCTTCATGGGAGATAATGGTGCGCGACCCAACTTTAATAATCGAGATTCTACGATCTTTAATTTCTTCATACAGCCGTGACCTTCCGATAGAGAAGGATTCTACGAAATCTTTTATACTGTAAGCGTGCTTGGTTGGACTAAGGTAGATTGCTTCGGTTAACGTCATTGTCCGCTCCTTTGTTTGGCTGAGGATGCGAACATACGCCGACGCCCTTGCGTGGACGAGCGGTGTATAAGGCTCAGATTGAAGTGTCTTTCTATGATTGCCTTGAATCAGACAGTTCCAGCTCTTCAGTGAACTTTGAAAGCACTAGAGCTCTTGTCGTTTAGGTTGGGTCATAAGCCTCGTATCCGGTGGCGGCGATGTAGTTGCGGCATTCCGCTGGAGTGAAGGCTGCGAAGGCCCGGGCGATGGCTGCCCAAAGGTCTGGGACAGTTCGGGCAGCGGCGGTGCGCAGCAGCGCCTTGAGCTTTGAGAAGGCCTGCTCGATCGGGTTTAAGTCGGGCGAGTAGGCCGGGAGGTAGAGGAGCCGCGCGCCGGCCGCCTCGATGGCTTCGCGCACGCTGACGACTTTGTGGGATTGCAGGTTGTCGAGAATGACGGTGTCACCCGGCTTCAGCACCGGGACCAGGGTGTCGGTGACGTAGGCGCGGAAGCGCGTGCCGTTGGTCGCCCCGTCGAACAAGGTGGTGGTGACCAAACCGCTGGTGCGCAGGGCGGCGGTGACGGTGGTGGTCTTGTAATGGCCTTGGGGCACGCGGAGCCGGCAGCGCTCGCCGCGTGGAGCCCGACCGTAGGTGCGGGCCATGTTTGTGGCGGTCGCCGTCTCGTCGATGAAGACAACGGCATCGGGGTCGAGGTCGAGTTGACCCTCGAACCACGCCTCTGGTGCGGCTCTCACGTCCGGACGCTCCTGCTCGGCCGCGTAGACAGCCCCTTTTACGGGTGATCCAATGCCGGGCGAAGAACCGCCACAGCCCGCTGACGCTCGTGCGGACACCCTGCTCGGCCAGGATAACACACACCTCGGGCAGGAAGGCCTGCGGCTGCTCCCGATCGACCTGAAGGATCCGCTCAGCGTGCGCTTCGATGGCCGGTGCGGTTCGCTGCTCGCACGAGGGCCGGGGTGCGATCGCACCCTCCGCCTGGAAGCGTTCATGCCAGCGGATCGCGCTGGATGGGCCGACCCCGAAGCGCTTGGCCGCCTGTCGGCGCGAAGCTCGGTCGTGTCCCAGGCGGTGGTGTAGCTGAGGGGTGGTCATCGGCGGTTGCCGGGTAGGGTCGGGTTGCGACGACCAACCTCGAACCCGAGAGACCTCCGATGACCGACGAGATCATGGCCCTGCGCGGGCTGATGGAGAAGAGTGCCGACGCCGATCTGCTGCGCGAGATGATCGGTTTTGCAGCCGAGCGACTGATGGAGCTGGAGGTGGGCGGCCTGACCGGCGCGGCCCACGGCGCGAAGAGCGCCGAGCGACTGGTCCAGCGCAATGGGTACCGTGACCGAGACTGGCAGACGCGGGCCGGCACGGTCGAACTGCGCATCCCGAAGCTGCGCAAGGGCTCGTACTTCCCCGGCTTCCTGGAGCCGCGCCGCATGGCCGAGAAGGCGCTCACGGCAGTGATCCAGGAAGCCTACATCCAGGGTATCTCGACCCGCTTCGTGGACGACCTCGTGCAGGCGATGGGCGGCACCGGCGTGTCGAAGAGCCAGGTCTCGCGCCTGTGCCAGGAGATCGACGAACGGGTCGGCGCGTTCCTCGACCGTCCCATCGAGGGCGAGTGGCCGTATCTTTGGATCGACGCGACCTACGTGAAGGTTAGGAGCGAGGGCCGCATCGTTTCGGTCGCCGTCATCATAGCGGTCGGCGTCAACAGTGACGGTCGGCGCGAAGTCCTCGGCATGGACGTGGGCCCGTCCGAGGCCGAGACGTTCTGGACGGACTTTCTGCGCAAGCTTGCCCGGCGCGGCCTGCGCGGCGTCAAGCTCGTGATCTCGGACGCCCACGAGGGCATCAAGGCCTCGGTGGCCAAGGTGATGAACGCGACCTGGCAACGCTGCCGCGTCCACTTCATGCGCAACGTGCTCGCCCATGCCGGCCGCAGCGGGCGGCGTGTCGTGTCGGCCTTCATCGCCACCGCCTTCGCCCAGGACGACGCCGAGGCGGCCAAGGTGCAGTGGCGCAAGGTTGCCGATCAACTCCGCCCCAAGGTGCCCAAGCTCGCGACCTTGATGGACACGGCCGAACCCGATGTGTTGGCCTACATGAGCTTCCCGGCAGCACACCGGGTCAAGCTGCACTCGACCAATCCGCTGGAGCGCCTCAACGGCGAGATCAAACGCCGGACCGAGGTCGTTGGCATCTTCCCCAACGAAGCCGCCATCACCCGCCTCGTCGGCGCGATCCTGCTCGAACAGAACGACGAGTGGGCCGTCCAGCGATCCCGCTACATGACCCTGGAAAGCATCGCCCCAATCGGCGATGATCCCCTCGTCAGCCTGCCCACCCTGGCGGCCTGACCGATCCGGCCCAAGCCGGTGATCGTGGTGCCCCTCAGCGAGCTACACCACGCTAAGGGACGCGACCCATTCGATCGTGATCCTGCTTGTTCTGCATCCGCTGCATTTGATCAAAACTCAGGTGAAACGGTACAGGCCAGCGAGCTGGCGACCTACGCTACCGTGCTCGCGCAATACCATCTGCATGCCGAATCGAAGTTTTGGAACGGCCGTTCACTCGACGCCGGCACTACGTTGCGCCGACACGTTGTGGTTCTCGGCAGCACGTACATCGGGAAGGAAGCCAACCGCTGGGAAGAGCAGTTCTTCACCGGCCGCGATCTGCAAGCAGCTGTCACTACGGTAGCGCGTTGGATGGCCGGGCAGACCTGATCGATGAGCTGCTGAGCGCGCGATCCCAAACGGGTGAGCGGACATTGGCGGAGGCGCTCGCGAACTCGCGTGAAACGTTGCGGCGGCTGCTGGCCGAGCAGCATGTAGGCTCGGGCCGCCGCATACACGACAAGGTCGGTCCAAGGCTTGCGGCGCTTTTGACGAGATTGCAAGAGAAGGACGAGGAACGTTCCTGCGCACTCGCACAGCTGATCAGTGAGATCGACAGAGACGGCTTGACGCAAGTTGCGCGTCGGATTGGCTATGACCCTGCGAATCTGGCAGCCATTCGAACTGGCCGGCGTGCGCTTCCAAAAAATTTTCTCATTGGCATTCAGAACGTGACTGGCGCCTTGCAGCGTCAGAATTACAACGTGTAAAACTTACAAGTCTTGGAGACGGCAAAGCATATCTAACCCCGGTCGAAGTTCAGCTCGACCGGGGCGGACGCTTCTGAGAAGCCGCAGCGACAAAATGGAGTTCAAACCTGTTTATAGTCGTAATCGCACTAGCGCGCGAATTGCTTGACCGCGAGAGCAGTCGAAGTAGCATCTTAAGCCACGGATGCCGCGACGCCCGTCATCCCCTCCGGCAAGGACATCGGCGTGTAGGCCACGGATAAGTAGGCCATGATAATGAAAGCAGCTGCCAGAACAGCTATCGGCCCCCTGCTCTGCAAAAAGAACGGTCCAACTTTGATACTCATGCCAGTTTGCCGACGAGCACGAATGAGCGCTTTGTCAGTTTTCCGCTTGGTCATGTCCAGTATCCTGTTTTTGCGAAGTGTTATTTATTTTAAGCCCGACGTCGGTGAACGGATCTGAGCCCGAATCCCAAACGATGTCACGTTGGACCGTGCACAGCCTTGCAACCCCGTGCAGTTTCATGCACCGCTGTGCAGAACCATGCTGGAGCTCGGCTTTAATTCAAAACAAGGTCAAGAGTCGTTTTGAGCTCAATATAGCTTAGGCGGATTTTTAAGCGCGCCTTAGGCAAGCATCAAAAAGCTTAGGTCTGGGAATAACTCAACATGCGATCATGTAGCGATAATGAATCTTAAGTGAAAATTATATATAACCAACCGCTTAAAAAAATGTCGAATAACAAATCGCATAAAGGAATAAAAATATATGGCAGAGGAAGCCGGAGAGAGAATATCACTAAGTATGATATGGTCAAATAAGGATCATAAGAAGGAATTTGGTGCCTTAATTTGCCAGGCGATGATTGGCAAAGGGTTTATACGTAGTACCCTTGCGAAAAAATTGAACATCAACCCTTCATCAATCAGCCGCCTGATCAGCGGAGGGTCAGTTTCAGAGGATTTGGCGTTCAAAGTTATTCAGTGGCTCGGCGTTTCCGCGGTCGCTTTTACAGATTCGCTCGATCAGCGCAGGCTTGACCAAAATCCAGTAGTCGAAGGTGACCGACCATGGATTATCGATTTCATACGAGCATCGGAGTACCTTCGGAACATTCTTCGAGAAGGCACCCCTACAATTGATCGCTGGAGATTTGAGAAAGCTGGCGCACCAGAGCAATACTACGACAGCGGCAACAACCATGATTTGATCGCCTTGCTAGCCCAGAACGAGCTGCTTCGTCTTTCTAATCTCCTGATGGTTAGAGGGGCTGCTGGTATGGGCAAAAGTACTTTCTTTTACAAATACATTCAAAGGTACTCAAAAATCAAGATACTGGATATATATTTGCTCATTTCTCAAAACAATCTGATGGATATAGAACAGGAAGATCTAATCCGTACATCGATGCAGCAGTATTTAGAAAACAAAACGGACAATGAACCTATAATAATTGACCATCTAATTCCAGCGGTTCGGCGAATCGCAATCAGACTGAGAGAAAATACGGATGAATATTTAAAAAAATTCCTAAAGTTTCTCGCGGATCTCATAAAAAGGCGGAAATTTAGCATAGTAGTCTTAATTGATGACCTATGCGACGGGGATCCTGTTCCTGAACTTGCCCCCACGAAACTCATTCCGGAGGTTCGAGGATGTTCGATAACGATGAGCATCCAAGAAAATGAAATCGCCCGTTGGAGGAATGAATTTAAAGGCAAAGGTATTTGCATATTCGAGGAAGGAAGCCATAGGAAACTCGGCATCTTTTTGGATGCATACCGCAGCGCGCCGGTATCTCCCGCTATGTTAGTTGGTCACCTGGCCGACCGCAGCATCATCGACTTCAATAACGTGCTATATGAGACTGCCAAGCAGGTTCGGGAGTGGGCAATCAAGCTCCAGGAGTTGGGCAGTGTTACTCAGACCGGGCATGATGATGCATTAAGAATAAAAGAGTGCATCAAGCTTATACAGGATGAACAAACTTGGGAGTGGCTATATCTCTCGAAGTTTGGATATGCCGAAACTTACCTTGTGAGAACTCTTTGGAGAGTGCACGAAGTCCTTATGCTGGGTGATTCGCGGGAGACTATGGCACTCAGCAATGTCATTTCTTTGCTTTGTTACTGGGAGGTGTTTGACATGCTGCCAGGCCAGAAACGTGTATACATTCATAGCAATTTACGAGGAGTCTTTCTTCGCAGGGAAATCGATAATATGGACCTATATTCAGTTGATTTAACGCAAGCTATTCTTTCTAGAGGGGTAAGATTTCACAACGTTAAGTTTATCGGATGTCTTTTTGATAGGGAAACGTTCAGAAAGCTCAAACAACGTCGCGAACGCGATGGCATCGAGTTGAAAGATTGTTTTTATACTGAGGCGCTCAACGGCTACTTACATATCAAAAGTGAGCATGATTAACATGGCCGATATCACGCTGATTTCTTTGCGATTTGGAAGAGACCGTGGCCGCATGCCGCCGTTAGGCGCCCTGAGTTTGGCGGGTGCACTTGAGCGTTCCGGTCACAATTGGGAACTCATCGATACTCAGAAGGATGCCTCAATTTCTCTTTTCTCTGTTGAGAGTTTAGTAAAAATCTTGAAGAAGACGAGGACAGAGTATCTTGGTATTAGTGTTTTCAACGATGCTCTTCCGGTGTTGATTGCCGCTCTCGATAGATTAGGTAGCGATCTGAAGGCAAAGATTGTTTTAGGCGGTCCAGGAGTTGTGGGTGTCGCGGAGGCTTTGATGAAGCGACTGCCATCGCTGCATGCCATTGTTGTAGGAGAAGGTGAAAAAGCAATACGCGAGATCTTAGCAAGTGCCCCCAACGTATGTCATACGGCTGGCATCTTTTCGAGGGACTTAGAAGGGCGGGTCATTGGTCACGGGCAAACGCTTCGAGAGGATCTAAACGAAATCGCACCACCTGCGTGGAGTTGGTGCGGAAAACGAGCCTATGAGGTTGTTCCGCTCTCCACCATGAGAGGGTGCCCCTTCTCCTGCTCGTTTTGTGAGATCACGTCATTTATGGGACGGCGGGTGACGCGAGCGCGTATTGAAACGGCTTTAAACAGTTTGGCCGATGGTATGCGCGCGATCGGATCTAATGATGTAGCAATATTGGATGACACATTCACAATAGACCAGCGTCATCTTTCCGGTTTTTGCGATGGTCTTCGAGAAAGAGGCATTAGAATTAGCTTCTCGATTTTTTCCCGCGCCGATACCCTAAGCGAACGTCAGATGTCGTTCCTCTCAGAGGCGGGCTGTAATCGGGTCTTTTTTGGTTTGGACTCTGGTAGCGATGATCTCCTCGGCAGGATCAGTAAGGGGATCGTGATAAAAGAAGCCATCGAAGTTGTTAAAAAAGCTGCCGAGTTCTTTCCAGTCACGGCGTCATTCATGTGGGGCTTTCCGTTCGAAACATTTGATGCATTTATGAAGACAATCGAAGTTTGCGAAGACCTGCTCGCTTACGAAACGACTTGGCCTATTACTCCTCAGCTTCACCTTTTGTCACCATCCGCCGGCACAGATATTTACAATTGTTATGGCTCTACATTGTTGCTCGATAAAAATGTTCCGTTGTTGCTGGTGCCAGATGGCATGTCTGGATCGTCAAGAGGAGATAATTTTGAAGAGGTATTTGCGGTGATTCAATCTGAGCCTCTAATTGGCGCTCCGTTTTATAGATACGATACGCAAGATTTCTGCGATAAGATGCAGAGGGTGAAACTATTGGAAAGGGAAATTATGGCAGTTGCTGGCCAGCGCATTATCAACAAAATGCACTCATTTGGAGTGAGATTATGAACACGCACCGAGAATCGCCTATGTACTCTAGCGCTGTTAGGCAGGTTGTCGGAAAATGCGTTTCAAATATAGATTTTAGACGGGTATTTGCTGACGACCCCTCACTAACACTTCAATCCTTGGGATTTGAGTTGAGACCCGCCGAATTATCTGCAGTTAATCGGATTCTGGAGAGGTTAGATTGCATGCCCGCCTGCGAACAAAGGCAAGTGTATGAAACGATTGCCGGTGCGGATAATTTGATCAAGTAAATGATAAATTCGAATACCTTTGAAGTTTCCATATGGTCCGAATCAATCAAATTGACTAATCTTGCCCAATTACATTGGGCTTGTCGGTTATAAAAAAGGTAATTATGGCGCTTCTGCAAAATGACCGCTACCCCCTCCAACTGCGTACGACCATGGGTCCAGCGCTTTGCTGGTCACTGGTGGTCTACGATGTTGACCATTTCTATACCCCCTGACGACCGGGAGGGGTTCTCCTTCCGCCGGGTCCAGTCTGAGATCGTGTCCCTGTGGTAGCCGGTCATGTCGGCCAACGTCGTGATGGAGTAGGCCCCGCCGTTGTCCGACGCTGCCGGAATTCCGGCAGTCGCGACAGGCGCGGTGACGGGGGCCGCGGCGTCCTCGATACGGTCGGCGGCCGCCCGGACCTGGGCGGGCGGGCGATGTCGCCCATTAGATTTTTGGTCCCGCGGTGTGGTGGTACGATCGCCGTTGCATGGATGGACGTGCTATGGGACAGGTTCTCCACGTAAGCGCCACGACGACTGAGGCGGTCCGTCGAGCGATCCAGCATAGTCAAGCGAGCCTGAGGGCCCTCTCGAAGCGCTACGGGATCAATCCAAAGACGGTTGCCAAGTGGAAGAAGCGGACCTTGGTCGCCGACCAGCGCACGGGGCCGAAGGATCCTCGCTCGACGGTGCTGTCACCCGAGGACGAGGCGGTGGTGGTCGCCTTTCGGCGTCACACACTCCTGCCCCTCGACGACTGCCTCTACGCGCTCCAGGCCACGATCCCACACCTGACCCGCTCCTCGCTTCATCGCTGCCTCCAGCGACACGACATCAGCCGATTGCCGGAGGTCGACGGCGACAAGCCCAAGCGCTCGCGCTTCAAGGCTTATCCGCTGGGCTACTTCCACATCGATCTGGCTGAGGTCCACACGGCGGAAGGGCGGCTCTACCTGCTTGACGCCATCGACCGCACGACCAAGTTCGCCTTCGTTGAGCTTCATGAGAAGGCCGCGCGGCGGGTTGCCGGCGACTTCCTCCGGCACCTTATCGAGGCGGTGCCCTACAAGGTGCACACGGTGCTCACCGACAATGGCACCCACTTCACGACACCCGGCAACGTTGCCTCGGCCGCCTCCATCATCAAGGAAGCGATTGCAGCTGGAGAGACCTTCCGAGCTCACAGCTTCGAGTCCGCCTGTGCCCGCAACGATATCGACCATCGCCTGACCAAGCCGCGGCACCCCTGGACGAATGGGCAGGTCGAGCGAATGAACCGCACGATCAAGGACGCGACGGTCAAGCGCTACCACTACGACAGCCATGAGCAGCTTCGTGCCCATCTGGCCGACTTCGTCAGCGCCTACAACTTTGGCCGTCGCCTCAAGACCCTGCGAGGTCTCACGCCCTACGAGGCTATCTGCAAGGCATGGTCCGCCGAGCCCAGTCGCTTCAGGTCAAGCCCGCTCCACCAAATGCCGGGACCAAAAATCTAACTTATTTAGTTTTCGCGCCTTTATTTGTATCGTTCGACGATATGATCAGCGGCATAATCAATTTCCGGAAATAGAGATCCCTTGGTAATTCCAAGCATCGCGAGTTCCTTTCTTATTGCTGACTTTCTTCCCGCTGGAACTATTATTGATTTGAATTGTATAGGATTTAGAATCGGTCGCGCTGGCGTCGCTGAGAAGCCGAAGATCAAGAAAGCTCCATTCTGCGCTATAATTCTACGATTGTTGAGTTTAGGAACTACGTACCAAATACGGTTCAAGTCTCTTGGATTGACCATAGAACGGAACGAGGGCTTTTCCGCGCGAATGAACTGAACTAACCTATCCGTTTCATCTAAGAGCTTAAATTGCGCTACCGACCCTGTTCTATTCGAATTAAGAACCGATTTTTCCGCTTCAGACATATTAGCAAGATTTGCTATGCAGCTTACTGCATCGCTATCAAAATACTTTCTTCTAATATCAGGTACGCGTATGTAAAAAACTTTCCCATCCGTGGGGGCCTCCAATTTGCGATCAACTGTACCAGTTGCGTAGAATAAACCTACCAATGGATTGGCGCTTACATCTAGTAGCCGCGTCGGAAGACCATAATGCTGCATCCGGACTAGCTTATCAAACATGCTAATGTCGTTTATGAATTCATTCGGATGAACAGATAACAGTTCTCGAACGGCGTCCCTCTCATGGGTAAGAAGTTTTTTTCTGTTCGGCCTCATAATGCCTGGCGCAACGCTCCAAGCCGAATTGCGTTCACCACGGAATGTATAAAACCCCCTAGGCTGAGTTGGGAGGGACCCGATTACATCGAGAAACTCTGCGAGCGAGGTGATGGTGTGGGTCGTGGGAGAGGGCGGCATAGCATCTCTATCAAAATCCACTCAAAGTAGTATGTGCGCACTTGCGGGTTTGCAAGATACATAGTCGCCAAAAGAATTGAGGGGCCGCTTGGGAAACCCGGCGGCCCCGCTCACGCCTCCTTGGCGCTCAATGCCCGATGCACAGACCCCTTGCCGATCCCGAGCTGGGTGGCGATGGTACTCATGCTCAAACCCGTTGCCGCCAGTGCCTTCACCTCATCCGCCTTGGCCCGGGCGGTCGGCTTGCGGCCCTTGTAGGCTCCTCCGCTCTTCGCCTTAGCAATGCCCTCCCGATGGCGCTCCAGCATCATCTCCCGCTCGAACTTCGCCACGCCGCCGAGGACGTTGAGCATCAGCTTGCCGGTCGGCGTAGCGATATCCACGCCCAGGTTCACGATGCGCAGAGCCACGCCCTTGCCCTCCAGGAGCGCTAGGATGCCCACCGTCAATGCCAAGCGGGTGCTGCGGATCATGCAGCACCAGGGCATGACGCTCGAACGCCATACGGCATCCTGCCCCAGCCGAACTCACGACGGCATCGTCATCGCGCTGCGCTCGAACACTCGGTGGTGCTCGGACCATCTGGAGATCCACGCCCGCAACCGAGAAGTCGTACGCATCCTCTTCGTACTCGACGCGTGCGACCGCGAGATCATCGCCTGGTCGGCAGTCGCCAATGCTGGCGTCTCCGGCGTGATGGTTCGAGACCTCATGGTCACGGCCGTCGAGCGCCGCTTTGGCGCGACCAAGGTGACCCATACCGTCGAATGGCTGTCCGACAACGGCAGTGCCTACATCGCCAAAGACACAGCCGACACGGCCCGTGCCCTCAGCCTGAGGCTGCTCTTCACGCCCGTCCGTAGTTCGGAGTCGAACGGCATGTCGGAGGCCTTCGTCAAAACGCTCAAACGCGACTATGCTCGGGTGACGATCCTACCCGACGCCGACACGATCCTTGCCTTGCTCCCCGCCTGGATCGAGGACTATTGCGAGGTCCACCCGCACTCGGGATTAAAATTCCGCTCCCCACGCGAGTTCATCAGGCTCAGTGCCTAAACGCAATCGCCGCCTGTCCAGCAAAATGGGGTCCACTCCACTCGGTTGTCATCGGCTAGATAAATATAATTGTTTTTTAAAAACTAAAGATGTTTTTCCAAATGCCCTACTATTCGATCGATGATTGCTTCGTAACTATTTCCACAAAGCCACACTCGTTCGGTGTGATGGCGCCGTGGACTAATAATCCCATTTCCTCTTGCTTTACATTTTTCTTTTACGTGAGAACAAACATCTTTTGGCGGTCCTATATCCTTAATCGCGCGATCAACTGCGGCAGATTTGCAGACGTAAGGCTCTTTTTCCAAAATATTGAGGGCCCTTTGGATTAGCAGTCTATCAACTGGGCATAGGTGCTTGGGCCTATTTTTCCCAGTAGCTGGCTTAGGGATCGGAACGCCGGCCCTTATTGTAAACACTGTTCCTTTATTGGCTCTTGGGGGGCGTATTTTCAAAGCAGCTCTCGTTTATGTAAACAATTGACATATAGATTAGATATTTTAGAAAATAAGGCAATATATTGTCGGATTGACTATCAATGTTAGTATTATTTTAGTTATTTGAACTCTGTGGCGTTAAGAGGTATGCTTACCGGTTCAAAGATGCTTACATAAGCGCTCCACGCCTCCATCATAGTGCGCCTCTTTTCTAAGGCATCGCCTCGCCTATAGGCTCGCTCAGTAGCGTCACCGACAACATGCGCTAATGCCGTCTCGGCGATTTCACGCGGGAAAGCTGTGCATTCGCCAGCCCAGTCTCGGAATGAGGAGCGGAACCCGTGCACCGTCACTTCCACCTTCATGCGTCGCAGCATCATCTCCATAGCCATAATGGATAGCGGCCGGCTCTGCTTCTGGCCGGGGAACACGTACTCACTACACCTGACCACTTCGGCCTGATCGAGAATTGTAAGCGCCGCATCGGTGAGTGGCACACGATGCTCAATGCCGGCCTTCATGCGCATCGCCGGTAGCGTCCAAACCTTCGTTTTTCGATCGATCTCACTCCAGCGGGCCCCCAGGACCTCACCAGAGCGCGAGGCGTTTAGGATGCAGAATTGCAAGGCGAGGCCAGCTAAGGCGTTGCGGGATCGCAGGTCCGCCATGAACGCGGGCACGTCCTCGAAAGGCATGGCAGCATGGTGACCGCGCGTCAGCTTTCGGCGCGCCGGCAGCAGCTTGTCGAGGTGACCGCGCCAGAGCGCCGGGTTCTCGCCTGTTCGCAGGCCCTTCGCCTTGGCTGCATCCAGCACACGCTCAATGCGTCCGCGTAGGCGTGAAGCTGTCTCGCTCTTGGTCTGCCAAATGGGCGTGAGGACGTGCAGAACGTCGGCGGTGCTGATTTCGTCAATGAGCTTGTCGTAGAGGGGCCCTGCATAGGTCTTCAGCGTAGAGGACCATTGCGCCTTGTGCTTGTCATTGCGAAAGCCCTGGGACAGGGACCTCACCACCTCCTCGGCAAAGGTGCCGAAGGTGACAGCGGTAAGCCGCTCCTCTCTGGCGTTCCTACGATGCTCAATTGGGTTCTTGCCGGACTTGCGGATCTGACGTGCTGCGGCGGCTTTCTCGCGGGCCTCGGACAGGGAGACGGCGGACAAGCTGCCAAGCCCCATCTCCTTCAGCTTGCCCTGCCAGCGGAAGAGGAAGAGCCAGCGCCTAGCGCCACTCGCATCCACAACGAGGTAAAGGCCATCACCGTCGGAGTGCCGGCCAGGAACTGCGAGCGTAGCGGCCGCTCTCGCGCTCAGCTTCTTCACGGCGCGTGCCATTCCACAACCCCAACATTTACCCCAACAAGTTACGTGGATCGTAGCGGATGTTGACGGACTTCGGTAGCTGATTTGGGGTCTAAGTCACTGAATTATATGGGACCCGCGGACACGTAGGGACCTATCTGGACCCTGGTATAACGGACACCCCTTCCGCCAGTTTGAACCGTCCGGGGATTTCCAAAGACTTCAACCCCCGCAAGGGCGGAGCTTAGACGAAGCGCTCCCCTCTTACCCAAGACGCGTTACCCAAGACCCGCGAGCGTGCGGTGCCGATGGGACTGGACCGTTGCGGCGAGGACGCAGCGGGTCGCGCAGGAACGGCTAATCCGAGACGCCGAGGCGAAGGAGAAAACTCCCTCCCGACGTCTGCTTCAGCAGATCGGCGACCTCGAGGATCGGATCCGGGCCGTCGAGGCCCTGATCGAGGATTGCTGACACGTCGCGCGCAGACGAGAGCCGCCCGCCACGGCTGGGGCCGGGCGGGCGACAGGGATCATTGAATCAAAGAGAGAGAGTCTCAGCGGCTGCTGCCGCCGGCGCTGCTGTTCGGCACAGCCTGCTCCGGCTTGCTGGCATTGCCGCCCGCCGCGGAATCGGTGGTCACCGTGCTGGCCCCGGTCGCGCCACGGGACACCGACACGCTCGGATCGTTGCCCGTGGTGTTCGGCTGCGGCTGGACGACGGTGCCGCCGGGCTGGGTCGGCTCACGCACGGCCTGGGCAGAGGCCGCGACGGCGGACAGGCTGAGGAGAGCGGCACCGAGAGCCGGAATCAGGATGGTCTTCATGGAGTCTCCATCGGTCGGAAAGAAGGGCGGATACAGGCGAATGCCCTACCCCGCAGCGCGGGGCAGGGCGCGAAACTGTCGAATCAGGGTGGGCAGGGGTCAGTAGCCGCGGCCGTAATAACCGTTACCGCCACGGTCATAGGCACCGGCGGCAGCGGCTCCCGCAGCCACGCCCGCGATGCCGAGACCCACGGCCGCGCCGGTCGAGAGCCCACGGCGGCCGCCACGGCGATCGTAGTCGCGGCCACGGTCATACCCGCGGTCGATGCCACGGTCGTAGCCCCGGCCGTAACCACCATCGCGGTAACCGCCGTAGCCATACCCCTGAGCCTGGGCACCGGTCACACCAAGAGCCCCGAGCGAGAGCGTCACGGCGGAGATGAGGGTGAGCTTACGCATCGTTGTCTCCTTCGTTTCGTCGTTGAAGGACCAACAGGTCGCGTCCAGATGGGTTCCGATCTTTTTGCCAGGAGCGCGGCGTACGCTCGCAAGACTGTCCTTCTGCCGGACAAAGCCGGTCCGTGCTTTGGTAAAGCTTGCCGATGCCCCGAAGGATCGATCGCTACGGCGTGCAGCCGAAGCGGCGCTCCGTCGCGCGGATCCGGGCGACCCGCTCCCGCTCGCGGGCCGACAACGGCACATCCGCCTCGTCGTCGAACCGACAGCCGGCATTCCCGAAAGTCCGAATGCCCCGTGGCGAGCGGAAGCAATAGCCGGCCGCCTTGAAGATCGCGTTGCGCTCGGTCCAGAGGCCGTCGCAGTCCGCCGCATCGACCTGGGCGATCACCCGGGTCGCGTCCGCTCCGTCCCCGGCCCCCGCGCGCGCCGACGCTCCGAGAGCGAGGGCCAGAACAGCGGCCGTCGCCGCGCGGGATGCAAGACGCCTCATATCGAAAACTCTTTCGTCCGGCGGATCGCGGCCTCGCGCCGCGCCTTCGTCCAAAGAGCGTTTCCGGGGCGGCCGCGTCCGGTCAAGGTGCCAGCCGCCCGAGGCGGTCGAGGAGGGCGCGGTCGTGGAGGAGGGCCATGCGCTCCTTAGGGGTGAGCCAGGCCCGGGCCTCGGCGATGCCGTCCGCCTCCACCACCTTGGCCTGGGCCAGCGCCTGGTCGGGGTCGATGGCCCCGCGCGGGCGCGGGGCGGCCTCGGGCAGCATCGCGGCGTGGGCCCGGGCGAGGTCCGGGTCGGCGTGGAGGGCGGTGAGCGCGTCCGCGTCGTCGAGGCCGGC
Organism: Methylobacterium goesingense; assembly: GCF_022179225.1. Taxonomy (GTDB): domain Bacteria; phylum Pseudomonadota; class Alphaproteobacteria; order Rhizobiales; family Beijerinckiaceae; genus Methylobacterium; species Methylobacterium goesingense. The sequence goes on from NZ_BPQL01000161.1 coordinate 21,877, forward strand.
CTCGGCGTTGCGGCGGGCCAGCACCCCGGCCTGCGCCGCGATGGCGGGGGGGGCACGCTCCTCCGGGGTCATCAGCAGGCCGAGGCGCTTCAGGCCAAGCCCGAGGCCGAGCTGGCCGCTCGCCCAGGAGATGGGAATCGCGAGCACGAGGCCCAGGATGGTGGGCGACATCCAGAGGAACAGCGAGGTGGCGATGGCGAAGGCCGCCACGCCGGTGACCAGCCCCAGCGCCATGTGCCAGCGGTGGCGGCGCACGATGTCGCCCCAGGGGATCGAGCCGTCGTCGCGGCGCTGCGGGTTCCAGCCGGTGTCGCGCCCGAGCAGGATCTGGAACACCGATCCGGACTGGATCAGCATCGCGATGGGGGCGATGAGCGCCGAGAGCAGGATCTCGATCAGGCTCGACAGGACGAGGCGGATACCGCCCCCGCAGGCCCGGCGCACGGGCCCGTCGATGAGCGCGAGGAAGAGGCCCAGGAACTTCGGGGCGAGCAGGATGCCCATGGTCAGGCCGAAGAGCTGGAGCGCGCGCACGGGGTCGAAGCGCGGCCAGACCGGGTAGAGCCCGAACTCGGAGGTGAAGTATTCCGGACGGACGTAGGCGGTCTGGAGCACCAGGGCGATACCGACCACGAGCTGGGCGAGCCAGAGGGGCGAGGCGACGTAGCCGGCGATGCCGGTGGCGAAGTGCTGACGGGAGGCGGCGGCCAGGCCCGCCGTGCCGATGATGCGGCTGTGCTGGAGGTTGCCTTGCGCCCAGCGCCGGTCGCGCACGGCGACATCGATGAGCGAGGGCGGGCTCTCCTCATAGGAGCCGGGCAGCGCCGGCAGCATGGTCACGCTCCAGCCGGCGCGCCGGATCAGGGCCGCCTCCACGAAGTCGTGGGAGAGCACGTGGCCACCGAAGGGCGGCTTGCCCTTGAGGTCGGGCAACCCGCAGGCTTGCGCGAAGGCGCGGGTGCGGATGATGGCGTTGTGGCCCCAGTAATTGCCGTCGCGGCCAGACCAGACCGAGAGCCCCGTGGCGATGACCGGCCCGTAGATGCGGGCGGCGAATTGCTGGACGCGGGCGAAGAGCGTGTTGCGGTTGATGATGAGCGGCAGCGACTGGATGATGCCGGCATCCGGATCGGCCTCCATGGCGGCGGCCAGATGCACGACGCAAGGCCCCGTCATCAGGCTGTCGGCGTCGAGCACCAGCATGTGGTCGTAGGCGCCCCCCCAGCGGGAGACGAAGTCGCCGATGTTGCCGGCCTTGCGGTGGTGGTTCTTCGGCCGGTGGCGGTAGTAGAGCCGGGCGTCCGTGCCCCAGCGGGCGCGCAAGGCCAGGAAGGCGCGCTCCTCGGCGATCCAGGCATCCCCTTGCGTGGAATCCGACAGCACGAAGTAGTCGAAGGCCTCGCCGAGACCCGTGGCGTCGATCTCGGCCCGCATGGCCTCGACGCCCGCGAAGGTCCGCGCCGTGGCCTCGTTGTAGACCGGCATCACCACCGCCGTGCGGGTGGTGAGCCGCGCCGGCAGGGCCGGGGTCTTCAAGCCCCGCAGGAGCACGAGGAAGCCCAGGATCGCGCCCGTGAAGGCGAGCGCGATCCAGGAGAAGTTCAGGGTGAAGAGGGCAAGCAGCACGTACTGCAGCGCCGTGGTGCCGCCGGAGACCGCCACCACCTCGTACATCTGCAGCGCGCCGTAGGCGGTGAGGAGCGCCGCCCCCCCGAACACGAAGGCGCGGGCGAGCCAGGGCTTTCCATGGCGCGACGCCGGCCGGTGGCCGGCGGCCGGGTCCCAGCGCTCCAGGTCCTGCACCGGCATCGGCAGCGGCGCCTCCGGGGGCATCGCGGCGGCGAAGGGCAGGGAGACCGGCTGGGGCGGGGCCACGATGTCGGCCGGGGCAGCGATGTCGGGGGAGAGCGTGGATGCGGTCACGGGGTCCAACGGTAGAGCCAGGTTTCGGTGAGCGGCGTGCCGGCGCGCTGCAGGTTGAGCCGCAATTCGCAGGATTTCTCGCCCTTCGGATCGAGCTCGAAGGCCACCCGCAGGGTGTCGCGCTCGGGGTAGCGGTAGAGGGTGCTCGACGTGATCGCCCCGGAGGCGGCGCTGAGCTGGGTCTGGAGGTCGCCGGGTGCCGCGATCCCCGCGCCGGTGAAGTCCACCAGGAACAGGCGGCGGTTGTCGCCGCCGCGCCCGCTGCGCGTGCCCGAGACCAGGGCCACCTTCGGCGGCTCGGGGGGCTGCCAGCACCAGTGCTGGCGGTAGCTGAAGGGCATTTCGGCCCCGGCCGCCAGCGTCGCCTTCGGGCGCCAATAGGCCAGCACGTTCTCGTTGAACTCGGAATCGCTCGGGATTTCCAGCAGGGTCACCGCCCCCGGTCCCCAGGCGCCCAGGGGCTCGAGCCAGAGGGAGGGGCGCCACTCCCAGTGCTGCACGTCGTCCTGGAAGGCACCATAATCGCGCGCCCGCTGCATCAGGCCGAAGCCCTTCGGGTTTTCGTCCACGAAGGAGGAGATCTGCAGGGTCTCGGGGTTGCGCACCGGGCGCCAGATCGCCTCGTCGACCCCGGTGCGGATCTGGAGACCACCGCTGGAATAGGCGCCCGCGCGGGCGTCATCCGCCCCGCGCCGGTCGTAGGGGCCGAACAGGTAGCTCGTGGTCATGCCGCCGAGGCCCAGGTGGTCGATGGCCGCGCGGGCGAAGACCGTGCCCTCGACGTCGCAGAGGGAGGCGTCGCCGGGGCGCAGGCTCATGCGCAGGGCCGCGGCGGCGGAGGGTGAATCCACCAGCGCGTGGACGACCAGGGGACCGCCGGGGCCGGGCCGCTCGATCCAGATCGCGCGGAACTCGGGGAATTCCTCGCCCTTGGCGTCGGCCGGGCGCAGGGTCAGGGCGCGGGCCGTGACGCCGAAGCCCTGCCCGGTGGCCAGGGCGCGGAAGAACGATGCCCCCTGGAACATCGCGAAGTCGCTGAGATCGCCCCCACGGAAGCGGGCGCGGACGCGAAAGCCCGAATAGCCGGGGTCGTCCTTGAAGGGCGGCAGGGCGACCCCTTCCGTCTCGAACCGGGCCGGATCGTAGGGAAGGGCACGCACCGCCCCGTCCTCCACCAGGGCCAGCACCACCCGGGAGCGGAACACCGAGCCGCGATGCAGGGGCTCGAGGGTGAAGCCCAAGCCCGCATCCGCCCAGACCGCGCTGCCGGGACGGCTGCGGATGGCGGCGTATTGCTCGCGGTTGAGGCCGGTGAGGGCGTCGGGCAGGTCGTCGGTGCGGGGCGCCGCGTAGGGGCGCTTGGCGAGCGCCCGGGCCAGATCCGTGACGAGGCCGGGCTGGAACGGCGTGCCGTCGGCGGGGAGCGCCGGGGCCTCGTCGGCGAAGGCCCGGCCCGGCAGGGCGGAGAGCCCGCCGGCGAGGGCGGCAAGACCGGCCCGACGCAGCACGGTGCGGCGGCTGGGGCAGGCGGCGGACGGGTCGTCGAGGAAATCCGGGTTCGGCGGCGTCATCGGGTCCGTCTGGTCGGCGCGGGCGCGCGAAATCTTGGGCTGGGTAGAAATCTTAGTCTGGGTATTCGAAGTCTGGGAACGTTTACCATGTCGAGCCCTGAACCGGGGGTTAAGCCGTTCCGAACCGTAACGGTCAACGCAGAAGCGCTCCGGACCGTTCGCTCCGGGGCCGAGTGCGGCATCCCGGACTTGAAACAGCCCCATGAGCCCTTTAGCCCCCGCAGGATCAACAGCCTGAGCAACGGCTTGGCCAGTGGCGGAACGCGCGATGACGGACCAGACGACCAGGACTACGGAGCGCAGCCTCACCGCCATC
>NZ_BPQL01000162.1 GCF_022179225.1 Methylobacterium goesingense
CGCCGCCGGCGGCGAAATCGAGGTTCCCGGAGAGCAGGGCTTCGTTCATGCCCGAGCCGCCGGTGAAGCGCAGCCACTCCGTCTTGAGCTCCAGGCCCTGCTGGCGGGCCTGCTTCTCGAGGAGCTTCTCCTCCTCCATCACGGTGAGTGGCAGGTAGGAGATGCCGAACTGCTTGGCGAGGCGCACCACGGAGGCCTCAGCCCGGGCGGATCCCGCATTGGCCAGAAGGCTCGCCGAGACCAGGGCCGCGGCGCCGCAGAGCCGGATGAGACGGCCGAATGCCATGAGTTCCTCCTGCGTAGGCCCGAATTCTCTGGTCCGGTGCCGATCGCCACGATAGCCTCGCGCAGACCGCTGTCAACGGTCATATGTCATATACATGAGTTACCGATGTCCAACCGTATTCGGGGCGTTGCCAATCCCCAGGCGCAAGCCGAAGTCCCTGGCGCTCCGGAGACCGCGCCCGTGACGGCGCCTTTGGCGAGCCGCCCGCTCTACCTGCAGGCGCGCGACCTGCTGCTGCGCCGGATCGTGGACGGGACCTGGAAACCGGGCGGCTACCTGCCGAGCGAGCCGCAATTGGCCCTCGACCTCGGCGTCTCCATCGGGACGATCCGCAAGGCCATGGAGGACCTCGTCGGGCAGGGCCTACTGGAGCGCCAGCACGGGCGCGGCACCCAGGTGGTGCCTCATTCGAGCGACCGGTCGCGCTTCCGCTTCCTGCGCTTCGTCCACGGCGACGGGCGGCCGTTCCGCCCCGTGGCCCTCGTTCTCTCGGCCGGCACCGCGCGGGCCGACGCGCAGGACCGGGCGGCCCTCGGGCTGGGGGCGGGCGCGAAGGTGATGGTCCTGCTACGCACCCGCAGCGAGGACGGCGTGCCGCTGATCTACGAGCGCATCGCGCTGCCGGCCGAGCCCTTCGCCGCGCTGAAGCCGGAACCCGGCGCCGAGATGCTGGAGGAGATCTACGTGCTCTACCAGGCGCGCTGCGGCCAGACCGTGGCGCGGGCTCGGGACACGATCGCTACCGACCGGGCGAGCCCGGCCATGGCGGACGCCCTCGGCTGTCCGCCGGGCGCCCCCCTGCTGCTGGTGCGCCGGGTCGCCGTCGCTCTCACCGGCGACCCGATCGAGTACCGCCAGAGCTGGACGGCGGCGCTCCACTACCGCTCCGATCTCGATTGACGGAACGAACGTTCGTCCGGGCCCGGCCCGCCTCAGGCCTGCATGCCCCAGCGCTGGAGGGTGCGGCGCTCGATGGTCTGGAAGATCAGGTTCTCGACGCAAAGGCCGATGAGGATCACCGTCAGCAGCCCCGCGAAGACGTTGGGGATGTCGAGCATGTTCTTGTTCTCGAAGATGAACCAGCCGAGGCCGCCCGAGCCCGAACTGACGCCGAAGACGAGTTCCGCGGCGATCAGGGTGCGCCAGGCGAAGGCCCAGCCGACCTTGAGGCCGGTGAGGATGCTGGGGAAGGCCGCCGGGATCAGGATCTTGGTGATGAGCCGGCTGCCGCGCAGGCCGTAATTGCGGCCGACCATCTTCAGGGTCCGGGAGACCGAGAGGAAACCCGAATGGGTATTGAGGGCGATGGCCCAGGTCACCGAATGGACCAGCACGAAGATGAGGCTGCCGTTGCCCAGCCCGAACCAGATCAGCGCCAGGGGCAGAAGCGCGATCGCCGGCAGCGGATTGAACATCGACGTCATCGTCTCGAGGAAGTCGGTGCCGATGCGCGAACTGATGGCGATGCCGGTGAGCAGCGTCGCCAGCACGATACCGAGGCCGTAGCCGATCAGCAGGACCTTGATCGAGCCCCAGGCCCGCATCGGCAGCGTGCCGTCGGCAACCCCGCGCCCGAAGGCCGCCACGGTGGCGGAGAAGGTCGGGAACAGGAGATCGTTGTCGAGGAAGCGCCCGTAGGCCTCCCAGATCAGGGCCAGCACGGCCAGGATCACGAGCTTGCGCAGCCAGCCGTGATTGTAGAGGCGCTCGAGGGTCGAGAGGGGCTTCTCGACGATGGCGCCGCCATAGGCGCCCCCGGTCTCGCGGACGATTTCGGGGCGGGCGGGGCGGAGCATGACGGGGGACACCAGCGCCTTCGCGGTCCTAGACATTCTCCGCCTCCTTGATTTCTTCGGAAAACAGCATCTGGTGGATGCGCTGTTCGAGCAGCAGGGTTTCCTGCGGTGAGCCGGCCGTGTTCAGCTCGGCCTTGACCTCGCCGGGATGAGGCGAGAGCAGCAGGATGCGCGAGCCGATCTTGATCGCCTCGGGGATGGAGTGGGTGACGAACAGCACCGTGAAGCGGGTCTCCTCCCACAGGGCCAGGAGTTCGTCCTGCATCCGTTGCCGCGTCAGGGCGTCCAAAGCCGCGAAGGGCTCGTCCATGAGCAGGATGTCGGGCTCCATCGCCATACCGCGCGCGATGGCGACGCGCTGCTTCATGCCGCCCGAGAGCATGTGCGGATAGCTGTCGGCGAAGGCCGAGAGGTTGACCTTGTCGATATAATGCATGGCCCGCTCGTCGGCGGCCCGGCCCGACAGGCGCCCCGAGGCTTCCAGCGCGAACGCCACGTTCTGGCGCACGGTCTTCCAGGGCAGAAGCTGGTCGAATTCCTGAAAAACCATCATCCGATCCGGTCCCGGCTCGGTGACGATCTGACTCTTCAGGCGAATCTGCCCCTCTGTCGGCGCCATATAGCCGCCGACCGACTTGAGGAGGGTGGATTTCCCGCAGCCCGAGGGTCCGAGCAGGACGAACCGGTCGCTCGGGAAGACCCGAAAGCTGACCCGGTAGGTCGCCGTGACGAGGTGGTTGGGGGTCTTGTACTGCAGCGTGACGCCGTCGACTTCCAGCAACGGCTCAGTGAAGTCCGATGGCAAGCCTGTCACCAAGCTCATAACATCCTCCCTTAAGCCACGCGCGCGGCGGCAATGCTGATTTTACGAGCGGTCTGGAGCCGCTTTTCTATATGGACGCCCGCCCCGCCGAACCCGAAGCGTCGAAGCGGGCGGAAGCGTCGGTCGCGCCCCTTGGATACCAAGCACGATCCTTCCTGTAAATATAATAGCTATCTATTATAAGACAGGAATATGTTCCTTGTGCCAGAGGGGTCTCGTGGATCAGGGCTAGCGGGAGGTCGAGCCGACCTTGACCGAAAGATGCGCGATCGCCCGCCGACGCGGAGGCTTGGCTCCCGCAGGCGCAGCAAGAAGCGCGTCGCGGTGTTCCGCGCCCTGGTCGAGACCGCCGCGGCTCAGACCTGTCTGCCCCGGCAATGTTTCGAGGTCGCGATCCGAGCGTTGCCGTCCGACTCGATCTACGAGTCGGCGTTGTCGGACGAGCGCGTCATTGAAGGTTGGGAAGATTGATGGTGCCGCAAGTCCGAACCAGCCAATCACCCACTATGCCGGACCTCGCATTCGTGTTTCGTGCCCGCGCTGCCTGAGGGAGTGATGTCTGAGCTAGAAACACAACAGGATGCGGGACTCCGCTAACCCATCCCGTCAAGCCTGCGCCGACTGCCGTGCCTCGTTCCAGCCGCGATCACTACCATCTCCGCCGATTGGACGGTTTGTTGCAAGATCTTTTCATACCACCATAGGGCATCCACTAGACTTAAAAACTGTGAAAAATTTCATCTTTACTTTGCATGGAATTCGCTTCAAAGTTGAATTTATTGCACGTACAGGTGTTCAGATGCTCTTAAGAGAGAATCAAACCGAAGCTGCCCTTCTAATCACCAAAACTTTGGCTGAAAATCTCGATGCTGAAGGGTTCCATCGCAGACAATTTATCAATGATTTTTTTGCCGACGAGCCTGCCGTAGCTATGTTTTACAAAGACTCGAAATTGGAACAGCATTCAAATATGCCTGCTGGAGGAAATTTTATCACTATTGGCGCATTCAGCTATTCTTTCACTCGTGATTTAGTGCGCGGTATGCAAATCGGTCGTTACTGCTCAATAGCTGGGGGTCTACAGGTTTTCAGTACGCAGCACCCAATGACAGGAATATCTACGAGTGCTTTTATATATGATTCACATGAGACATCCGTTGCTGCCGAGCTTGATAATAGAGGCGTTTCTGGTTTTCCGTTTCTAGCTGCTCCACAAAAACCCGCGCCAATTATTGAAAACGACGTATGGATTGGTATGAACGTGACTTTAGCTAGAGGGATAAGAATAGGAACAGGAGCAATTATAGGAGCAGGATCAGTAGTTACAAAGTATGTTCCTCCATATACAATAGTCGGTGGCAATCCAGCGAAATTCATTAGACGGCGGTTCGCTGATGAAATCTGTGACCGTATGTTGGCATCAAGATGGTGGGATTACAGTTTTGTAGACTTGGGCCCCATGGACATCGCCAATCCTATAAATTTCCTTGAAAGATTCGAATATGTAAAGTCCAGACAGGGGTTGAGTCCGTTGACACCAAAAATTTTGGATTGGGATAGAATGATATGTTTGTTAGATAAATAATGATTGATTCGGGGTATGTCTAATTAGATCATTTTCTGTTCAGCTAGTATTTATTATAATTCATCGAAGCGTAATTATTTATAAGCCCTCCCAAATCTTGGTCTTTGCACTGGGCGGGTATGAGTTCGAGCGGCATGCTCGCTTACGCAACTCATAGTTGATGCGCTCAGAGGAGTAGTAGAGACTGTTGCCGTCGATCAGCGCAATAGCTCGACTCACCGCACCAGCCCAGCGCGAGCGACGTGCCAGCGGATCGAGAAACGGATCACGCCCCAGATCTCACCCTCTACCATCTCCTCGACCGCAAAGGCCGGCAGGTTGGGATTGTCGAAGGCCAACCGCGCGACGTTGCCCTCGATGACAAGGCGCTTCACGCTCATCGTGCCGTCGACGATCGCCACCACGACGCTGCCGTTGCCGGGCTTCAGGCTGCGGTCGGCCACTGCGAGATCGCGGTCGAAGATCCCGACCCCGCGCATGGAATCGCCCGAGATGTTCCAGGCGAAGGTCGCCGGCGGGTTCGGTGCGAGCCAACGTGGCAGCTCCAACGCCCCCTCCAGGAAGTCGTCGGCGGGCGACGGGAAGCCGGCGCACAGCGCGGCTCCCTGGATCGGGATACGCACCAGGCTGTCCCCAGCTTTCGCGAGATCGTCGACCCGATAGAAGCCCACAGCGGCATCCTTCCGTGATAGAACAGAAAGAGAACAAACAGCCGCAGGTTTCTCGGTCAAGCTCGGCTATACCGCGTGTGGTTAACGGGGACAGGTTGGCCTGCGCTGGAACCGAGGAGCGGTCACATGGCGATGAAGACCACCTTCATGGTGCAGACGTTCGCGATCAAGCGGAAGCGCCTCGTCCCGGGCGACTGCGAGCGGTCGCCGACCGAGAGCGGCGCGCTGAAGAAGGCAGAGGCGATGGCTGCGCGGATGCCCGGCACGGCCGCGATCAAGGTAGTGGCCGACGACGAGACCGGCGAGCTGGAGGCCGCAACGATCTTGGGGCAGTTCGGGGAGATCCCGGAGGACTTCGCCGAGAGCCTGCAGGCGGCGTGAGGCAAGCGTGACGTTCAGCGAGGAGGCGGCGGAGCTGCACCGGATCGAGGCGGTGGCCATGAGCCTGGGCCTGACGGAGACCGTGTTCGAGCACATCCTTCGCAGCGTGACATCGGCGGCACGTGTCGGCGCCTCTGCAGAGGAGCAGCTAGCCGAAATCAGGGTGCGCGTTCATGCGTCAGCGCTGCCAGGAGCGCGTACTCTGCCTCGGAAGTTAGCCCTTCAACAATGTTAGGGCGGAAACCGAGTGCCAGCAGTACCTGAGACCGACGAAGAGTTCCGACGCAGGATCTTGCGCGTAACGGAGGAACGTGACCTGCAGGGGGTTCGATATGCGCGGGGCGAAACGCTCGACGCGCTGGGCCGGAAGTACGGGCGCTTTCGGTACGGCGCGCCACTCGTGGAAACGAAAAACCCGCCGCGGCCAGAGCCGGGCGGGTGAAGGTAGGGCCTTGAGTTGCCGGGGCGTTGGCAACTGAGGGCGTGTGCAATCTGGATTTGAAAGCTTGCGTGAGGCTTCATCACGCGCGTGTGAAAAAGCTGTCTCGCAGATCGGCACGCCGAGAAACTACGTGTTGCGTTTGACCTGACTCGACAGCGCACGCCGCTCCGGCCAATCAGACTCCCGTTACTCTGGAGAAGCGTCTTGGTCAGATCGTCCGAACTCGAAGCGCACATGCGCGCTCAGGAACTGTTCGAACGCGAGAACCCAGGCCGGCTGTGGCGAGCTCCTTCAGGTACTACGCCAGGCTCAATCGTTGATCGGTCGGCTGCCGGCCTCCTCGAGCGGCAAAACTACCTGTCTCGGGTTCGTACTAAGATGCGGGCGGAAGGCGTTCAGATCGAAAAGGACGAAGAAAACCTGACGCAGCTCTCGCTGGGCGCGTGACGGCGGCGCTCGGCCAACGTCTCACTACTTCTTCAGCAAGCGCCGCAACTCCAGTTCCTGCCGCACTTGTTCGCGTACCAGGGGCTGGATTGCGTCGAGTTTCAGTTTTCGTTCAAGCGTCTCTGTAGCGGCGCCCTCGTAGGGGCGGATCGAGTTCCGACGGATGCGCAACAGTTCGGTAATGGATATCGTCACGCGTACTTCGTGGATGGCGTTTATATAGTCGTCAATTGCCAGCATACCATAAGCGAACAATAAGAGCCCGCCGCAGCTTTCGCTGGGCGGGCCAAGTTTAAGTTGAGGAAAGCCTTGGGAGGCATGAGGCAATCCTAGCATAAAATCTGCCGTGGGACAGGGCGCGCAACGGCACCTTCAACTATGCTACCCCAGCTTTGCGAACGGCAATCTTTTGACCTTGAACGGGATCACAGTCTTTCATCTCAAAGGCCATGAAAGAAGACGCGACGAAAGCCCCGGAGCCGAAGCTCCGGGGCGCGCCGTAGACGGGGATAGCGGGGATCAGCGGCGCGTCGGCGGTCGGCCGAGCAAGGCCTCCAGGATCTCCGCACGCATGGTCTGCATCTCCGACCGGACAGAGCTGACCATGCCGTCGATCCGTCCCTCGAGGCGGGTGATGACGTCGCCGGTCACGTACTTCTGCGCGACCTCGACCTTGAAGGCGTTGAGCGCCTCGCCCTGACGTTCGACGTTCAGCTTCACCGCCTGAAGTTCGATCGCGAGGGGGCTCACCGCCTCTTTCTCCCGCGTTTTCAGCTTGGCGCCGATGGCGTCCCAGCCCTTCAGAACCGCGATCTGGAAGACCGCGAACGCGACCAGGGCGGCCCAGGTGATCGGGCCGCTTGAGAGAAATGACGTATCCATATCGGCCCCCATGGGCGGGTCAGGCGCGCCAGCATTCCGGTCGCGCGGTGGGCACGATAATTTTTGCCGCCACGATCGTGAGGCCGAAAATTAGCGTGCGACCCCACCCCGCTGCGGGGGAGGGGTGGTGGATCGTGCTACTTGGTGAAGAGCTTGCGGAGCGTGCCCTGGACCCCGGCCACGCCGATGACGGACAGCACGATGTACCGCTCCATCTCGTCGTAGGGCGGCGGCAGCTTCGCGACCCGCCAGTTGAACAGGAAAGTGGAGTCGAGGACGATCGCGCCGAAGTGGAGCATGCAGAGCCCGAACGCGGTCGGGATCATCCAGGCCGTCCAGGGTGAGAGGTGCTGCGCGGCGCGCTCCTGCGCGATGACCTTGCGCTCCTCGACGTAGGCCAGGAGTTGCGCCTGGGCGACGGTGGTGTCGCCGGAGACGTTCTGGCCGTTGGTCAGGACCGTGTTGTCCGATCGCTTGCCGAGGTAGTCGAGCAGCTTGCCGGCGATGCCCGGCAGGCCGAGGATGAGCGAAGCCCACATCAGCGCTGGTCCCGCCCGGCGTCCTGGCCCGCCTGGCGTGCGCCATCGCGAGCTGCAGCCCGGACGCTGTTCATCACCGGGATGGAGACGAGGCGGAGCAGGCCGAGCCCGGCGCCGATCTTCGCGCCGTAGCCCTCGTAGCCGGCCGGCAGCACGCTGGCCCAGTCGAAGCCGACCAGCGCGTTGAGGACGTCGGGCGCCGCGAACAGCACGGCCAGCAGGATCATCCGGAACCCGACGAGGCGGGCGTTGAGGCGGGCGAGCACGGTCATGGTCAGGCTGCCTTTCGCGAGAGGGCGGCGTGCAGCCGGGCCCAGAAGCCAAGCGGCGCCGGGGAGGGCGCAGAAGAAAGCCCGCCGGTGGGGGCGGGCTGGGTGGAGACCTTAGGAGGGGAGATCGGAGCGCTAGGAGGGAACTTCCCCGTCATCGGAGCGAGCGGATCCGGCGCAGGCGTCGCCGCTGGCTTGGCCACCGCCGGCGCCGCGATCGGGGTGCGATCCGTGCGCCGCGCCTTCGGCAGGGCCTTGCCGTAGGGCGTGAGGAACTGGTCGGCCTCGGCCTGCCGGCGCGGGATGATCTCGGCCGGCTTCTTCCACATCAGGATGGCGTCCGCGCAGCCCTTCGGGTCGCCGGCCATGAACTTGCGCAGGAAGGTCGAGCCCTGAAAGCCGCCCGGGCCGATGTTGAAAACGATCGACACAAAGGCGTCGAACTGGTGCTGCGCGATGGGCTTGTCGCCGATCGCGGCCCGGACATAGCCGGTGTATTTCGCGAAGGCACGGGCGTTCAGGTCGTCGGCCTGCGCTTCGGTGATCCGCAGCCCGGGGGTCACTTTGATCAGGCCTGAGGCGGTGGTGACGCCGCACGCAATCGTCCAAACGCCGACGCTGTCTCGGTAGGCCTCCAGACGGCAACCTTCGCGCTTCTCCAAGGCCTCGCGGCCGATGGGGGAGAGATCCATGTCGGGGCATCCCTGCAGGAGGTAGAGACCGCACAGCGCGGCCAGGAAGGGCGGCACGTCAGCCGCGCGGGGCGGTGCACGCCCGATCACCGGAGGGCATCATTGCGACGCCCTCCGGGCATGAAAAAACCGCCCGGGGGCGGCGGCTGGCAGGTTGATGGTCGGTTCGGCGCTCAGTGTTCAGGCGCAGGTGGCCTGCAGGTACTGGTCATGCACTTCGGTGCTGCCGTCCGTCGTGCCGCGATAGGCCTGAACGGTCACGCGGTAGGCCCCGCCGATCTGGAGGTTGCGAGCGATGAGCCCGATCTCCCCGCGCTTGCACAGGACGTTCGGAACAGCGATTTCACCTCGAGTGGCCCCGAACGTGAGTACGGCACCTGTTCCGACGTCGGTCAGCTTGAGCCTCGCCAGGCCCTGCACGGGCGCGGAGCCCTTCTGTAGGAAAGCGAGGTCGGCCGTGGCGCTGAGCGTGCGCCCCGTCGCGACGAAGTCCATCTGCAGGAAGTCTTCGTAGTCCCCCATGATCGTGAAGTTGGTGGGCGCGGCCTTGGCCGCCGAGAACACGCCGGCATCCGCACGGTTCGGGTCCAGGATCTCGAAGACCAGCCCGCGCGTGGCGACCTGACGAACCCGGAGCAGGCCCCGGTCCGCGCCCTTGGTGAGCATGCCCGGGGTGGCCCCGACGCCGAAGATGTCGTCGACAACGGAGGCGGGCAGGGCCGAGAACAGCAGGTGCTTGTCGTTGATCCACCCCGTGCGCTGGAAGCGGATGCTGTCGCCGGGGATCGCATCGTCCAGGGCGATACCGGCGAAGCGGTTGATCGTGTCGGCCCCCGTCATCCGGCGCACGTTCTTACCGACCCAGGCCAGGGCATGGCCCTTCAGGATGGTGGCCGTGTCGACGTTGAGGCCGTTGCCCTCGCGGTCCGGCTGATAGACCGGGCCCCGGTTCTGGTAGGGCTTGGCCAGCCGGAACATGCGTCCGCCCGTGCTGCCGCCCATCGCCGTGGCGAGCTTCGCGTTCAGGTCGCTGATGACGCCGCTGTTGCTGAAGGCGGCGTAGTTCTTGTCCGCCGTCAGCGTGATCGAAGCGCCGCCGTCGAACACGAGCGTGCCGCTCAAGGGTGCTACGCTGAGATCACCGAGCCGGGGGCCGAGGCCGACGCCGGGGTCGGGCTCGCCGTCCTGCACCTCCACCGCATGGAAGCTGTAGGCCACGGCCGGGTAGTCCGCCGCACCGCGCCGCACATCCGGGTTCGGGCCGAACAGCGCCTTGAACAGGGGGCCGTCGAACGCCACCGCCGAGGTCGGTCCTGCCACCGATCCGAGCGCCAGGCACGAAACGTTGCAGGTCGCGATCCAATCGACCGGCGAACAGCCCGCGAGCGAGATCCGGTAGCCGTAGCGGTTGGCCCGGTGGTTTTCGAGGAGCACGCCGGGGATGGTGTAGACACAGCCGAGGTTGACAAACCCCGTGAGGGTCACGCCGCGCGCCGTGATGGTCGAGATCTGGCCCGACCCCATGCTGGTGGCGTCGATGCAGGTGCCGTCATCGTTCGTCGCCGTCAGCGAGCCACCCTCGAACAGCACGCTGGCGGGCTCGTTCCAGTTGATGTTGTCGTGGCAGCCGAAGGCCGAGGTCGGGCTGAGCGCCGTGCAGGACAGGAACGTCTGCCGATTGCCGGCATGGTGCCCGACGCCGATCGCGGTCGTGTTGACCCAGGTCGTGGCGCCATGATGGATGACCGTGCAGCGCCGAAAGATCTGGACCGCCCGCTCGCGCGAGTTGCCGCTCTCGATGTGCCACGGGTAGCGGATATTCCGCCCTTCGAACCAGAGGTCGTTGAACTCCCCACTGGTCCGCAGGTCGAGGATCTGGATCAGGTACTGGTTCGTCTGATCGTCCCGGAACAGCCCGAGCAGCTTGTTGCTCTCGGCGGGTCCGACACCGACGATGTTCACGAAACTCGCCGTCTTGATCGATGCGGTGGCGGTGCAGGCCTGCACATCACCCCCACGCACGAACACGGTGTTGGGCTCGTCGGCCGAGGCGGCGAACTGAACCGCGTCGGCCGCCGCCATCACGCGCAGGAAGTCGGTCGAGCCGTCCGCCGCCACCGTGACGCTGTCGCGATAGGTTGGGCGGTGCTGCATGCGCGAGCGCACCGATTCCTCGTAGCGCTGGACCTGGGCCGAGGCCGTGGTCGTGCCCGGCGTCGAGACGATCTCCATGCGGATCTGGCGCAGGGCGACGATCTTGATGGCCGGCACGGCGACCGAGCCCTCGGCCACGCCGAGATAGTAGGTCAGCTGCCTGGCGCCGAAGCCCACCGTGCAGTCGACATCCGCCTCATAGATGCCTGGGGCCGTCCGCTCGAGCGTCGTCTGACTGGCGCCGCCCTGCGAACCGTCCGCAAAGTCGACCGTCGTCCCGTAGCTATAGAGGACGGTGGTGGCCTCGATGTCCGAGGAGGTCTGGAACGCGAACCGCAGACGAACCTTCGTCCCGGCATCCAGGCCGGTCAGGGGGACCTCCGTCGCCACGACCGTGCCCTTGCCGCTGGACCCGGTCGGGATGCGGAAGCCACGCCCCTGGAACGCAGCCGCGGCGCCGCTCGCCAGCGACAAATAGAAGTTCGTCGAGACGCTGATGAGCTCGCCCACGGCCATCGGCAGGGGGCCAAGCCGGGTGTCGAGCACATCGGTGGTGCCGGTCGCGTCGGAGACGAACCATTCCGTCGAGATCAGGGTGGCGGTGACGTCGGCCGGACACGGCACAGCCGTACCGGCAATCAGCAGGACGAGGGTGATCTGGGTCTCGGCGCCGGTGAACACCACGTCGCCTTCGAGGCAAAGCGTGTCGAGCGCCGTCGCGTAGGCCCGCACCGTCACCGGGTTGACCGAGCCCTCCCCGACGAAAGCGATCGCGGAGTTGCCGGCCGCATCCTTGACCGCGTTCAGCACGTCGATGGAGGTGCGGAAGGTGGCAACGAAGCGCGCCGGGCGACCGGCTCGAAAGGCAGCCTCGCCGGGCTTGAGGACGCAGCGCGCACGAGCCTGCGTGTTGCGCCCCGTCTGTCCGGCCGGGATGCGGAACCCACCACTTTCCTCCGTTGCTCCGGTGGAGGTGAACCCATCGAAGAACTGGGACCCATTCGCGATCACCGCCAAAGGGCGGTTGGCCAGCGAGAACTTGGGGGCCGCCAGGGTGCGCGCCGTGGTCTCGCCCGCCTTCGCGCGGACGACCTCACGGTCGAGGACCTCCAGCGGGGCCGTGATCGCGGCGAGCGCGTCCGTGTAGCCCATGGCCGCGAGCAGGGTGTTCGCGTTCCCGGCCGCGACCACGTCGGACGCGCCGCCCGTGTCGCTGGCGTACCAGAAGGTCTGATTGAGGCTGACGCTCGCGTCGGCCGTAACGGGGCGCGCCCCGCCGGCCACGAGCACGTTGGCGGCGATCTGTGAGATGGGTCCGGTGAGGACGCCGGACAGGACCAAAATGTACGTGTCGGCCTGAGCGGTCAGGTAGAGCGCGGCGGTGAAGCCCGCCGGCATACCCTCGGGCGTGATGGCGAGGCGCGTGTCCGACGCCCCGCCGGCACCGACGAACGCCTTGTCGAAGCCGATCGTCGTCTTCAGCTCGGCAACGAAGTCGAGGGGCCGGCCGAGATTGCGCGCGACCTCATCGGGCTTCAGGTCCCAGTACACCCGCAGCAGCGAGCCGGAGCCGGCCTGGCCGGTGGGCACGCGCCAGCCGTTCGAACCGTTGGCGACGCTGCCGCCGCCCAAGCCGACGAAGCTGCGGGGCAGGACGATGAACTTCGGGCTGGCCTGGCGCTCGCCGAGACGTGCGCGTGCGGCCTCACTATCGATGCGACCTGAGAGCCCGTTGGCGGCATCGACTGCGCCCTGCACGATGTCCCGTGCGGCCTCGGCGCCGGCCTGTGCAAGCTGTGCCCCGCTGCGCGCGGCTTCGGCCGCGGCCTTGTCGGCGCCGATCGTCACGCGGTCGGCCGCCACCGCAGTGCGGTCCGCTGCCGTGCTCGCTGCATCCGCCGCCACGGCCAGGGCTTGCGCCGCCACGGTCGAGCGTAAGTCGATCAGGCCCGGGATCTCGTCGAGGGTCGAAGCACCTGCCTGGACACGCCAGGCCGGCACCTTCGGATCCAGGAACACGGCGTAGTACCGGTCCTTCAGGATGCGGCCGGGCTGGAGCGGAACGCCGCCGGCATCGACCCACGGCAATGGGCCAAGCCCATCGACGTTGAGGGTCGCGACCGCGGTGTTGTCGCGATCGGCCCGGATCAGCAGCGCAAGGCCGGCCCGTAGGTCGGAGATACCCGAGTTCGTGGTCACGACGTAGGCGTTCAGCCGCCCCGTGGTCGTGATCGCACCGCCGACGTCGTCGGTGAACCGGCGCATCCCGGCCATGAAAGCGCGGATCGTAGCGGGCAGGGCGCGGGCGGAGGCGCCGTCCTGTGCGGCGATGAGGGGATCGACGACCGCGTTCTTGGCGGGCGTCAGGTCCCACGAAAACAGACCCATGGGGGCGCTCCGGGCATGAAAAAGCCCGCGCGCGGCGGGCGGGCGGGCTGGACAGGCAGTCGAGGCGAAGGGGGGCGTCAGGCCTTGATGGCGAAGGTCACGACGAGGCCGGGCGGGATGTTCGTGTGCGCCTGGCCGCCACCGGCCGAGCCGAGGTTCAGCGAGTGGGTGTGATCGTCCACCCGG
The DNA here is from genome assembly GCF_022179225.1 of Methylobacterium goesingense. Taxonomy (GTDB): domain Bacteria; phylum Pseudomonadota; class Alphaproteobacteria; order Rhizobiales; family Beijerinckiaceae; genus Methylobacterium; species Methylobacterium goesingense. The sequence continues at coordinate 13,542 of NZ_BPQL01000162.1, forward strand.
GTGATCCCGTGGGCGTGCGCGTTCTCGGTCGGGATCGTGTGCGCGTGAGCCGCCGAGTCCGCCGTCGTGAGCGGGTGCTGGTGGGCCGGCGCGCCGGTCAGGGTTACGGAGTGCGTGTGCGCGCCGTTCCCGTCCGTAATGCCGGTGGTGTTGGTGCCGGATGGATCGCCGGCATTCAGGGCGTTGGTGCCGCCCGACGCGCCGTTGGTCGCGTAGTTCATCTGGCGCAGGTACTGGACGCCATGGGTGTGCGTGCCAGCGCTGTCCGTCGAGCCCGTGTGGGTGTGCGCGCCGCCGTCGCCGGTCGTTCCGACGTGCGAGTGAACGCCGCCGTTGGCTGTGGCACCACCATGGCTGTGCTGACCCGCATCCTGGGTCTTACCGCCGTGGTCGTGCCCGCCCGCCGGCCCGGTCGCCTCGCCCGTGTGGCTGTGCGCCGCGAGCTGCGCCTCGGTGAGGGTCACGGCCTCGACGCCGCCGACCGAGCCGAGGGCGCCGCCGAGCCCACCCGCGCCGGTCAGACGCCCGACACCGGCATCGGCACCGAAAACCGTGCGGCCGCGCAGGTCCGGCAGCCTGAACGTTCCGGCCGCATCGTCGCTGCCGTAGTACCCGCCGATCCGGGAGAATAGGGCCGCGTAGGTCGTGCGCGACAGCGCCCGCCCGTCGCAGATCAGCCAGCCCGACGGTACCGTGGGCGAGGCGAAGGACGCGACCATGCCGCATTCGGCAAGGTTCGAGCCGAGGATCAGGTAGAACGATCCAAGCCGCGCAACTCGGTAGATGACGGCGGGCTGCAGGTCGCCCGGGGCGAGATCGAGATTGCCTGGACGCCGGATCGGAAGGGCGCCCAGGCCATCGGGGGCCAAGGTAGCGGGGCCCTGGTTCGCGGCTGAGACCGTGAACGCCAGGGTGTGGGCTTGTTCGAACGAGGGTGCGTCGAAGAGCTGGTTCGTCGAGACGGCGTAGGCGTCGCCGCCCCCGCGGTTCGCGATCAGGCCGCCGGCGTTGTCGTCGCGCCAGCGCGCGATCGCCGCCATGGTCTCGCGGGCCGAGTTGTTCACCGACTTCGCCGGCTGGCCCTCGGACCAGTTGATCGGCGGCGCGCCGAGGTCGTTCGATTGCGCGTCGGTGGAGAAGTGGATCAGGCCCGTCATGGCGTTCCTCGGGGCGACGCGCAGGCCTCCGGCCCCGATGACGCGAGGCGTCCGGGTCGGTCCGTGCGGATCAGGGGTAGGGGGTCAGCGGCGCGAGGGCAGCAGGGCGAAGAACTTGCGGGCGTCGAAGGCCTGCGGGCGCGGGGCCGGGGCGGGCGCTGGAGCGGGCAGGGGCGCAGCTTCCGCGCCCGCCTGGGGCGCCGCTGCGCCTTGGCCCGCGCCGAGCATCTTCATGATGGCGCCGAGATCCGGACCGCTATCGGCCTTCGCAGGAGCGTCCGGGATGGTCGGGGCCGGCGCGCTGCTGCCGACCGGGCCGGACAAGCTGAAGGGCGCGCGACCGGAGGGCATGGACTCGCCCGGCATCAAGGGCGAGAAGTCGCCCCCAAGGAACGCCGCCGCCTTCGCGCGGTGCGAGCCCATCTGGTCGTTGACCTTGTCGGCCACGGTGCCGGGCGCGCCGCCGTTGCCCGCGTCCGAGGCATTGTAGCGCCCGGGGCGGCCCGCGTTGATGGTCGAGTACAGGTCCAGGATGCCCATACCCGGCTTGAAGCCGCGATCCGTCAGGTAGCCCTCGACCGCCGGCAGCTGCTCCTCGAAGCTTTGGCCCTGCGCCGCACCGTAGCGCTGCTGCTCGGGCGCGCCGAACTGGATCAGGCCGATGTGACGGTTGCCGGCGCCGCCCCGAATGCTCGGGTTGAACGTGCCGCCGGTCTCGTAGGAGATCACCGTCGCAAGATCGAGCGGGTTGGCGCCGATACGCTGCGCCGAAGCGATCAGGGCATCGCGTCGCGCGTCGGGCATGGCGGTCTCCTGGAACGCAAAAGGCCGCCCTTGCGGAGCGGCCCTGCGGGTCCGGCGCGCGAAGCGCCCGACGTTGGCTGTTTCGGGCGCTTTGCCCGTCGGGTCAAGTGTTCAGTTCAGACGCGTCAGCCGGAGCCTACGAAAGTTGCGCACCCTCAGGTCCGGCAAATTTCCGGAGCGCTGTCGTCCCGCCTGTGTTGCTCTGGAGCTATCGACGGCCCCGCGCCATCCTGCGTACCGTGCGGCTCGCGAGGAGCCATGGCGATGCAGTCCAAATCATGAATGGTGGTTGGCTTGAGCACATCGTGGTGTCCGCCGCCATGATTGCTTTCTACGCCTTCATCGCAATCGGCTCCGTTGTCATGTCGCGCCAATCTCGGCATGCGGGACTGACGGCTGCCATCGCAGGCCTTGGCCTCACCTTTCTCGTCGCGAAAGGCCAGTACGGGGGATACAGTGCCGACTTCGTAGCGGGTGGCTTGGCAGGAGCATGTCTCGGGATTGCCGGGGTGCTTGGCTTGGCGGCCCGCATGCGTCACCGTCGTTAGACCCTGAGCTGGGATGATCCGGATGCCGACCCGCCGTGACGTCTTCCTGTGCTGGCTGCTCTTCACCATCGCCATGGCTGTGGTTGGCTGGCTGCTGCGGGCCAGCCTGCCAAGTGCCCTGGCATGGCTCAACGGGGCTCTGGGCGCCGACACTGTGACCGTCGCCATGGTGGCAACCTGGTGCGTCGGCGCTTTCTTCGCCTACCGCCCCCTACTTCGCGCGTTCCTCGCGAAGCGGCGCCGCGCCGCCGTTCGCCAGTAGCAGCAGCCGGCGCGTGAACGCTTCGGCGTTCTTGCTGCCGGGCGGAGACTTCGCCAGCGCACGCAGATCCGGCATGGCGCGCGGATCGGTCAGGAGCCGCGCCAGGGCCTCGGTGTTGCCCATCATCCGCGCCTGGAGCATGGCATCGCCCGCGCCGCGCTTCAGCCCGACCAGTGCGCCGCCCGCCGCGCCGGAGAACCCGCCGACGCTGGCACCTGCGGCCGCGCCGGTTGCGACATCGGAAACGGCCTGCCCAATCGGGGTCTTCCCGCTTTTAAGCTGCGCTTGAATCGCCTGATTGAAGGCCGTGTCCGAGCCCTTGTTCGGCCGGTAGCCGGTCGCCTCCAGGGTGCTCAGGAAGGTGTCCATCCCCTTCCAGATCGTCTCGCCCTCGGGCAGCGCGCGGATCGTGGACTCAAGGTTGTGGCGCTGCTGCGTGTTGCCGCGAACCGCCGAGGCGAACCCGGCCCCGCCGTACTGCGACGCGACGCCCTTCGACTGCTGCGTCGCTTCGTTGAAGACGGATTCGAGGTGGATGCGGGCCAGATCGCGCGCCGCCGAGGGGCGGTTCCGAACCAGGGCGCCCATTGCCGTAGCGACTTCGGCCTGACTGCCGGGCTTCGGGTTGGCCGGGAACACGGCACGGATCGCGGCATCCACGTCCGGCTGCTGCGCGATCCGTCCGAGCGGCGATGCCTCGACCCGCACCATGGCATCGCGGGCGCGCACCACGCCCTCGAGGCGCTGGTAGACCTCGGGCATCTGGCCGAGCACGTCGGCCTGATCGCGCAGCGCCTCGTTCAGGCGGTTCGCATCAACGTTTCCGCGTGCGTCGGTGGCGCCGTCCAGGATCTTGGTTGCGACATGGCCTTCGTAGGCCTTGCGCGCCGTGGGCGGCGCGTTCTGAACGAACTCGCGCGTCGCGGTTGCACCCTGGAGGTGTGAGGGGACCTGTTCGGTCGGCGTCGACATGCGACCCGTGTTCGGATCCTGCCTCACGACCCGTGACAGCGGCGTGTCGCCGGTGAACGGGTCGAGCGGACGCGAGTTGGCTGCGAAGTTGGCATCCGCCGTAGCAACCTCGGGGACCCCCTTCAGCTGGCCGTCGAGGGCGGAGCGCGCAATTTGGAGGTCCCGCACCTTCGTGGCGTCGCCGGCTTCGCGCGCTGCCTGGATGCGGTAATCCTGACGCTCACGCGCCTTCAGCAGCCCTTCGATGGTGAGATCCGTTTGGCCATGGGCGCCGAACAGATCGTTGCGGAAGCGGATCAACTCGCTGCGCACATCACCCTTGGCAGAGCGGAGCTGCCCCTCAACAGCATCGAGGGCAGCCTGCGGATTCACCTGTCCGAAGCGGACGTCCGGGATCTGCTCCGTGACGGTGGTCGACTTCACGTAGGGGTCGAGCGGACCCTTCATCGCGCCGACGGTGCGCTCGTAGGCGTCGAGTGGGTCGACCTGCTCGCCGCGCATCAGGGCGCCGACCACGCGCTCGCGGATATCCGGATGCACGCCCTTCGGATCGACGCCGACGCGGGTCAGGTCCTCGTCGAGGCGGCCCTCCGCCAGGGACCGGGCGTTGGCGTATTCGTCGGCCTGCTGGCCCGCACCTGCGCGACCCTTGGAGCGACCCGCGCTGTCGAGCGGGTAAGAGGGGAAGCCGCGCTGTTCGTTCTGGAGCTTGCGCAGGAGCTCGGACGAGATGTCCCGCGCCATGCCGCCGTCGGCGTCGGGCCGGAAATACCCCTCCTCGATGAGGCGCTCGCGCCAGAAGCTGTCGAGGCTCTTCCCGTCCGGACGCGCGACCTTTCCGACGCCAGGCACCATGAAGCGCTGAAGGTCGGTCGCGGCGGCTTCACCATCAAGGGCGAGCCCGCCGTTCCGGGCAATGAACCGCGCGAGGCTTTCCGGGCCCGGCTCGGCCGCCGCCGCGCCCGGGGCCTGGAAGGGCTCGGCCGGGCGCGGCGCATCGGCGCCGAACTGCGGGCGTGAGTAGGCCGGCTGCGTGACGATCGGCTCGCCTGGCCGCTCCACCGCGACCATGCGCTCGATGCCGACATTCTCCGGTGAAGCCTTGGCGGCCCCGTACTCGATATCGGCCTGAGCCTTGCGGGCCGCCTCGCGCGCATCGGCGACGCGCCGCATCTCGGGCTGGATGACTTGCCCTGCCGCGTCGTCCGTCACGCGCGGGCCTACGGCGGCGCGGGCCTGGGTCAGCGCCATGCCCTCGGGCGTCTGCGCCACGCCGGCCCGGGCTGCGCCCTGGAGGTCGACGCCCAGGCTCGACGGCGCGAGGTTCTGCGGCGCGATCGTCTCGAAGGCCGAGCGTGCCGCGTTGTCGACCGCAGCGGGACGTGCCGCATAGAACTGGTTCATGAGCCGGCCGCCCTCACCGCCGGAATTGGCGACGACGCGCGCGACCTGAGACAAGCGCGAGGCCTGCCCGCCCGTGACCGCGTTCACGGCCTCGTCCAGGCTCAGCGGCACGCCGCCGCCCGGCAGCGCACGGCCCTGATCGAGGAGGTGCTGTGCCGAGGCAAGGTCTTTCTCCGGGATGCCCTGGATCGCCTCGCGGATCACGGCCTCCCCGGGCTCGCCGCCGCGCAGCGCGCTGACGACCTTGCCGACGCCGTGGCCGATGACGGGTCCGGCGAGACCGAATCCACCGCCGAGCGCGGCGCCGAGCTTCACGTCCTCGAGGTTTCCATCGCTGCGGACGGCGGAATCGGCCGCCCCAAGCGCCGCACCGCTCACCGTGGAGGCGAGGGTCCGCACACCGAGCCCGCCCGCGCCTGCACCGAACGCTGCCGGTGCCGCCGCCACAAGGGGCAGGGTCCCGGCGATGCCGCCGCCGATCTCGCCCGCCATAGAGGCTTTCGGGTTCTCGGCCGCGGTGCGCTCGCCGAAAGATTCGACGTTCTTCATCTCCTGGGGGAAGGTCGTACCGTTCTGGAGGGCGCGGACCGCCGCGACGGCCCGGTTCACACCGCCGAGCAGGTACGGGCCCGCCACCGGCACGCCGTTGATGAGGCCCCGGCCGATCGCCGCGGCGCCGTCGCCTGGGAGGGCGGCCGACGGGCGGTCTACGACGCTGTCGGCCGGCGCGAACGGGTCGTGATCCACCGGCACCAAGCGCGGCGCGGCGGGCGCAGCGTCGGCGAAGGGATCGTGATCGACCGGGACGAGCTTCATCACTGCACCTTGAGGTACTTGCCAGGCCGGCTCGGATCGGGAGCGTACCAGAAGCCGTCCGGCGCCTGGCGCGCACCCTGCGGAGCGCCCTGCGGCGGTTCCTTCGGAGCGGACGCGGCCTCGCCCGCGCGGGCTTGCGGAAAGAGTGGGTTCTGCGCGGCGAACTCGTCCAGGGCCTGATCGAATCCGGCATCGAGGCGACCGCCGTTCTTCGCGGCATAGTCCCGGGCCAGCTTCGAGACGACCTGCTGGCGCTGCGCCAGGGACCGCGCCACACCGATGAGGTCGCGGTTTCCCTGCTCGGATTGCGCCAGGGTCGGTGCGGTCCGGGCGATGTAGTCGCGGTCCGTGTTCGAGATGCCAGGGCCGAGCGAGCCGCCCAGGCCGTCGAGCACCACCTTGTTCGATAGCGCGTCGAAGACCTCCGCCGGGGAGGCGGCGCGAGCGTCCTTCACGCCGAGCGCACCGAGGATCTGGTTCGCGCGCTTGGCCGACTCTCCCCCGAAGCCGGAGTAGAAGCCCGGCGCCTTCATCGCCTGTTCCATCAGGGACAGGGTGTTGAGGGTCGAGCCGGCGTTCCGGCCCTTCGTGGCCATGTCGAGCTGCAACTCGCCGTAGCCCTTGCCGACCACGGCGTCCTGGGCCTTTTCCGCTCCCATGTTAATGGTAGTGCCGGTCGGATTCACCGACGAAACCTTGCCCTTGCTGTCCCGCTGGTAGGAGCCGGCCGGAAGGCCGAGAGAGGCGCGCTCCGCTTCGGGGATCAGCGTGAAGGTCTCGTCGGGTTTACCGGCCGCCGCTCCCTCCGCCTGGGCCTGAGCCTTGGCGCGGATGGTATCCGCACCTGCCTCTGCCGGTCCGATCAGGGTCGAGGCGCTGGGCCGCTCCCCGGGCTTCAGCTCGTAGATGTTGCCGCCAACCGTGACGCGGGACACGCCGGTGCCGTGCGTCGGGTCACGTAGGATCTTGAGCGCCTCCGAGACCTGCCCGCTGTTCGAGCCGGCCGCGATCGCCTCTGATTCCGATAGGTTCGGGAAAGCGCGCTTGATGATCACGGCGTTGCCACCGAGCGCCTGGGTCTCCTGCGCGAGCTTACGCTGCTTCAGCCCAAGCTCGGCCTGCGCCAGGCCGGTTACGGCGCGCTGCTGTTCCGCCCGCTGGGCGTTCTGGAAGCCCGCCGCCAGCGCCGGTCCGACGCCGCGCGTGGTCATCAGGCCGGTGCCAAGCCCGATGAGGAGGTCGCCGCCGCCCCTATCAGTGAAGCGCTTCATCGCGCCCCCGAAATCGAAGCCTTCGTCCGGAGGGGCCGACGCAGGAGCGGCGGGCTTCGGGGTAAGCGACAGAGGCGCCGATGCCGGTGAGGCTGTCAGGGTCGGAAAGTTTCCGGAGGTCGGCACCGCGCCGGGCGCCGGCAGATCAGCGGGAGCGCTAAGGTCCGACGGGCGGGGCGGCGGCATGGGCGAGCCCACCAGCCCGCGTGCGGTGGGGATCGACGGGGCCGGCATCTGCTCTGCCACGGCTGGCGCCTCGGCCGCGCGCGGCGGGATGCGCAGCGATAGCGGGGCAGGGGCGGTGGATGGCGCAGCCGCTTCCGGCTCCGGAGCCATGATGGTGCCGGATGTGCCCGCGAAGGACTGCGGTGCGCCCATCGGCATCCGGCTGAACATGCGGGCGAGATCCTCGGGGCTCATCTCGCTCGGAAGGCCGAAGGGGATACCTGCGCTCATCGGCTGATCCTGTTCATTGATGGGGGCGGCCTGCGTAGGGTTCGGCGCGGCCAGCGCGGTGGTTCCCGCCGGCGATCCGCCGCGGCCGCCGCTGTAGAGGACCTGGTCGGGGCTGTAGAAGCTGCGGACCCGGCCCGGGGTGAGCGCAACGACCTGGTCGCCGCCGCCATGCTCGGCAAGGCCCCGGATCACCGCCGTGTCGAGGCCCTGCTCCTTGGCCATCTGGATCACCGCGCCGAGGTAGCCGTGCCCGTACGTGGCGCCGGTCGTGGCGGTGGGCTCCATCCCGTATTCGGTGAGCTGGGCATTGATCTCGCGATCGCGGGCCCGGCTGGCGACGAAGTCGGTGCGGTAGGCCTCGCGCAGGCTGTCCGCGCTGGCGATGTCGGCCGGGGTCGGCGGCGTGCCGCGCTCGGCGAGGTAGACGGACCGCGCCCGCTCGCCCAGCGCCGGGTCCGCCTCAATCATCTCGGGCAGGTCGAACACCTTGGTGCGGCCCGGGTCGACCGTGGTCCTGAACACCCGGGGGCCCGCCTGGACGCCCGCACCGGAGCCGTTCGCGTAGAAATCGGCTGTGTCGGGGTCGGGCGACAGGAACAGCGCCCCGCCCTCGCTGTGGCCCGGCGCCTTGCTGTGGTTCGGGTCGAAGCGCGCGAAGTCCGGGCCGCCGGTCGAGCCGTGGTACAGGTCCCAGGATTTCGCGCCCGGGTCGACCCGCGAGGGGAGCCGAACGTCGGGCGTGACGTCTTTCATGCCGGCGGCGAGGCCTGCCTCGAGCGCCGCGAAGGGATCGTCCGCCGCCGCCGCGCCGCCGAACGACCGGAGGGCGCCCTTGGGCGCCTTGAACGGCATCGAGCCCGTCATCGCGAGACCGGCGAGCCCCGTGGCGGCGCCCAGCGCCTCGTCCGAGGTATGGCCGGTGGCCGGATCGAACACGCCCTTTTCGCCGCGCAGAACCTGCCCGGGGAAGCGGGCCGCGTCGATCGCGTCGAACAGGCCCTGCGGCACGGCCGGGACCAGGGCGCCGCTGTCGTCGCGCCCAACCGGCAGGACGGAGCCGCGCTGCCGAACTGCGCCAGTCGGCGCCGACGTGACGACGGCCCGCCCCGTGACTGGGTCCACGACCGAGCGGCGCGGCGTGAACCCGAGCGGGTACGCCCCGGGAAAGCCTTCGAGGCCAGATGCCATCGCGCTGACCTCAGGTCGGGCTGTAGAACTTCGATGCGGTGCCGGCGATGGCGAGGCCGCCGCCGAGCAGCTGCTGCAGAAGCGAGGGCTGCGGCTGCTTCACCGTGGTGGTGCCGCTCGACGTGTTGCCCGAGGCCGCCACGGGGAGCGCAAGCTGCGACAGGAGCCCGATCTGGTTCCAGGGCTGGGCCTGGGTCTCGTTGAACACGTCCTGCGCTGCCGCGAGTTCTTTCTGCCGCGCCTCGTCCTCGACGGCGCCGACAGCAGCAACGGTGCGTCCGGGTTGGAGAAGCTGATCCTGTAGGCCGGGGATCTGCGCGAGACTGCCGAGCGCCGCGGCGCGGTCGCCCTGTGCCGAGGACAGCGCGGTGCCGGCCTGGGCGAGGCTCTGGGCGTTGTTCGACTGCTCGACGCTAGCGAGGGCCGAGGCGCCGGTCAGCGCGGCGGCGTCCGCCCCGGAGGCGAGGCCGGCGCCGGTCACAGCCTGGGCGGCGTTGCCGCTGCGCACGTTGTTCATTTCGCCGAGCAGTCCCGAGCGGATGCCGGTGAGCGCGTTCGAGGTGCTGTCGATCGCCGTGGCGGCCTGCGCCTGCCGGCCGCGCTCGGCCTCGTAGTCCTGGTAGCGCGCCTGGGTGCCGACGTTCGCGACAGCATCGGCCGTGGCCGCCGCAAAGCGCCCAGAGCCGTACCGGCCCGACGCGGCGAACTTCTGGGCAACCGACGACGCGGCCTCGTTCGAGGATCGGTCGATGATGTCGTCGAGGTAGGGGTTCGCCCCGCCGAGGTACTTGCCGTCGGCCACGTCCTGGAGCGAGCGCTGCGTCTGCGTCGTGGAGCCGACATCGCCGAGCAGGCCGGCATACCCCGAGCCGTCGAGCGCGTAGGCGCCGGAGGCGAGGCCCTTGCCCACCGTGGCGCCGGTGCTGTTCGGGTCGGCCATGCGCGACTCGGCCGAGGCCACGCCCGAGGTGTCGACGCCGGGGACGCCCATCAGGCCGGAGAGCGCGCTCTGGGTCGCGGCGGTCGAGCCGCCGGACTTCACGAGGTCACCCACGAGGCCGATCCCGGCCTGCGTCGCGCCCGTCGTGCCGCCCGCCGCCGCCTTCATGCTGTCGAGGCCGGACGTCGTCGTCGCGCCGAGCCCGGCCACGCGCTGGCCGCCGTAGACCTGCGAGCCGACGCCCGAGTCGTATGCGGTGTTGCCCGCGTCGATGATCTTCTGCAGCGACGGGACCGCGGCGGCGTACGGATCGGTCTTCGAGTTGGTTGTCTGGGTGGTCGTCTTCGTTCCGCCGCCGGGCATGTCAGAGGTCCTTCACGAGAGAGACGAGCGGGCGCCGGCGATACCCACGGAAGATGCGTTCCCAGCCGGGCCGGCCGCACAGCCGCACGGTCTTCGCGCCGTGGAAGCGGGCCCAGTCCTCGAAATCGGGGATGACGTGCCGCCACGCGCGCAGCGAGCCGCCGCCACACGCCACGAGTTCGCAGGCGAGGGTCTGATCCGCCTGGATGCAGAAGCGGGCGACGGCTGCGGCGCAGAGGGAATCGCCGTCCTGGATCGCGATGAGCCGGGCCTCGCCGGACATGCATTCAGCGCGCAGGCTGTCGGCCGAAATGTCGCCGACACCCCGCTCGCAGGCGCGGCGCATGAAGCCGTCGACGAGGAACCAGACCTCCGCGCAGGCGTCCGTCGGGATGGAGACAAACCGCATCAGGCGGGGAACACCGATTGGAAGGCGTCGAGCATCAGGCGCACCGCGAGGCCGGCGGGGACACGGCCGGTCAGCGTGCCCATGCCGGGCATCACGACCCGATCGAATCCATGGTCACGCGCCGCGAGGAAGGCGGCCTTGCTGGCGAGGTAGACGTCGGCTGGGTCGTGGATCGGGGTCGGCAGCCGCATGGTCGGCGCCGAAATCATGAAGGGCTGCCCGGCATCCCCGGTCGGGATCACCAGCGCCTCGCCGACGAGCAGCTCGCCGAGCGGGCGCTTCCGGATCTCCGCCTGGAGCGCGGCCTGCACGCCCCAGCCCCATTTGCGCGAGTAAGCGAGGTCGATCCCGCCATCCATCATGCCGAAGCTGTTGGCGGGCGACACTATGGCATCGGCCGGCAGCATCAGGATGTCGCCGATGTGGCCCGTCACCGCCTGAAGGCCACGCGCGAGCGCCTGGTTCTCTGCCTCGCAGGGAACGGCGGGGTTCAGATCGCAGATGACAAGACGCATCAGGGCCGCCGGATCTCGTAGCGGAGCACGCGGTCGGTCGCGTCGGACACGGCATGGCCGAGCACGAAGGCGCCGCGCGCCGTGGATTTTAGGAAGGTGCCGGCGGCTGCCGCCGAGGCGGACAGCGGCGCGAAGGTCACCAGGGCACCGTCCGAGCAGAGCGGATCGTCGACCCGCGTCTCGGTCTCGCCCGGTACCAGGATCACGTCGGACCGGCCGAGCGCGTTGGTCCCGCCCTGCGCAAGATCGCTGAGCGCCTGGACGACGCGGTCGAGGCGCTTCTCGCCTTTGCCGGGGACGATCATCGCAGGCCCTCGGCGCGTGCGCGCGGCTCGATCGCGGAGGCGTAGCTCCAGGCGGTACCGGCCGGGATGCGGACCCGGGCGCGGTGGTAGCGGGCCGAGGAGCGGCAGGGCGCGAACTGCTCGACGGTGGGTCCGGTCTCGGTGCGGTACACGACCGGCCGGGACTGCGACGGCGCCTCGCGCCCGCCCACCGCGACGCGCCAGTCGTCGGCGTCGCTGTCGAGCCGGACCGCGTCCACGAAGGTCCGGTTCGGCCGCGAGATCATCGCCTCCGCCGTCTCGAACAGCGCCTCGAGGTTCGGGCCGTTGAGCAATGCGAGGCGGTTGTCGGCGGTGATGACGCCGAGCGACGGGGCGCCACCGGCATAGGACGGATCGTCGAGGGAAAGCTGCCCCGGATCGTCGAGCGAGCCCGGAATGTCGTCGAGCGACACGGGCAGGGTCGCCGCCACGATGCCGAAGCGCACGGGCAGCCCGATGAAGGACCAGCGGTCGAGTAGCCAGTCGTAGAGCAGGATCTCGTCGAGGACGCCGAGGTCGGCCGAACTGCCGAGGCTGCGGTATGCAAACAGCACACGCGGCCCGCCCACGTCGCGGATCGCCACGACCGAGGCGAGCTGATCCGGATCGACCCGCCCCGCGAAGAAGCGGTTCACCCGCTCCGCGCCGATCGGCGTCGAGGCGCCGCCCTGGAACGCGTAGAAGCCGTCCCGGTCGAGGAAGAACACCCGTGCCCCGACCTTTGTCAGCGACCAGGGCGCAACGGCACCGCGGTTCTCCTCGAAGACCTCGAAGCCGAACACCTCGGCCGAGCCGGGCGAGAACACCATGCGCCGGATGGCGCGCTCCTGGAACACGATGCCGAACTCGCCGCCGGCGAACCCGGTCACCGCGCCGCCGTCGGGGAAAATCTGCAGGTCCGAAGTGTGGCCGTTGCCGACGCCCGGCTGCCAGAACTCGATGTCGCCGAGATCCGACCACTGCACCGCGTTGGGGTCGGAGGCGAGGCCGGCCAGCACGACGAACTCGCCCACCACGCCCATGTGCCGGGCCCGGGGCGGGTTGCCGTCCAGCGCCGCGAAGCGCCGGCCGTTGTCGATGTTGATGACCTGCACGGGCGTACCGAGGCTGCACGCCAGGAGCCGGTTGCCGTAGATCGCGAAGGACCAGTAATCGCCCGGCGG
>NZ_BPQL01000163.1 GCF_022179225.1 Methylobacterium goesingense
CTTAACAGAGCTGAAGGAGGGGTCATGCTTCGAGGCCGATCCACATTCTCACTAGTGCATAGACGATTCCTCTCAAGCTCAGAGAGCGCGCACATGGACGTAAATCGGACGCCTAGACTGTTGTTTAGCTCCGCGTAGATACTTAATTGCCTCATCTTGCAATCAAGTAGACTGGAGAAGAAATGCGCAAACTCAGTATCGAGAGCCGATGTATTAAAACTCTAAACGATTAGATTGATCATCAGCTTCAATCCGTGACCGTCCGAACTACGATCAGCTGTTGCTCATACCCAGCATCGCGTCGCTGAACAGAGCGGTGAGAACGCATTGGGTATCCTTGATCTCGAATGAGCAGGCCGTACAAAATACGCTTGAAACGGCATCTTTTTTAAGATTATAAAAAGGGAAGACTTAATAAAATAAACCGAGATTTCCGATTCGGTTTATGTCATTTGTTTATAAATTATCTTCGGCCGAATAAGTAAAATTTGGCTTGAGGGGCGGACTCTCATGCCAAGAACTGATTTGTCGTTGGCGGAGGATACCAACTTGCTCATCCGCAAGCTTAATAGCTTTGTCTCTCTCTCAAATGTAGATCGAAAGATGCTGGATCGTATCAGCACTGAGACACGCTCTATAGCACCACGCATGGAATTAGTGCGTGAGGGCGACAAGCCGGCGAGCGTGTTACTTATTACCGAAGGCATTGCATGCCGACATAAGCATCGCGCTTGTGGTACACGGCAAATCATAGCCTTCCTGCTCCCCGGCGATCTCTGCGATCTGGATGCCGCGCTCGTGGATCGGATAGATCACACTATTACCACGGTGACAGCCTGCCGGGTCGCCGACATCACTCATCAGACAATGGCTGACTTATTAGGGAGCAATCCAGCCGTTGCTCTCGCCCTGCGTATGAGCACGCTGGTGGATAGGGCAATAACGCACGAGTGGCTTGTGAATGTTAGTAGCCGCTCGGCGGTAAAGCGAATTGCACATCTCATCTGCGAGCTTTTTGTGCGTTTTAAAGCAGTCGGACTGGTAACTCATCAAAGCTACATGCTTCCACTAACGCAGACGGATTTGGCCCATACCATGGGGCTATCAACCGTTCACACAAACCGGTCTTTACAAGAACTCCGACGCCGAGGGCTGATTACTCTGAAGGGCAAGCAGTTGACGGTTCTAGACGTATCCAAGTTGAGGGCGATTGCTGAATTTGATCCCACCTATCTCTATCTGAAGGCGTAGAGCGCCGCTTGAACCTTCACCTGTAGGACGTTACGCAAACTTATACCGTGAACGTCAGCTTCTATGGACCGCGTAGATTTTCCAGAATGACCGGCTTGGGTCAGATGCGAAGCGTCCGCTTTTGGACGCAGGATCGGTGTCTGCTCCCCACCCCGAGCCGAAGTTATCGGAGGGCTGACGAATGCCTGGTTTAGAGGAGCGCCGACAGCGGTCCAGGCGGCTGGGTTGGGTCGGATCCAGATGCTGAGCCGGTCTCATATGGATGAATATCCGACAAGCCGGACGTTGAACGAAATGCCTTAGCTGGTAGCTAGCTGGTACCTAGTTGTGGGGCATCAACAGGTTGTTCTCGGATAGGCGGAGTCGGCTGATGGGTGTCTGTCGCTTGATGCCCATGTGAGGCCGTTGCCAGTTGTAGCGGAAGAGGAAGGCCGGCAGTTCCTGTCTGCGTTGGACGACGGGCGTCCAGACCAAGGCACGCTGATGCTGCCAGAATAAAGAGCTGGCCAGAGGGGCAAAACACCATGACGGATGACGACAGCGGTGCGCAGGACCGCCGCGAAACGAAGGCAGCCAGGCACCTGGAAAGGGCCCGCGCTGGTGGAGAGGCACGGGCGGATTACGATGCAACTCAGCAGGCGACTGAGCACAAAACGGTGCGCCTTAAGGCCCTTCGGCTCGCCAAGGAAAAGGCGGACAAGAAAGGGTAGCTCAATTGCGGGACGGCAAGGCCGCTGCCACGTCGTTGGGAAATGCTTGTGCGCGTTCCCATATGATTCTGATGATTATCTTCACCCCCAATCCCCACTCCCTGCGGGTCACTCCGTCCGCAACGGAGCCCGGTCGGTTCGACTGGGCGATCTGGAAGGGGAAGGAGATGGTTCAGCAGTCAGTCCGGTCCTTCGGGTCTGAAGGAGCCTCGGAGGCTGCTGGTAATATCGCTCTTCGGGCTGTCACAGCAATCTGGCAGAACGCTGGGTAGCTCCTTAAGCCTCCTCGCCTTCAAGGAAGACAGCCATGCACCTCAGACAAAGCCAGGCCTTGCCGCGCACTGAGGCACAGCTGGCAAGGGAGGGCGAGAAGGAGCGCATCGCGCAAATGGCTTGGTCGGATCTCGCTGTTGCCAACCAGGCGCAGGACGAGAAGACCGAGCGTCTGAAAGCCCTACGATTGGCAAGGCAGGCTGGACGGTAAGAGCGACCAGGTTTCGACCCTCAGGGTTAGAATACGGATCTGTCATTCGAACCCTTGGCTGCATCGATCCGTCCTGCGCAACGAGACAATGATCCGGTTCAAGGCCGAAGGTATGCCCTTCTGATCCCGCGAACGTGAGACGCCCACCGCAATCGTTGTGATAGAGCTGACAATGCTTCGGCTCGACGGCTCAAACTGGTCGTTGGGTTCTCAGCCATGGCCGATTGATAGCACGGGCCGTGTCGGCATGCGTCAGGGTCAGGAGTTCAGAGCGTCGATCTCTATCCGCTCAAGGACGGTGCCGTCCTGGCTTCGGATCACCAGCTCCCAGCGACCAGAGCTATCGTCCAATTCTCCCGTTCGACTGCATTCTTTAATTACATCTTGCGCTTCTCTGCGGGCCTGCTGGAAGCTCTCAGCCTCTACGCCCAGCTCATCTCGTATGATCTCATGACCATTCGTTAGATCGAAGTAAAAGCGGTCGAACATGCATCTCCCCTAGCGCGTCCCCTCCGCTCTGCTGCACTGGGAAGGTTTGGCCACGCTCCAAAACACCTATCGCCGTCCTAAATTGCAATATCGAATTGGGCGACATTTGATCCTGAGTGTGCGCTTAAGGCTGACCTCCGCAATCTCCGGCGGAAGGGGGTGGTGTGGATCGGCGTCGAAACATGACCCCGGCAGATCCGCTCCTAACTCTTTGACGCAGTGAGAAAATCCGAGTTTCCGGTGGGGTCACGATCGGCGCCGGTTGTGACCCCATCCCTCAAGGTATTTTGGTCGATAGCACAGCGACTTAACAGAGCTGAAGGAG
>NZ_BPQL01000164.1 GCF_022179225.1 Methylobacterium goesingense
ACCGCCGCCCGGGCGCCGGCGGGGCTCGGATCGTCGTCGAGGGTGGAATCCGGGAAGCGGTCGGTCTCCACGATCTCGGTGGCGACCCGGGCCTGGATCAGCCGCGCGGCCTCGGGAATCCAGAGAGTCTCGGAGGGGACCGCGAGGGCTTCCGCCGCGAAGGCCGGCTCGACCCCCGCCGCCACGTAGGCCGCCAGCTCCACCGAGCCCTCTGCCTGCAGGATCTGCCCGAACAGGCCGGCATCGTAGGGGGCGTGGAAGCCGAGGCGGCCCTGCGCCACGAGGGACCGGGTCGCGCCGCGCACGAAGGCCAGGGTGCAGGCCGAGACGCAGTAATCCGGCACGTAGGTGGCGAGGTTCCGCGCGGCGATGAGTTCGCCGACCGCCAGGGCCTCGTCGACGAGACCGCCCTCGCTGGTGAGGTGGATGCGCGTCACCTCCGGGTGGGCGGCCAGCAGCGTGCCGAGGCGCGCGGCCGTCCCCTCCCCGATCTCGCCCGCGAGCCGGACGTCACGCCCGTATGGACCGAGGGCGATGCGGGCCGCCGGCTCCGCCGCGCGGGTCTGGACAAGATCCTCCAGTCGCAGCGACAGGTCGGCCAGGGCGGTCTTGAGAAAGGCGGGCACGCCGGAAGTGGTCAGGACGCAGCAGGCCGCGGCGGCAAGGATCGCCGTGCCGAGCCGGCGGCGCTTTCGACCGAACCCGACCATCCGAACCTCGTCCGCCATGCGACAGCCCTCCCGATCCGGCGCCGGCGACAATCATCGCGGCGGCAGGACACGCCGATTATTGGCCCGGGAAAGTCTCACGCAAACACCCTGCCAGTCGTCGCGCAGTCGCGGCGAGGGTCAGGATTTGAGGAGAGGGATGTTTGTCGATGTGGCCTCGCCGCAACGGGGAAGAATCGCCTGACGCTGGCTTCGGAGACCGCCAAAGTCTTCCAAGGCACGGTCGAACATGTCGCAGGCGGCCTCAGGTCGGCTCGGGCGGGCGCAGGAGGTAGGTGTCCATGATCCAGCCGTGGCGGGTCCGCGCGGCCTCGCGGAGGTCGCCGATCTCGGCCGCGACGTCGCCCAGGCGGCCGGACACCAGGATCTCGTCGGGGGTGCCGAGGAAGGCGCCCCAATAGATCGTCAGGTCCGGGTCGAGGTGGTCGAAGCGGGGCCGGCCGTCGAGCATCACCACGGTGGCGTCCGCGCCTTCGGGCAGGCCGCCGGCGATCTGCCGGCCGGTGGTGATGGTGATGGGCCCGCCGATGCGGTTGAGGGGGATGCGGTGGCCGGCCGCCAGCGCCTGAACGCTGGTGATGCCCGGGATCACCCGGACCGCGAGGTCGAGGGTTCCGCGCGCGAGAATGCGGTCCACGATCCGAAGCGTGCTGTCGTAGAGGGAGGGATCGCCCCAGACCAGGATGGCGCCGCAACCCTCCGGGTCGAGCTCGCGCGCGATCATCGCCTCGTAGACGGCCGCGCGCGCGGCGTGCCAGGCCTCGACGGTGGCCCCGTAATCGGCGGGGTTGCGGTCGCGCTCCGGGTCCTGCGCCTCCACGAAGCGATAGGGCTTCTCGGTGAGGTAGCGGGTACAGATCTCCCGGCGCAGGTCAACGAGGTCGGCCTTCGCGCGCCCCTTGTCGAGGGCGAAGACCACGTCGGCGGTGTTGAGGGCGCGGATCGCCTGGATCGTCATGTGCTCGGGGTTGCCGGTGCCGATCCCGATCACCAGGAGAGTTCTCATCGTGCGCCGTCCTCCACTCCCGCCCGGGCCGCCCGCTTAGAGCATGCGGCGGGGGAGGGGAACCGGTCCCGCCAAACCACCTGCGTTCCCAACTCCTTAGGGTGAGCCCCGGTGTCCGCGGGCACGCGGGCGCCCGGAAACCGGTCTGTCGCGCTGCCGCCCCGTGTGCTATGGAGCGCCCGACATGACTGGCCTCCGGCACATGGCACTCTGGCTCGCGGCAGTGATCGTTCTGATCGCCGTCGGCCTCATGCCGTCGGATGCCCAGGCCCATGCCGGCCATCCGCATGCTGCCCGCGTCGCCGCGACCGCCCTCCCCCCGACCGCGTCGTCCGAGGCTCGGACCGGCGAGGCGCAGACGCTTCTTTCCCCCCTCGCTATCCGGACGGTCGTCGTGCTGGCGGCCCCCCCGGTCAGGGCGCTGAGCACCGGAACCTGCGACGGCACCTGCTGCAATGCCGGCTGCCGCAATGGCTCCTGCTGCACCGGAGCCGGGCTCACCCCGGACATCGACGCCGATGGCGACCCGCGCGGTCCTGGCGACCGCGCCCTGGCGCGCGCCCTCCCCGCCCGGACGGACGTCGTCCCGGAAGCCCTCCCCGAACCACCCAGATCCTAAGCCTGACGCTGCCCCGCGTCCGCCAGGCCCGCGAGACTCCCGACGGAGGCGCGAGGCCGGGACGCCGTTCCGTGCTCCTCGGCGAAAGAATCCTGGTCCATGCTCCGTTGCCTCGCGGCCGCCCTGCGCGCGTTCGCTCTCCTCGTCGCCCTCGCGCTCCTCGGCCCCCCTGCCCTGTCCGGGCCGGCCCTCGCCCATGAGGGCCACGATCACGGTGCGGAAGCGCCGCCCGCCCCGGCCGCGACCGCCCCGCGGGCGGAGGCCGTCTCCGAGCGCTTCGAACTCGTCGCCGTGGTGCAGGGCACCGACCTCGTGCTCTACCTCGACGCCTTCGCCAGCAACGCCCCCGTCCCGGAGGCGAGCGTCGCCGTGATGACGCCGGAGGGCCGGCGCAGGGCCGCCGAGACGGCGCCCGGCACCTACCGCCTCGCGGCCCCCTGGCTCGCGGCCGGCGGCGACCACGACCTCATCGTCGGCGTCTCGGTCGAGGGCCGCACCGACATTCTCAACCTCGATCTCCACCTGCCCGCCCCGGTCGCGACCCCGGCCGCCGGCCCGTCCACCCCGGGCACCGCGGCCATGGCCTTGGTCGGCCACCTCGCCCGGAAGAACCCGGCGGCCCTGGCGGCCGGCGGCTTCCTGATGGGGCTCGGTGTGTTCGCCCTGGCGCGCCGGCGACGCGCGGGCCAGATCCTCGTCGGCCTTCTCGCGGTCGGAGCGACGCTGGTCGTGGCCCTCGTCCTCGGCGGCGCGGCGCAGGCGCACGAGGGCCACGGCCCGGTCGAGACGGCGGCCCCCGTCACCCCGGCGGTCCTGACTGGCGGGACCCTGATGGAGCGGGCGCGGCGCCTGCCGGACGGCTCGGTCTTCGTGCCCAAATCGCTCCAGCGCCTGCTGGCCCTGCGCACCGGCCTGACCGCGCAAGCCTCCGTCACCCGCGGCACCGAACTGCCGGGCCGGATCATCCCCGACCCGAATGCCAGCGGCGTGGTGCAATCCTCCGTCGGCGGAAGGCTTGCGCCCCCCGAGCGCGGCTTTCCCCGCCTCGGCACGCGGGTGGCGCGCGGCGACGTGCTCGCCACCGTGACCCCGCCGGTCCAGGCGGTGGACGTCTCCGACATGCGCCAGCGCCAGGGCGAGCTCGACCAGCAGATCGCCATCCTGGAGCGCCGGGTCGGGCGCTTCGAGCGTCTCTCCAGCACGGGCGCGGTGGCGCAGACGCAGCTCGACGACGCCCGCTCGGAACTCGTCGGCCTGCGGGACCGCCGCGCCGCCCTCGACGCCATCCGGCGCGAGCCCGAAGCCCTCGTCGCCCCGGTCGACGGCGTCATCGCCGAGGCGAACGCGGTGGCGGGCGCCATGGCAGCCCCCGGCACGGTGGTCTACCGCATCGTCGACCCGGGCAAACTCTGGGTCGAGGCCCTGAGCTTCGAGGCGCTGGCCGAGGGCAGCCGGGCCACCGCGCGGCTGGGCGACGGTGGCACCCTGCAGCTCGCCTATCGCGGCACGGGCCTCGCCGACCGCAACCAGGCGGTCCCGGTCCAGTTCGCCATTGAGGGCGACGGGCGGGGCCTGCGTCTCGGCCAGTTCGTGACCGTGCTGGCCCCCGTGGGCCAGGCCCGCCCCGGCCTGCCGGTGGCGCGCTCCGGCGTCGTGCGGGCGGAGGGCGGCAGCCTCGTCTACGAGCATGTCAGTGCCGAGCGCTTCATGGGCCGCCCGGTGCGAGTGGCGCCCCTCGATGCCGACCGGATGCTGGTGGAGGACGGGATCGCGGCCGGGCACCGCGTCGTCGTCCAGGGCGCCGAACTCCTCGACCAGATCCGCTGAGGGGGCCCCCGATGTTCGAAGCCATCGTCGCGCAGTCCCTGCGCAACCGCCTGCTCGTCGTGGCGCTCGCCGCCGCCCTGGTGCTGACCGGGCTCCTCGCCCTCACGCGCCTGCCCGTGGACGTGCTGCCGGACCTCAACCGCCCCACCGTCACGGTGATGACGGAGGCCGAGGGGCTCGCCCCGCCCGAGGTCGAGCAGCGGGTCACCTACCCGATCGAGACCCGGATGAACGGCCTGCCCGGCGTCACCCGGGTGCGCTCGGTCTCCGGCATCGGCCTGTCCATCGTCACGGTGGAATTCGCCTGGGACGCCGACCTCTACCGGGCGCGCCAATTCGTGGCCGAGCGGCTGGCGCTCGCCCGCACCGAACTCCCCGCCAACGTGATGCCCCAGATGGGGCCGGTCTCCTCGATCATGGGCGGCATCCTGCTGGTGGCGGTGACGTCCGAGACCGCGAGCCCGATGAGCCTGCGCGAGACCGCCGACTTCACCATCCGGCCGCGCCTCCTGGCGATCCCGGGGGTGGCGCAGGTCATTCCCATCGGCGGCGAGGTCCGCCAGTTCCGGGTGGCGCCGAACCCCGCCGCCATGCGGGCGCTGGGCGTCACCCATGCCGCCCTGACCCAGGCGCTCGAAGGCTTCGGCACCAATGCGGGCGGCGGCTTCACCGATGCGGGCGCCCGCGAGGTGCTGATCCGCGCCATCGGCCGGACCATCGACCTCGACGACCTGCGCAACCTCGTGGTGGGCACCCCCGCGGGTCCGGTCTACCTGCGCCAGGTGGCCGAGGTGGATTTCGCGCCCCGGCCCCGGCGCGGCGACGGCGGCTACATGGGCCAGCCCGCCGTGATCGTCTCGGTGGAGAAGCAGCCGGGCGTCGACACCGTGCGGCTGACAAAGACCGTGGAGGACGCGCTGGCCCAGCTCGGCCCCAGCC
>NZ_BPQL01000166.1 GCF_022179225.1 Methylobacterium goesingense
CCTCGGCCGTCCCGCCCTGAGGCGAAACGGCCTGGCCGCTCAACTCGTTTGTTCCAGATGTCATCGTCGTCTCTCACAATACCGCCGGTAAGGTCGGGATCGAGGGTGATTCCAGTTCTGCGTCGGCCCCGTCCGATCCGGTCGTCTGGTCCGGATGGTCTGCACGCGGTCGGCGCACGTCCTGCATTCGCATTCCGCGCTTCCGCCCGGACGCTCTTGGATCGGAGATCAAGTGGGCGTTCCGGGCGCTTGCCCGTCCTTGTCCGGAGCGGCGAGCTTTTCCTGCAGCGCGGCCATCAGGGCCGGGTCCTTGAGCAGCGCCTTGATCTGGTCGCTCGCCGCCACCTTGCCGTCCATGTAGCGCAGAAGATTGGCGAGTTGCTCGCGCGCCTCGAGCAGCTTGGCGAGGGGTGGAACTTGGCGCGCGATCGCCGCGGGGCTGAAATCGTCCATCTTTTTGAAGGACAGGTGTACCGGCAGCTTGTCGCTGCCCCCACCCGAGAGCTTGTCCCGAACGTTGAACGCTGCCCCGGGCGCAATCGCAGCCATGCGCTGATCGAAATTGTCCATATCGAACTCGGTCAGCTTCCGATCCGCGATTTCGGCTTTCTCGACCGCCGAGGCATTCCCCGATAGATCTGCCAATACGCCCATAACGAAAGGAAGCTCGATGTTTTTCTCGGCATCGTAGGGGTCTTCGTACGTAATGTGCACGCGCGGTGCCCTATTACGCTTGATGAACTTCTGGCCGGAATCCGACATCTCGCCTCGCTACAGTAAGAATGACAGCCTGATCAGACACCGAGAGAATTCGGAAATATCAGCTTAATTCGATCTCAGAACAAACACAGCGACAGAACCAAAACCAGTCCAACAGATTTCAGTTTTCAGCGCAAGGGCTTCAGAGGCGATCGGGTGCCGATTCCGCGCCTCATGTTTCCGCTCGATTGGCCATCAGGTCCGGCAGTACGTCCTTGAGGATGCTCAGGAAATCACGTTCGATCAGTCCAGACGCCCGATCCAGCAAGAGGGGGATCGGGCTGGACGGCTCGGCCGTGCGATAGAATTGGCCGACCTCAGCCAGGAGCGAGACGGCCTCGGCCCGCGTCTCGGCCGTGAAGGACGGCGGCTCGCCTCCCGAATCACCGGCTGATTCTTTGTCGGTCTCCGCGTCGGGAACAACGGCATCGGCCCGCGGAACCGCTTCGAGTTGATCGAAGGTCAGTCGCAGAGACCCGGTACTCCCGATTGCGATGACCGCTGCGCTCGCATGCTCCGGAACAAGAATGGTCATCACTTCCAGAAATGACTTGCCGACCAGCATCTGAGCTTGTCGCGTGAGCACCTCGGCGGGGCTGGAAGGCTCCGAGCGGCGCAGGTAGGCGGAGGCGACCTCAAGGGCGGCCGATGCGGCCCGGACGTTCGTCACGCGGCCGGATGCCGGGCGGGGCGCCTCGGTCGCCCGGCCCTCCGCCCCTGGTTCGGCTGCGCTCCCTGCCGATGGGGTGGCGACCGCTCCGGTTCGGGTCAGGATGATGGGATTGAGGAGGGCCAGCGCCCGTCCGGCAATCGCGCTCAGCCGGGCGAGCGAGACGGCCTGATCGTAGCCGGCCTGCGCCACGCACACTTCTCGGATCGCGTGCGCCGCCCGTTCGATCGCGGCGAAGTGCTCCGCCACTGCGCCGATCGCGTCGATATCGGCGTCGCCGAGCGCCCGCTCGATCGCGCCGCGATCCGCGACGGTCTCACCCTCGCGCGCGGCGACTTCGCCGTGGGCGACCATGACGGTGCGGAAGCTGATTGGGCCATACCGCCGGCTCTCGCAGAGCGGCGTGTACTGGACCGGCAGGACCACCGTCGGCATGTCGTCGAACGCCTGCAGGACGGCGCTGCGGAAACCGTAATCGTCACCGTCCCCGCGGGGATGTACCTCCGCCCAGGCACTTTGGAGCAGGTTCGCTGTCAGGGTCAGCGTTTCGGACAGGCCGGCGAGATCGCGATTGAGGGCGCAAAGGCGCCCGAAGAGGGTCAGGAGCCGGAGGTCCCGAGTCGCCGCAAGGAGGTCGGACAGCCGCTTGAGGGCCGCCGGGATGTCGATGGACGTGCGATCGAAGACCTGCGGTCGTCCATCCTCGTCGCGCGTCAGGTAGGAGAGCGGCAGCAGGCCTTCGACGAAGGCCACGCATTGCAGGTATTCGAGATCCTCTTCGACCTCGAGGTCGGGGCCACAGGGGGCATCCGCCGAGACCGGCTCACTCATGCGCGCCACGTCGAGTGCCGCCATCCCGCGCCTATCCTCTCCCGAAAAGAACCTGCCCTGCGCCCGGAGGAGACCCGCCAGTGCGCCCCCTCATCGCGCGATCTCGCCGGTGCGGTGCTAGCCGGCGGTGCCTACTCGGTCCGGAGGCGTGTTTCGACGCGCCGGTTGGCGCTGGACATCGGGTCCCTGTCGATCGGGCGTTGCTTGCCGAAGCCTTTCGCGAGGAGGCGGTCTGTCGGGACACCCTTGGCGGTGAGGTACTCCACGACGGCGGCCGCACGCCGCATCGAGAGGTCGAGATTGTAGGCATCGCTGCCGAAGCCATCCGTGTGGCCCTCCACGAGGAAGGAGCCCGCGGGCAGGTTCGGATCGCTCAACGCCTTCGCGAACTCATCCAGGTTCGCGCGGGCAAGGCTCGTCAGCGTGGCCGAGTTGTACTCGAACTGAACCCTGAGATCGAAGCTGTCGACAGCCTTGGTCCGTTCTGGTATTTCTTTGGAGCACTCGCTCTCTGTGCCAATACAGAGTGAGCGTGTCGCGCCTAATCCGGCCTTTCGCGAGAAATGGTTGACGATGTCTGATGCTCGGTAAGCGGGGTCGGCCACTGCAATGCCGCTTGTGAAAGACAGTGCTGACACAGTCAACAGCAATAACCGGAACGATGTCATAGCCCGCTCTCCCGTGTTGCGCGAGAGTTGCCATTCCCGCATGATGCCGTCAATCCTTGAAAGTAGCCCGTATAAAGGATTTCATTTTGAGCGACGGCCCGAATGTCGGAGGCGGATTTGATTTCGAGCAGAAAGAGCGTACGGCCGAACTGGTCACACCGCTCGGTCGCGACGAACTCGTTTTGACACGCTTCGATGGCACCGAAAGCCTGAGCGAACTGTTCGTGTATCAGATCGAAGCGACGTCGAATCGCCAGGATATCGATTTCGACAAGCTCATCGGTAAAAACTGTTGCGTGAAGCTCAAGTCATACGGAAACGCGACGCGCTACTTCAACGGCGTGTTGGTGGATGCCGACTGGTCCGGCACCAAGAACAATCTCTATGCCTATCGACTCGTTCTACGCCCTTGGCTCTGGCTCCTCGGACGCAAGGCCACATGCCGGATCTTCAAGGACAAATCCGTCTTCGACATCATCGAAGAGGTTTTTCAGGAGAGTGGCTTCAAGGATTTCCAGATCAGGGCCAGCCGAGGAGACTACGAGAAGATCGAGTACTGCGTTCAGTACCGCGAGTCCGATCTATCATTCGTATCACGATTGCTTGAAGAATGGGGCGTCTATACGCATTTTGAGCACGATGAGCAGCGCCATCAACTGATGCTCTGCGATTCGCGATCTTGCCACAAGCCGGTGAAGGCGAGCGGTGGCAACCTTCCGTTCGTGCCGCTCGGAGGCGCCGACCGCCACGATCGCGAGCACGTCTCGGCTTGGCGCGCCGAGCGCAGGTTTCGCACGGGAAAGTTCGGGACCAACGACTTCGACTACATGAAGCCGACCGCCAACCTCAAGGCGGAGCAGCAGGGGAGCGCCCGCTACGAGAAGGGCAT
>NZ_BPQL01000167.1 GCF_022179225.1 Methylobacterium goesingense
GCCGGGCTCAGGCCGCACGATGGTGACCTCGATGTTCGCCCGGCACGATCGGGCGACCGCGAGGCGGATCCTGGGGTTTCTGCGCGCCCGGGTCTCGCCACTGGGCGATCCGCGTGCCATTGGCGAAGCCCTGAAGGGGTCTGGGCTCGGCAACTTCCAGGAAAACCGGATCGGTGACGTTCGCGTGATCGCCGCGATCGAGGGCAACGCCCTGCGCATCCTCGTGATCAGGATCGGTCACCGCCGCGACGTCTACGGGTAGCCGACGCGACGAGGCTCATGACTCAGGACCCCCCGTGCGGCTGACCGCTCAAGACCTCGCCGTCCGCCGCTCCGGCCGCCGCATCTTTTCGGGTCTGTCCTTCGCCCTCGGGCCGGGCGAGGCGCTGATGGTGACGGGCCGCAACGGCGCCGGCAAGTCGACGCTGCTGGCGGTGCTGGCGGGCCGGCTCAAGCCGGAGGCCGGGACGGTCACGGCGAGCGGGATTGGCGAGGCGACCCTGTCCGAGTGCCTGCACGTGGTCGGCCACCGCGACGGGCTGAAGAGTCCGCTGACGGCCGAGGAGAACCTCGCCTTCGCCCGCGACCTCCTCGGCGCGCCGACCGCGAGCCCCCGCGCGGCCCTGGAGGAACTCGGCCTCGGCCACGCCCTGCGCCTTCCCGTGGCCTACCTCTCCGCCGGTCAGCGGCGGCGGGTGGCGCTGGCCCGCCTCCTCGTCTGCCGGCGCCCGCTCTGGCTTCTCGACGAACCGACGGCGGCCCTCGACGCCGCCTCGCAGGATGTCCTCGCCGGGATGATGGCTCGCCATCGGGCGGAGGGCGGCCTCGTCATCGCGGCGACGCACCAAGCCCTCGGCCTCGCCGACGCGCGGGAACTGCGAATCGAGGCGCCTGCCGCAAAGGCGGCTCGGCCGGCGGTCGCGGCCGACGAGGTCTGGTGGTGATGCGCGCCCTCAAGGCCCTCGTCGCCCGCGACCTTGCCCTTGCCGCCCGCGTCGGCGGCTCGGGGGCGCTCTCCCTCGTGTTCTTCCTGATGATCGTCGCCCTGGTGCCCTTCGCCCTTGGGCCCGACCTCAACCTGCTGTCGCGGATCGGTCCCGCGATCCTCTGGCTCGCCGCCGTGCTCTCGACCCTGATCGGCCTCGACCGCCTGTTCCAGGCCGACGAGGAGGACGGCTCCCTCGACCTGATGTCCGGTTCGCCCGCCCCCCTGGAGGGGGTCGTCCTGGCCAAGGTGCTGGCTCACTGGCTCACCACCGGCCTCCCGCTGGCGCTGGCCTCGCCCCTGTTCGGGCTCCTCGTCGCCCTCGACGGCCGGGCGATGGCGGCGACCGCCCTCACCCTGCTGGTCGGCACCCCGGCCCTGACCTTCGTGGGCGCGGTGGGCGCAGCGCTCACCGCCTCCATCCGCCGTGGCGGGCTCATCCTGGCGGTCGTGGTGCTGCCCCTGATGATCCCGACGCTGATCTTCGGCGTTTCGGCGAGCGAGGCGGCGCTGGGCGGCACAATCCCCTTCACCACGCCGCTCGCCATCCTTGGCGCCCTCAGCCTGATCGCGGGCGTGATCGGCACCTTCGCCGCCGCCGCGGCCCTGCGCTGGTCGGAATAGGGGGTCAGGCGATCGCCGAACGCGGGCCCGGCGCCGCGCTCGCTTCGGGCAACGGGTTACGCATCGGCCGGCGGGCAGGCGCCACGCGGCGTGGGGGGGCGGCGATCCGCAGGGCGATTCCGACGAACAGGGCGATCATGCCGGCTTCGAGGAGCAGCATCGGGAGCCAGGCGTCTCGGAGGGAAACGGCCGCGAGATTGAGCACCTCGCTGGCCACCACGGCCCCGATCGCGCCGGCCGTGAAGACCGGCAGGGACCTGCGGCCGAGGCGGCTCAAGAGGTGGTCGGGCGGCACCCGATGCAGCAGGCGGATCAGCGGAGCCCGCGGCAAGGCCATCACCACGTAGGCCAGGGCGAGGAGGTGCAGCAGTCGCAGCGGCGACTGATAGGTCTTGCTCGCGCCGAGCCAGAACGCGTCGTTGCGCGCCGCGGCCCAGTGTGCCGCTGGCGTCCACAGGCGGACCAGGACCACGGTCAGGACGAGGTAGCCGGCGAGGTACGCGAGCGCGAGCACGGTCAGGCGCCGGCTGCGCGGCAGGGCGACGCCGTCGACCATGCCTTGTCCGATCGCGATCCCGATGGAGAAAACGAGAATCCAGGGCAGGATCGTCAGCGCGAAGGGCGCTCCCGTGAGGCTGTTGCTCACGACCAGATCGAACTGGCCGGCCGCCAGCCAGACGAGCAGCGCCGGCGGCAGCGGCGCCCAGAACCGCCACCCGGCCAGACGCAGGAAGAAGGGGGCGACCAGCATCAGGGCGACGTAGAGGCGCAGGACGGCGGAGTAGCCCACCGTCTGGCGCAGGGTCAGCGTGTGGTTGAGCACGCTCGAAAAGCCATGGTCCCGCAGCAGGCCCAGTTCGTCCGCATGCACGCCCGCGACGCCGCGCAGGGCGAGCACGGCCGCCAGGATTCCGAGCGTCGACAGGATGATGACAAGGTCGAAAGCGTAGATCCGGACGGCCCGCCGCCAGAGATGGGCGATGATGTCCGGGACCCGGTGCCGCGACGCCTGGCTCGCCGCGAGGGCGACGGACATGCCGCTGAGAAGGACGAAGATGTCGGCGCTGTCGGAGAAGCCCAGGCGGGAGGGCGAGACGGTGGCGATGACGCCGTCCTGAATGTGGTTGACGAAGATGTTGATCAGACAGAGGCCGCGGATGGCATCGATCGTTGTCCGTCGCTGCGGCATGCCCAGGCCCCGGTACGTCTTTCACGCAATCGTGATACGTCCCAGCGCTTAAGGTTGTGTTGCAACCGATGGGCGCAAATCCCGCGAGCGACCCGGCCGGACCCCCCTGAACTTCAGGCCGGGTCGGCGTCGATCCGCATCCTCAGGATGGCGTAGGGTGGCTTCTGCAGGTCCGCGCCGCCGTTGTATTCCGGGCGCCGGTTCACCTGGGCGGACGAGATGTGGAGCCAGCGATCGGGCGTGATCCAGAACGTGTCGGCCCAGATCAGGCGCGGGTCGGAGGCGATGATCTCCACGGTGCCGTCGGGGTCGCGGCGCCCGACCGCGTTGAATTCCTGCATGGCGAGGTAGACCCGGTCCTTCGAATCGGTGGTGAGGCCGCCGGTCATGCCCTTCTCGCCGAGATCCTCGACGCCGGCCGCCACGCCTGCGTCGCTGGTCTCGGGATCCAAGAGCGCGGCGGTTTCCACTGCATACAGGCGCCGCCCGATCAGGGGGGCGTAGTAGAGGCGCCGGCCGTCGGGGCTGAGCGCGATGCCGTTGGCGCCGCCCTGGACCGGGCGCGGCGGCCCCTCCCCCTTGCGCTGCACCACCGCGCGGTCCTCGACGATCTTGAGGAGGCCTTTCTGCGACTTGGTGCTGACGTGACCGGCGAGTCGGCGCACCACCCGGCCCGTCGCGAGGTCGACGGCCAGGATGGCGCCCTCCCCGTCCTGGCCCTGGTCGGTGATGTAGGCACGGGCATAGCCGTCGCGGATGTCCACCCGCAGGTCGTTGAGCGACGAGGTCGGGCTGATGCCGGCGTCCAGCGGCACCACGCGGCGAATGCGGTTGTCGGCGAGGTCGATCTGCACCAGCTTAGGGCCGCCCTTCACCGGCGGGCCGGAGCCGTCCGGCAGGCCGGCATCCAGGCACCACAGGGTGTCGTCGCGGTCGAAGACGCCGTTGGGCACGTGGAACAGGCGCGCCTGCGGCTGCTCCGAATCGGGCTGGTTCGTCGCCATGTCCGGATAGGGCCGGACCGCGCCGTCCGTCAGCACCTCGCCGAGGGTGAAGGGCACCTTGGCATCGAAGCGCGGCATCATCACGAAGCGCCGTCCGCCGGCCGAGATGGCGAGGCCGGTGGGGGTCGAGGGCGCGTTCGCCGTGAAGGCGAGTTCGAGCCCGCCCGCCGCCTGACGGGTGGCGACCTCGGGCGGCGGCGCGGCGGCGGCCTCGCCGGGCAGGGAGAGGGCCGCCGCACCGGCGAGGCCGGCGGCGAGGAGGTCACGGCGAGCGAGCGTCATGGCGCGATCCGGTCGAGGGGGGATAAGGGAACGGTGGGTCAGCCCCTGGCGGGGCCGCGCACCTTGAGGTCGATGGCGAGGACGCGAGCGCCCGCGGCGATGAAGAGGCGCCGGCCGTCCGCGCCGCCGAAGGCGACGTTGGCGGCGTCCGTGGCGGTGGCGATTCGCCCGAGGGCCGTGCCGTCGGGCGCGTAGATCCGCACGCCGTCGAAGCAGGCGGCGTAGACCCGGCCGTCGGCATCCACCGCGAGGCCGTCGGGCACGCCGGCCTTCACGGTGGCGAAGGGTTTCGGCGCACCGAGCCTGCGGCCCTCGACCACCGGGAAGGCCAGGATCGTGCGGGCGCCCTCGGGATTCTTCAGGGCGGCGCTGGTGTCGCTGACATAGAGGCGGGTCCCGTCCGGGCTGAACGCGATGCCGTTGGGTTGGCCGACGGCGTCGGTCATGGCCTCGACCCGGCCGGACGGATCGATCCGGTAGACCCGCCGGGCCGCTTGCGCCGGTCGCGCCATCAGGCCTTCGTCCGGCATAGTGATGCCGAACACCGGATCGGTGAACCAGATCGCCCCGTCCGGCGCCAGTGCGGCGTCGTTCGGCGAATTCAGCGGCTTGCCTTCGAAAGCGTCGGCCAGCACCGTGAGGCGCCCATCCGGCTCGCGCCGCACCACCCGGCGCCCACGATGCTCGCAGGTGACGAGGCGGCCCTCGCCGTCGAGGGTGTTGCCGTTGGCGTTGTTCGAAGGATCGCGGAACACGTGCGTGCCGCCGTCATCGGCGATCCGGATCATCCGGTTGGCTCGGACGTCGCTGACGATCAGGCCACCAAGGCCGGGCGCGTAGCACAGGCCCTCGCACCAGCGCCCGCCCGTGTAGAGCGTGCGCAGCGGTGCGCCGGGATCGAGCACGTCGCGCAGGCGCGGATCGTCGATCCGGACGATCGGGGCCGCCGCGGCCGGCCACGCTCCCAGGGCGAGCGCCGCTCCTGCGCCGCCGAGCAGCGCGCGTCGTCGTATCGTCGGCATCGTTCCTCTATGGCATCGGGCATGGCGGGGCGCGCCGCTCCCCGTCACGGGGGCGGCGCGTCGCGACTCAGCGGCCGGCCGGGGCGGGCGCGGTCGAGCCCGTGGCGTCGGCGGACGTCGGCTTGAAGCTCCACAACTCGGTCGGGAGGGCCGCCGGCGCGTCGGGCTTGTAGAAGGCCGAGTCCTGAATGTGCGAGGTCGTGACGTAGATCGTCCCGTCGGGCCCTTCGGCGAAGGTGTCGGGCCAGCG
Organism: Methylobacterium goesingense; assembly: GCF_022179225.1. Lineage (GTDB taxonomy): Bacteria > Pseudomonadota > Alphaproteobacteria > Rhizobiales > Beijerinckiaceae > Methylobacterium > Methylobacterium goesingense. Next base: position 5,357 of record NZ_BPQL01000167.1, read on the forward strand.
CAGGCGCTTGTCCTGCACCACGGTCCTCAGGGCACCGCCCTTGCTCGACAGGTCGCGGACCTTGATCGAATCGTCCTGTGGCGAGGTCACGTACATCCGGCCGTCCTTGCGCGCGATGATCAGCCCGTCGGCCGGCCCGTTCTCGCCCACGGTCTCGATGCGGCCCGCCACGCTCTTGTCCGCCAGCGTCGTCGGCATCAGCGCCGTGGTGATGCCACTGGCCAAGGTCTCGGTGGGCAGGCTGTAGAGCGTCTTGCCCTTGATCGCCTGCCAGTACAGCGTCTTGCCATCGGGCGAGAGGGCGATGCCGTCGGCGGCGAACTCGACGCCGCGCCCGTCCGGCCGGCGCAGGGGCTTGCCGTCATAGGTCACGGTCACGCTCTTGTCCGGCTGCGTCGAGGGATCGCCGTCGAGCACCCGGTGGGCCCGACCGCTGTCGAGGTCGACCACTACCAGGGCGCCCTTGGCCCCGGAATCGGTGAGGTAGGCAGTCTTGCCGTCGGGCGAGAAGCGCACGTCGTTGAGGTAGGAGCCCTGTGGCGCGACGCTCTCGTCGAAGGCGATGGTGCGCGCGGGCTGATTGGTCGTCAGGTCGATCTCGACGAGCTTCGGGCCGCCGGGCACCAGGGCCGCCATGGCAGGGGCCGCCGGATCGAGCACCCAGAGGTTGCCGTTCGGGCCGGCCACGACGCTCTGGACGCAGATCCAGTGGTCCTTGGCCGTGACCTCGTCCTTGCGGGCGTTGCGCCAGGAATTCCAGGCCGCATCCGGGAACGGCACCACCTTTCCGTCCTTCAGTTCGCCCACCGACACCTCTGTGTCCTCGGTCCAGCGCGGGAAGTTGACGAAGATGCGCCCGTCCTTGGCGACCGTGACGCCGGTGACCTGGTGGTCGAAGCTCGCCACCTTGGTGAGGTTCACCGACGGCGTGGCGGCGGGCGTCGACGCCGATCCCTGCGCGATGGCCGCGCCGGGTACGAGGACCGTGCCAAGCAGTGCTGCCGCCAGTATCCGGGTCCGCTGGCGGGAATGGGCCCCACGGCGCGGCGGCATCGGAGCCTGGATCGTCGGAAGGGCGGGCTGGTGTCGCATCATGGGCACTTTCGACATCGAAAACTTTGGCTCTGCGAAATTGGGGATCGGAAAGACCAGGACCGGAACGACACTTCGCCCACGGCAACCCCAGAGCCCGGGATGACTCCAGACTGCCTGGTCAACGCACGAACCTGTGGCCAAGGTTCATCGATTCCGCGTGTCGCGAGGAGCGGTGCCGGGGGGCTGCCGAAGTGTCCTTTCACGCCCCGCCAGATGCGCGCGGGGTGTCGAGGATCGCCGGACCCGCTCCGGGAGACCGTTGCCGACAGCGCGGTGAACACGGTTTTGTGATTATTGAATTGCCCGCTGGAGTGTCATTTGTTATTTCTACGACAAGGCCGATATTGCTGTTTGTTAAACACGGATTCACAAATTATATTTATAGGATTCCTCGCTATTTCAATGGAAACGGGCCGCTATCCGTTTCGGTATTGGTGTGAGGGCGACAATGTTCGGTTCAGGGCTTCGTGCAACTCTTGAGGCTCTTGATCGGTCGCAGGGTCGAATCGAATTCGGGATGGATGGCAGCGTCCAGAGCGCGAACCGGATCTTTCTCGATCTCGTTGGATACACACTCGACGAGGTCCGGGGCCGTCCCCACAGCCAGTTCGTGACCGCCGAGGAGCGCGATTCGCCTGCTTACGGCCAGTTCTGGGAGAGCCTGCGCAACGGCGAGTTCCAGGCGCGGACCTTTTGCCGGGTCACCAAGGACAAGCGCCGGATCTGGATCCAGGCGAGCTACAACCCGGTCCTCGACCGGCGCGGCAAGCCGTTCAAGGTGGTCAAGTTCGCCACCGACATCACCGCCCAGACCGAGCGCAATGCTGCCTATGAGGGTCAGATCGCGGCCATCAACCGCTCGCAGGCGGTGATCCACTTCACGCCGGACGGCATCGTCACGGACGCCAATTCGAATTTCCTGCAGGCACTCGGCTACCGCCTGGACGAGATCAAGGGACGCCATCACAGCCAGTTCGTGGCGCCGTCCGACCGGGACACGCCGGCCTATGCGGCGTTCTGGACGGGGCTCGCGGGGGGCGCCTACCAGGCCGGCGAGTTCCGCCGCCTGGCGAAGGGCGGCCGCGAGGTCTGGATCAGCGGGGCCTACAATCCGGTGCTGGGTGCCGACGGTCGGGTGGTCGCGGTGGTCAAGTTCGCCACCGACGTCACCGCCCAGGTGGCCGACCGCCTGCGTCGGCGCGACGGCCAGCAGGCCATCGACAAGGATCTCGGCGTCATCACGGGTTCGATCTCCGAGGTGAGCCATCAGGCCACCCTCACGGCCGAGGCTGCGGCCCAGACCTCCGGGAACGTCCAGGCCGTGGCGGCCGGCGCGGAGGAATTCTCGGCCTCCATCGAGGAGTTGAGCCGCCACGCCGTCGAGGCGAAGGCCGCCTCCGACGAGGCCGTGGTCCGGGCCGAGGAGGCGTCCGGCATCATCGCCGGCCTGACCGCGTCAGCCGACAAGATCGGCGAGGTGATCTCGGTGATCCGCTCCATCGCCGACCAGACCAACCTGCTGGCGCTAAACGCCACCATCGAGGCGGCGCGGGCCGGCGAGGCGGGGCGGGGCTTCGCCGTGGTGGCGGCCGAGGTGAAGGCGCTGGCCAACCAGTCCTCCCGGGCCACGGAGGAGATCGGCACGCAAATCTCGGCGGTTCAGGATTCCACCAATCAGGCCGTCGACGCCATCAAGGGGATTGCCCAGACGATCGCCCACCTCAGCGAGATCTCGATGAGCGTCTCCTCGGCGGTGACCGAGCAGGCCGCGGTGACCCGCGACATGTCGGTAAACATGCAGACCGCCGCCCAGAGCGTCGAGCGGGTCCGCCAGAACATGGACGGGATCGCGGCCGCCGCCTCCGAGGTCGATGCCTCGGTGCGCAAGGTGGGTGCGGCGGCCCGCGCCCTCGCCTGACGCATGGGGCGACGCGTTCGCCCGAGACGGCGTTGCCGGATGCGACGCCGTTCGGATCTCTGTTCCCGCATCCGTTTCTTCGCCGAATAGACGAACGCTTCGGCGAGGGATGCTCAGTCCGGACGGTGCCCGGGGCCGGGCTGCATCACCAGAGGTTCGGAGCCCGAGCCGCGCACACGGCCGCGCAGCGCCGGCGGCGCGCCCGCGCGTCCGGCTTCGCGCCGGTCGAGGCCGGGCACCACGCGCTCGGTGAAGTCCACGCACCGGCCGACCAACCATGCCATCCAGTTCATCGCCAAGCTCCCGCCGAGACCTACGAGAGTAGATCGTGTCTCGTGTGGACAAAGCGAGGGGGCGGGCTGGAAATATCCGCATTCCTTCGACGGCGCCGGGGCGCCCGGTCAGTCGAGGTCCTGGAGGTGGCGCGCGGCGATGACCGAGGCGGCGGTGCGGTTCTCGACGCCGAGCTTTTCGTAGATGCCCTCGAGGTGCTTCGTTACCGTACGCGGGCTCAAGCCCAGGATCTCGCCGATGTCGCGGCTCGACTTGCCGCGCGAGAGCCAGAGCAGCACCTCCGCCTCCCGCCCGGTCACTCGCAGGCGCAGGCGCAGGCGCTCCAGCCCCGCCTCCGTGCTGTCGCGGGACAGGCGCAGCAGGATCTCGTCGCCGGTGCCGCCGATGAAGCTGAACGTAAAGGCCGTGCCGGCGCGGTCGACGAGCGTCAAGGCGGGCCCGCCCGCGCTGGCGAGGCAGGCCCGGAGCCAAGCGGCGCCCTGCGGCGGCAGGCTCGCGGGGGCGCCGGGTTCGGTGAAGCCGCCGAGCAGGCGGGCGGCCTGGGGCGTACCCCACAGCACGGTGCCGTCCCGGTCCACCGCGAACAGGGTGCGGCCGGTTGTGTCGAGGGCGGCCCGGGCGCTCTGGGCCGCGCGGGCGCCGGCGAGGTGGACCCGGATGCGAGCCAGGATCTCGTCCGGGGCGATGGGCTTCGTGACGTAGTCGACGCCTCCCGCCTCCAGGCCCTTCACGATGTGCTCGGTCTCCGACAATCCCGTCATGAAGATCACCGGGACATGGGCGAGGTGGCCCTTCGCCTTGAGGCGGCGGCAGGTCTCGAAGCCGTCCATGCCGGGCATCACCGCGTCGAGCAGGATCACGTCCGGGGTGATCTCGTCGACGAGCGCCAGGGCGAGGTCGCCGGCCACCGCCACCAGCACGGTGGCGCCCGAGCGCTCGATCGCCTCGGTGAGGAAGCTCAGGGTCTCGGGGGAATCGTCGACCACGAGGATGATGTCGCGCTGCGCCTCAGCCATCGGAGGCAGGCTCCATCAGGCCCTCGATCACGGTTCGGGCGCGGCGCAGATCGAAGGCGGCGGTGAGCCCCCGCATCTGCGCGATGAAGGCGGTCGGCGCGTCGCGACCGGCTTCCATCTCGGCGAGCTTCGCCTCGATGCCGCGGACATGGCCGATGCGTACGAGGCGCAGGAGGTCGGCGAGGTGCTCGGGGCGCGGGTCCGGCGAGACGGCCTCGGGCTTCGGCGGCGCGGGTGCCTCCGCCGCCGTCCAGTCCAGGCCGAGGAGGCCGGTGACGCATTCGAGGAAGTCGCGCAGGTCGAAGGGCTTGGCGATGATCGCGTCGTGGGGCGCATCGCTGCCGCGCACCGGGCTGATCTCGTGCACGTTGGCCGACATCATGGCGATGCGCGCCGCGTGGCCGGCCTCCCGCAGGGCCTTGGCCAGCGCCCAGCCGCTCATGCCCGGCATGGCGATGTCGAGGAGGAACAGGTCCGGCGGGCGCGTCGCGGCCAGTTCGAGGCAGGCTGGGCCGTCGGCGGCCTCCAGCACCACGAGGCCGAGGGGTTCGAGGATGTCGCGCATCAGGCCGCGATGGGCGGCATCGTCGTCGGCGACGAGGATGGTGCGGCGGACCCCCGCATAGCGTCGGGCCGGGGTGCTGACCTGCGCGAGGACCGGCTTCGGGCGCGCCACCGAGGCGAGCATCAGGCGGACGCGAAAGCGCGTGCCGCGCCCGATCTCGCTCTCCACCGTGATCTCGCCGCCCATCACCTGGGCGAGAAGGTGCGCGATGGTCAGCCCGAGGCCGGTGCCCGGCGTGGAGCGGGCGGCGGCGAGCGAGCCGCGCTCGAACGGCTCGAAGATCCGCTCCAGGTCGTCCGGGCGGATGCCGAGGCCGGTGTCGCTGATCGTGAACACCGCGATCTGGTTGCGGTAGGTCAGGTCCAGGGTCACCGTGCCGGCGGGCGTGAACTTGATGGCGTTCGACAGGAGGTTGAGCAGGATCTGGCGCAGGCGCTTCTCGTCGGTGGCCACCACCGCCGGCAGGGTCTCGGGCCGGGTGAAGCGGAAATCGAGGGCCGCGCCCTGGGCCTGGAGCCGGATCATGTCGACGATCTGGTCGAGGAAGTCGGCCAGCCGGACCTCGTTGCGGTGGATCTGGAGCCGCCCGGCCTCCATCCGGGAGATGTCGAGGAGGCCATCGATCAGCCCCGACAGGTGCTGGGCCGAGCGGCGGATGACCCGGATGCCGTTCTGGCGCGGGGCCGGAATCGAGGGGTCGCCCTCGAGCAGCTGCGCGTAGCCGAGCACGGCGTTCAGGGGCGTGCGCAGCTCGTGGCTGATGCCGACCACGTAGCGGCTCTTGGCGAGGTTGGCGGCCTCGGCGATCTCCTTGGCCTGCTGCAGCTTGGCGTCCGTGACCTTATGGGCCTCGATCTCGGCCTGGTAGAGTCCGGTCTGGCGGGCGGTTTCCTCCAGGGCGACCCGGCGGCTCTCCTGGGCGAGCACGAACAGCCAGGCGACGATGCCCAGGATCACGATGAGGATCAGGAACACGCTGGTGAGCGCCGCGCCGAGCACCTCGCGGTGCTCCGGGTGCTCTGCGCTGGCCCCCGCATGCACGATGCCGAGGATCAGCCCGATCGCCGCCACCAGGGTGAGCATCAGCGCGAGGTAGCGCCCCAGGGGCGCGCCGATCCAGGCGGCGGTGCGGGCGGGCGCGACGCGGGCGAGCAGGCTCTGGGCCTGCGCCTCCAGGCGGCCGTGCGGCTTGCACAGGTCGCCGCAGCGCGCATCGAGGGAGCAGCACAGGGAGCAGATCGGCCCCGCATAGGCGGGGCACTGGGCCATGTCTTCGGGCTCGAACGGATGCTCGCAGACCCGGCAGGTGATCTCGGATGCCCCCTGCCAGTCGGTTCGTGGAGTGCGGGCGAGATAGTAGCGCCCGCCCGTGGCCAGGGCGATGGCGGGGGCGCCGAGACCCGCGACGGCCAGCGCCAGCATCGGCGCGAAGGGCACGGCGAGCCCCCCGAGCCAGCCCGCATGGGCGGCGAAGCCGGCGAGGATCGCCAGAGCCATGGCGCCCGTGCCGACGGGGTTGATGGCATAGAGATGGGCGCGCTTGAACTCGATGCCGGGCGGCGACAGGCCGAAGGGCTTGTTGATGGCCAGATCCGCCGCCAGCGCGCCGACCCAGGCCGAGACCACCACGGCGTAGAGCGACAGGGTGCTGACGATGGTCTTGTCGATGCCGAGCTCCATCAGCAGGAGCGCGATGGCGACGTTGAAAACGAGCCAGACCACGCGGCCCGGATGGCTGTGGGTCAGGCGCGAGAAGAAGTTCGACCAGGCGATGGAGCCCGCATAGGCGTTGGTGACGTTGATCTTGAGCTGCGAGACCACGACAAACAGCGTCATCAGGGCGACGGCGCCAGTGCCGGAGGGCAGCACGTAGCCGAAGGCCACCGCATACATCCGCGTCGGCTCGGCCGCGTGCTCGGCCGGCACGCCGTGCGCCAGCGCCAGCACGGCGAGGAACGAGCCGAGGAGAATCTTGAGCATTCCGGGCAGGATCCAGCCCCCGCCGGCGCTCAGCACCGCCGCCCACCAGCGGCCCGCGCGGCCGGGCTCGCGCGCCGGCACGAAGCGCAGGAAGTCGACCTGCTCGCCGACCTGCGCCAGGAGCGCCAGCAGGATGCCGGTCGCGAGGCCGAAGCGCGGCCAGTCGAACCCACCGACGCTGTCCGCGCCCGGATGGCCGAGCCACGCCGACACCGGCGCGTCCCCGGCCCAGGCGATGCAGGCGAGCGGCACGAGGTTGAGGACGATCCAGACCGGCTGCGTCCAGAGCTGGAACCGGCTGATCATCGCGATGCCGTAGACGACCAGCGGAATCACCGCGAGCGCGCTGACGAGGTAGCCGAGGCTCGGGGGCAGCCCGAAGCAGAGCTCGAGGGCCAGCGCCATGATCGCCGCCTCGATGGCGAAGAACAGGAAGGTGAAGCTCGCGTAGATCAGCGAGGTCACCGTCGAGCCGATATAGCCGAAGCCGGCCCCCCGGGTGAGGAGGTCGATGTCGACGCCGTAGCGGGCGGCGTAGAGGCTGATCGGCGTCGCGGTGGCGAAGATGATGGCGCCGACCACCAGGAGGGCCGCCAGGGTGTTGGTGAACCCGACCGTCAGCACCAGGGTGCCGCCGATCGCCTCCAGGGCGAGGAACGAGAGCGACCCGAGTGCGGTCTGGGCGACCCGGAAGCCCGACCAGCGCCGTGCCTTCTTGGCGGTGAAGCGGAGGGCATAGTCTTCCAGCGTCTCGTCGGCGACGAGGCGGTTATAGTCGCGCCGGATCGGCAGGATACGCTGGTGCTCGGTCATCGTGTTCGGCGCGGACGGTAGCATGCGGCGCGGGGTCTGGCGCGGCATCCCGGGTCGTCCGAGTCCGTGGCGCTCCGTCGTCCCCAGCCTAGCAAGGTCCGTGCCCCACGAACCGCCCGCCCACGCCGGAGCGCGCGCCAGCCTGTCGAGGCGGCGCGGCCGGACCCGGGGCTCGCGGGCGGTTCGCCAGCATGGGCCTGTGCGCGGGGCACCGACATACGCAAAACAGCGTATAGGCCGCACTGCACAACGCGGCCTAGCCTACGCTCCGTCGATCCGCGGCCGTTCCATGAGCCGCGCGACGCCGGACAGGGGTTTTGGGCACGATGGCAGAGGACAAGGGCAACGGCCTGCAATCGGCGCTGCGGCGCAGGCTTCTCATGGGGCTGGCCGGCGTTCCGGCGATCGCCCTGATGCCGCGCATGAGCTTCGCGGCGGCGCCGCCGACCTCGGCGGTGAACACCACCGGCCTCGCGGTGACCGACACCGAGGTCACGGTGGGCATCCTGCACTCGGCCACCGGCACGATGGCGATCTCCGAGACCGGCTCGATCCAGGCCGAGAAGCTGGCCATCTCGCAGATCAACGAGGCGGGCGGCGTGCTGGGGCGCAAGATCAAGGTCATCCAGGAAGACGGCGCCTCCGACTGGCCGACCTTCGCGGAGAAGGCCAAGAAGCTCCTCGTCAACGACCATTGCGCTGCCGTGATGGGCTGCTGGACCTCCGCCTCGCGCAAGGCCGCGCTGCCGGTCTTCGAGCAGTATAATGGCCTGCTGTACTACCCGACCTTCTACGAGGGCCTGGAGCAGTCCAAGAACGTCATCTACACCGGCCAGGAAGCCACCCAGCAGATCCTCGAGTCGCTCAACTGGGTCGCCAAGGAGAAGGGCGCCAAGACGTTCTTCTTCATTGGCTCTGACTACATCTGGCCCCGCACCTCGAACAAGATCGCCCGCAAGCACATCGAGAACGTGCTCAAGACCAAGGTCGTCGGCGAGGAATACTTCCCGCTCGGCCACACGCAGTTTAATTCGGTGATCAACAAGCTCAAGCTCACCAAGCCGGACGTGATCTTCACCGACGTGGTCGGCGGCTCGAACGTGGCGTTCTACAAGCAGCTCAAGGCGGCCGGCATCGATCTGTCGAAGCAGACCCTGCTGACGATCTCGGTGACCGAGGACGAGATCGACGGCATCGGCGGCGACAACATCGCCGGCGCCTATTCCTGCATGAAGTACTTCCAGTCGCTCAAGAACCCGAACAACGAGAAGTTCGTCGCCGCCTTCCACAAGATGTGGGGCGAGAAGACCGTCATCGGCGACGTGACCCAGGCCGCCTATCTCGGGCCGTTCCTGTGGAAGATGGCGGTGGAGAAGGCCGGGTCCTTCGACGTCGACAAGGTGGCGGCCGCCTCGGCCGACATCGAGTTCAAGGAAGCCCCCGAGGGATACGTCAAGATCCACCCCAACCACCACCTCTGGTCGAAGACCCGCGTGGCCAAGGCCCTGCCCTCGGGCCAGTTCGAGGTGGTCTACGAGAGCCCGAACCTGATCGAGCCGAACCCCTTCCCGAAGGGCTACCAGTAGGATCGCCTCCCTCCCCCTCGCGGGGAGGGATTGAGGGTGGGGGTGGTTGGGCGACCCTCGACCTGCGGAGGCCAGCGGAGCCACCCACACCCCTGTCCCCTCCCCGCAATGGGGAGGGGGATGCCGGCGGCCTGATGCTTGCAGAGCCAAAGCCAAATCCTTCGGAGAACGAACCCATGCTCGGTGATTATTCGCTCGGGGATCTCAGCTCGATCTTCGTCATGCAGGGCTTCGCCGGGCTGATTCTGTTCTCGGTCTACGTGCTGATGGCCCTCGGGCTGGCGATCATCTTCGGCCAGATGGGGGTGATCAACATGGCCCACGGGGAGTTCATGATCCTCGGCGCCTACATGACCTACCTCTGCTCAGGCTTCTTCCAGACCCACCTGCCCGCCCTGTTCCCGGCCTACTTCTTCGTGGCGATGGCCATGGCCTTCCTGGCCTCGGGGGCGCTGGGGATGCTGGTGGAATGGGCTCTGATCCGCCACCTCTACAAGCGCCCCCTCGACACGCTGCTGGCGACCTGGGGCCTCTCGCTGATCCTGCAGCAGGCCTACCGCTCGATCTTCGGCGCCCGCGAGGTCGGCGTCGAGCTGCCGTCCTGGCTCATCGGCTCGGTCCAGGTCACCGACACCATCGAGATCCCCATCAACGGCATGTTCGTCATGGGCGTCACCACCCTGATCACCGTCGGTGTCGCGATCCTGATGTACCGCTCGCGCTTCGGCGCCCAGGTCCGCGCCGTTGTGCAGAACCGCGCGATGGCCGGCGCGGTGGGCATCGACACCGAGCGGGTCGACCGCCTCACCTTCGGCCTCGGCTGCGGCATCGCGGGCATCGCCGGCTCGGCCTTCACCATGGTGGGCTCCACGGGTCCGACCTCGGGCCAGCTCTACATCGTCGACACCTTCCTGATCGTGGTCTTCGGCGGTGCCGCCTCGCTGCTCGGCACCATCGCGTCGGCCTTCTCGATCTCGCAGACGCAGTCGACCCTCGAATTCTTCCTCTCGGGCTCCACCGCGAAGGTGATCACCCTGCTGGCGGTGGTCGGCATCCTGATGTTGCGGCCCCAGGGCCTCTTCACCCTCAAGGTCCGGCGCTGAGGAGCCTGTAACGTCATGATCCGCTCCACATCCAAGCCTGTCGTCAACGACAACCCGTTCATGAAGCCGATGGAATGGGTGAGCCTCGCGCTCCTCGTGGCCGTCATCTTCGTCGTGCTGCCGATGCTGCTCGACGCCTTCCGGCTCAACCTCGTCGGCAAGTACCTGACCTATTCCTTCGTGGCTTTGGGCCTCGTCATCTGCTGGGGCTTCGGCGGCATCCTGTCCCTCGGCCAGGGCGTGTTCTTCGGCCTCGGCGGCTATCTCATGGCCATGTACCTGAAGCTCGAAGCTTCCAGCGTCGAGAACACGAAGATCCAGTCGACGCCCGGCATCCCCGACTTCATGGACTGGAACCAGATCACCGAACTGCCCTGGTTCTGGAAGCCGTTCCAGAGCCTGCCCTTCACGCTCATCGCGGTGATCGTGGTGCCGGCCTTCTTCGCCTTCGTCATCGGAACGGCGATGTTCCGCCGCCGTGTCGGCGGCACCTACTTCGCCATCATCACCCAGGCCATCGCCGCCATTCTGACGATCCTCATCGTGGGCCAGCAGGGTTACACCGGCGGCATCAACGGCATCACGGATCTTCGCACCCTCAACGGCTGGGACATCCGCACCGACAGCGCGCACGCCATCCTGTACTTCGTCAACGGCGCGCTCCTCGTCGGCTGCATCCTGTTCGCCCAAGCCGTGAAGAAGTCGAAGCTCGGGCGCATCCTACTCGCCATGCGCGACAAGGAGGACCGGGTCCGGTTCTCGGGCTACCAGGTGGCGAGCTTCAAGACCTTCGCGTTCTGTCTGGCGGCCGTGTTCGCCGCCATCGGGGGGGCGATGTTCACCCTCCAGGTCGGGTTCATGTCGCCCTCCTTCGTGGGCATCGTGCCGTCCATCGAGATGGTGATCTACGCCGCCGTCGGCGGGCGCCTGTCGCTGTTCGGCGCGGTCTGGGGCACGCTGCTCGTCAACTGGGCCAAGACCACCTTCTCGGAGAGCTTTCCCGAACTCTGGCTCTTCGGCCTCGGCGCGCTCTTCATCGCCGTGGTGCTGGCCTTCCCCAACGGACTCGCGGGCATCTACCGCACCTATGTCGAGCCTCGCCTGACCCGGCGCGTGAAGGCCCTGGAGCCCGCCCCCGCCGTCGCCCTGCCGCACGCCGCCGAGTAGGATCTCCGATGAACGCCGCCCTCCTGCCCTCGCACATCATCGGCGCCGATCCGGCCGAGAAGAATTTCCTGCTGGCGGTGGAGGCCCTCACCGTCTCCTTCGACGGCTTCAAGGCGGTCAACGACGTCTCGTTCTACGTCGATCCCAACGAGATTCGGGTGATCATCGGCCCCAACGGGGCCGGCAAGACCACGGTGCTCGACCTCATCTGCGGGCGCACCAAGGCCAGCGCCGGCTCGATCAAGTACAAGGGCCAGGAGCTGACCAAGCTCTCCGAGAGCGCCATCGTCCAGGCCGGGGTGGGCCGCAAGTTCCAGACCCCGTCGATCTACGACGACCTGACGGTGTTCGAGAACCTGGAGATCTCCTTCCCGCGCGGCCGTTCGGTCTTCGGCGCCCTCACCTTCAAGCGCGACGCCGAGGTCCGCGACCGGATCGAGGAGGTCGCCAGCATGATCTTCCTCAAGGACCAGCTCCTCGAGCGGGCCGAGTTCCTCAGCCACGGCCAGAAGCAGTGGCTCGAAATCGGCATGCTGCTGATCCAGGACCCGGAACTGCTCATGCTCGACGAGCCGGTGGCGGGGATGAGCGTCGGCGAGCGCATCAAGACCGCCGAGCTTCTCAACCAGATCATCAAGGGCCGCTCGGTGCTGGTCATCGAGCACGACATGAAGTTCGTCGAGGACATCGCCCACCGGGTCACCGTGCTGCACCAGGGCAAGGTCCTGTCGGAGGGCTCGATGGAGCGGGTCAAGAACGACCCGAAGGTCATCGAAGTCTATCTCGGCCACTGAGGGGAAACGGCGCCATGCTCCAGACCACGCACGCGGCCTCTCCGGTCCCTTCGCCCGCCCCCCTGATCCAGGGCGGCGTCCAGCCGATGCTGGCGATCAGCGACCTGCACGCGGCCTACGGCCAGAGCGAGGTGCTGCACGGCCTCGACATCGCGGTGGCACCGGGCGAGATCGTCGCCGTGATGGGCCGCAACGGCATGGGCAAGACCACGCTGATGAAGACCCTGATGGGCATCGTGCCGGTGAAATCCGGCTCGATCCGGGTCGACGGCGCGGAGGTCGGCGCCCTCAAGAGTCACCAGCGGGTGGCGCGCGGCCTCGCCTACGTGCCGCAAGGCCGGATGATCTTCTCGGCCATGACCGTGCAGGAGAACATCGAGACCGGGCTTACCGTGACGAACGAGCGCCGGGTGCCGCAGGACCTCTACACGATGTTCCCGGTGCTCCTGGAGATGAAGGGGCGGCGCGGCGGCAACCTGTCGGGCGGCCAGCAGCAGCAGCTCGCCAGCGCCCGGGCGATGGC
>NZ_BPQL01000168.1 GCF_022179225.1 Methylobacterium goesingense
CGCCAAGAAGGCGGGCGCCCAGGAGGTGAGCGGCGCCGCACCCTCGCGGGGAGCTACGGCAGCGCCATCGGCCTCGCTTTGACGAACCCCGTCACGCCCGTCCTGTTCCTAGCGGCGATGCCGGCCCTCCTTGCCCACGGGGCCGCTCCGCTTCCGGTGCTCGTTGCCGGGGTGTTCCTGGGTTCGCTCGCCTGGTGGGTTGCCTTCAACACCGCAGTTTCCCTGCTCCGGGGCTGCGTGACCAGCCACGTGCTCCACCGCATCAACAAGGCCGCCGGTCTTCTCCTCGCCGCCCTGGCGCTGAGCCTCCTGGCCAAAGGGCTGGTGGGCAGCCTGGATGGGTCACCGCAACGGGGACTGAGCGGAGCCGTCGTCGCGACAGGTTCGGAACGGCCCTGACGCCGCAACGCGCCGTCAGGGGCCAGTATTCGGCCTTCCTCGGCGCCATCGACGTGGGCGCGAAGCTGGACCTCGGCTTCCGACCGCACGTCGAACCGCCCCCGCCCCGCGCGAAACCGGTTCCCCCGTCCCGCCCGATGCTCTAAACCCAGGCCAATCGTAGAACACTTCCAAAGCGGCCGGCGGGGCGTCCCGGTGGGCGCGGGACCAGGGAACGCCATGCGCATCGGACTGTTCGTGCCGTGCTACGTCGATGCCTTCGAACCGGAGGTGGGGATCGCCACGTTGGAGTTGCTGGAGCGCTTCGGCCTCGACGTGGACTACCCCTTCGACCAGACCTGCTGCGGCCAGCCGATGACCAACACCGGCTGCCACGCGGAGGCCGCCGCCACCGAGGCGCTGTTCGTGAAGAACTTCGCCCCGTTCGACTACGTCGTGGCGCCTTCCGGCTCCTGCGTGCACCAGGTGCGCGAGCACCTCACGGCGATCCCGCAGACGGACGAGGTCAAGGCCGTGCGGGCCAAGACCTTCGAACTGGTCGAGTTCCTGCACGATATCCTCAAGGTCGAGGAATTCCCCTGGGCGGAGTTTCCGCATCGGGTCGGCTATCACGGCAACTGCAACGCCCTGCGGGGCATCCACCATGCCCGTCCGTCCGAATTGAACGCGCCGTTCTTCTCCAAGCCCCTCGACCTCCTGAAGAAGGTCAAGGGCATCGAGATCATGGCCCCGGCCCGGCCCGACGAGTGCTGTGGCTTCGGCGGCACCTTCTCGGTGTTCGAGCCCGCCGTCTCGGCCAAGATGGGCTACGACAAGGTCTCCGACCACGCCCAGGCAGGGGCCGAATACGTCGTCTCGGCCGATTCGTCCTGCATGATGCATCAGAAGGGCTGCGCCGAGCGGATCGGCGTGCCCCTCAAGTTCATCCACATCGCCCGCATCCTCAATGGAGAGACCGCATGAGTGCGTCCGACGAACTCCGTCCGCAGGACGAGGCCCGCCGCGACGGCGTGATTCATCCGGAGGTGCTGGCCGGCAACGACGAGAGCGAGCGCGGCCAGGACGGCCGGCGCCTGCAGCACGCCGAGGGCGCCTCGCGGCCGATCTCGGCCAAAGCGCCTCGGGAGCCGCAGCCGCGCGGCGCCAAGATCCGCGGCGACCGCCCCATAGACCAAGCCGAGGCCGCCGAGCGATTCCTCGCAGCACCCATGCACCAGAAGGCGCACGACGCCAGGCTCTGGGACCTGCGCACCAAGCGCGACACGGCCGCCTTCGGCATTCCCGAGTGGGAAGAGCTGCGCGAGCTCGCCTCGCAGATCAAGACGCATACCCTGGCCAATCTCGACCGCTACCTCGAGGAGTTCGAGGCCCAGGCCAAGGCCAACGGCGTCCACGTGCACTGGGCCGCCGACGGGGCCGAGCACAACCGCATCGTCCACGGCATCCTCAAGGATCACGGCGCAAAATCGCTGATCAAGTCGAAGTCGATGCTCACCGAGGAATGCGGCTTCCGGCACTACATGGCCGGCACCGGCATCGAGGTGATCGAGACCGATCTCGGCGAGCGCATCCAGCAGCTCGACAACGAGGAGCCGAGCCACGTGGTGGTGCCGGCCGTGCACAAGACCCGCTTCGACGTGGCCGAGGTCTTCTCCCGGACCATGGGAACCGACCCGGAGAACGACGACGCCCATTACCTGGCCGAGAGCCAGCGCATGCACACGCGCCCGCTCATCCTGGAGGCGGATGCGGGACTGACCGGCTGCAACTTCGCCATCGCGGAGACCGGCACGGTGGTGACCTGCACCAACGAGGGCAATGCCGACCTCTCGGGCAACGTGCCCAAGCTCCAGATCCACTCCATCGGCATCGAGAAGCTGATCCCGCGGATCGAGCATCTCGGCGTGTTCCTGCGCCTTCTCTCCCGCTCGGCGCTGGGCTCGCCCATCACCCAGTACACCTCGCATTTCCGCGCGCCCCGCAAGGGCACCGAGATGCACATGGTGCTGGTCGACAACGGCCGCTCCGAGCGCCTCGGCATGGAGGAGTTCTGGACCTCGCTGAAATGCATCCGCTGCGGCGCCTGCATGAACACCTGCCCGGTCTACCGGCGCAGCGGTGGATTGAGCTACGGCGCCACCTATTCGGGGCCGATCGGACTGATCATCGACCCGACCTTCAACAAGCGCAAATATTCGACGCTGCCCTTCTCCTCCACGATGAACGGCTCCTGCACGAATGTCTGCCCGGTGAAGATCAACATCCACGAGCAGATCTTTGCGTGGCGCAAGGTTTTGGCGGAAGAGCACCAGATCCCGCTGCTCAAGCAGGGCATGATGAAGGCGGCGGGCCAGGTGCTGAGCCGGCCGGCCACCTACCGCGCCGCCATCGGTGCCGCCGATTCCGCCCTCAAGGTGCTGCCGCGCTTTGCCGTCTACAACCCGCTCAACACCTGGGGGAAGGGCCGCGAGATGCCCGAGGCCCCGCGTCAGACCTTCCATGCCTGGTACAAGCAGAACCGCATGGCGAAGGCGGGCGGTAAGAAGACCGAGGGGATCAAGTGAGCGTCCGCGAAGACACCCTCGCCCGCATACGCCGGAACCGCCCGGCCGGCGCGCATCCGCTGCCGGAGGTACCGCTCTTCGCGCCGCTGGTCGGGGACGACCACGTCGCCGAGTTCGGCGAACGCCTGAAGCGCATGGGCGGGCGGCTCGCCGAAGCGACCTCGGGCGACGACCTCTTCGCCAGCGTGCGCGAGCGCCTGGACGGCGCGAAGGTCATCGCTTCCGCCGTGCCGGAATTCGCGGGCAACCGCGATCTCTCCGCCGTCGCCCGTCCGCAGGACCTCGCCGACGTCGACGTCGCCATCGTGCGGGCGGTGTTCGGGGTCGCCGAGACGGGCTCGGTTCTGTTCACGCAGGCCGAGCTGCAGGTCAACGCCGTCGCCTACCTGGCCCAGCATCTCGTCGTGCTCCTCGACCCGGCCGACATCCTGGTGAACATCCAGGCGGCCTACCGCCGCCCGGATTTCGCCCGCGCCGATTACGCCGTGCTTCACACCGGCCCCTCGGCCACCGCCGACATCGAAGGCGTGCTGATCCACGGCGCGCAGGGGGTGCGTTCGCTCACCGTTATCCTGACGCCCCGCACCTGACATCGCGTATGGAAACGCGGACAATCCCGCGTGGACTGTCATTCGGGGGACGAGGAACCGGATCTTTCCGTTCGACGCGGGCGTAATCCTTGCAAGCTCCCGCGGCATGATGGAAGGAACCCCCATGCGCTACACGCTCGGTTGCAGCCTCTCTTACAACATCCTCTCCGACACGACTTTCATCTTCAATGTCGAAGTCGCGCGGCTCCGGAGCTTGCAGATCATCAGCGAGACCTTGACGCTGAACCCCAACCTCAAGCGCGACATCTACGTCACGCCCGATCTCCTGAACCGCTACCTCGGCGTCAACGTGCCGGTCGGACAGTTCTCGCTGGAATACAACTCCGAGGTCGAGCTCACCGTGCACCGGGCCGACCCGGCGACGATCAACGAGACCCCGATCGCGCAGCTACCCCTCGACATCCTGCCCTTCCTGCTGCCGAGCCGCTTCGTCTCCTCCGACCGCCTGACGCCCTTCGCGCTGGCCGAGTTCGGCGCCCTGCCGAAGGGCCACCAGCGCGTCAACGCGATCTGTAACTGGATTCACGACCACCTCACCTACCAGCCGGGCACCAGCGACGGCGAGACCACCGCCGACGAGAGCCTGCTCAAGCGGGCCGGCGTCTGCCGTGACTTCGCCCATATCGGCACCGCCTTCTGCCGGGCGCTGGGCATCCCGGCCCGCTTCGTCAGCTGTTACGCCCACGGCCTCGTGCCGAGCGATTTCCACGCGGTGTTCGAGGCCTATCTCGACGGACGCTGGTGGCTGTTCGACGCCACGCGCCAGGCCGATCTCGATGGTCTCGTGCGCATCGGCGTGGGCCGCGACGCCGCCGAGATCGCCTTCTCGACCCCCTGGGGCAACATGCAGCCCGTGAACCAACAGATTCGTATCGTCCGTTCGGACGGTCAGGGCAGCCCGCCCCAGCGCACGGTCGACGCGATCTCCACCGAGGAGCCGGCCCCGCACGCGGGCGCCATGTAGGCCGAGCGCTTGTCCGGGGGAGACAGGATCACCGGATCCCTGCATCCTGTGATCGAGGATCGCGACGCCCTTCCCCGGGCAGGCTAACGGATACCGAGCGGCAACGCAGGAGCGCGTCGAGTCATGGCCTATCGTCACGTCGTCGGCCCCCGCACCCACGTCTTCGCGGACCTCGCGGCCTTGATGGCCAAGGCCACGCCGGTTCGCTCCGGCGACCGGCTGGCCGGCATCGCGGCAGAATCCGCCGAGGAGGAGATGGCGGCCCGCTGGTGCCTCGCCGAGGTGCCGCTCAGCGAGATTCTGGCGCGGCCGCTGATCGCCTACGAGGACGACGACGTCACCCGGCTCATCCTCGATATCCACGACGCGGGTGCCTTTGCAGAGATCGCCCACCTCACCGTCGGCGACTTTCGCGAATTCCTGCTCACCGCGTCGTCGGACACGCTCGTCCGGATCGCCCCGGGCATCACGCCCGAGATCGCGGCGGCTGTCTGCAAGATCATGCGCAATCAGGATCTCATCCTGGTGGCGCGCAAGTGCCGGGTGGTGACGCGCTTTCGCAGCACCATCGGCCTGCCGGGGCGCCTCGCCGTGCGGCTGCAGCCCAACCACCCAACGGACGATGCCGCCGGCATCACGGCCTCGATCATCGACGGCCTGTCCTACGGCTGCGGCGACGCGGTGATCGGCTTGAACCCAGCCTCCGATTCTGTTTCGGCCCTGAGCGCCCTCCTCCAGCTCATCGACGACCTGATCCAGCGTCTCGAGATCCCGACGCAGGGCTGCATCCTCACCCACGTCACCACGACGCTCGAGGCGATGAACCGGGGCTTGCCGGTCGACCTGGTGTTTCAGTCGATCGCCGGCACGCAAGGGGCCAATGCCAGCTTCGGCGTCACCCTGCCCATCCTGAAGGAGGCGCACGAGGCGGCGCTCGCCCTGAAGCGTGGCACGGTGGGCGACAATTGCATGTATTTCGAGACCGGACAGGGCTCGGCCCTCTCGGCCGGCCAGCACCACGGCATCGACCAGCAGACCCTGGAGGCGCGGGCCTATGCGGTGGCGCGGCCGTTCCGGCCCCTCCTCGTCAACACCGTGGTGGGCTTCATCGGGCCGGAATACCTCTACGACGGCAAGGAGATCATCCGGGCGGGACTGGAGGACCATTTCTGCGGCAAGCTCATGGGCGTGCCGTTGGGGTGTGACGTCTGCTACACCAATCATGCCGAAGCCGACCAGAACGACATGGACACCCTGCTCACCCTGCTGGGGGCGGCCGGCTGCAACTTCATCATGGGCGTGCCGGGCGCCGACGACGTGATGCTGAACTACCAGTCCACCTCGTTCCACGACTCGCTCTACCTGCGCGAAGTGCTCGGACTGAAGCGCGCCCCGGAATTCGAGGCTTGGCTGGAGCGGATCGGACTGACCGACGCGGACGGCACCCTGCTGCCGGAGGGGGCGAGCACCCGCCTCATCGCCGGGGCTCCCGGCCTCGCCGACCGGGACGTGGCGGCGTGAGCGACGACCGCACGCCGGACGATCCCTGGGCGCGCCTCGCGCGGCTCACGCCCGCCCGCATCGGCCTCGGCCGGGCGGGCGCCGGTCTGCCGACGCGGGAAGTCCTGCGCTTCGGCCTCGCCCATGCCCAGGCCCGCGACGCGGTCCACACCGCCCTCGATGTGGAGACGGTCTCCGCCGGCATCGCATCGCTCGGCTTCGAAACCCTCACTGTCGCCTCGTCGGCGCCCGACCGGGCGACCTACCTGCGCCGGCCCGACCTCGGACGCGCGCTGAGCGACGCGTCCCGCGAGGCCCTGTCCGCCCGCGCCGGCGAGGCCGTGGATCTCGCCCTGGTGGTGGCGGACGGCCTCTCCGCCCGCGCGGTGCACGAGGGTGCGGCCGGCTTCCTCGCGGCCTTCAAGCCTCACGTCGCGCGGGCCGGCTGGCGCCTGGCCCCGGTGATCGTGGCGATTCAGGGCCGGGTCGCCCTGGGCGACGGCATCGGCGCCGCACTGAAGGCCCGCGCCGTGGTCGTGCTGATCGGTGAGCGGCCCGGACTGTCCTCCCCGGACAGCCTCGGGGCCTATCTCACCCTCGATCCCCGCATCGGGCGCTCGGATGCCGAGCGCAACTGCATCTCGAACATCCGCCCGGCGGGCCTTTCGGCGGAGATCGCGGCCTTCAAGCTCGACTGGCTTCTGACCCAGGCCTTCGCTCTCGGCATTTCGGGCGTGAACCTGAAGGATGGCAGCGGCGCCGCGCTCGAAGGCGGCGGGAAACCGGTTCCCCTTGAGGCAGCCGCTTCACCTGGAGGTTAGGCTGCGGCGGGGTGGACGTGTGAGCGATCGGGCGCCGGGCTCGGACTTCAGCGCATGCCGATGGTGCCGACCGACGCGGATGCGCCGACCCTCCCCATGCCGAAGATCGGTTATTACGCCTGCGCTGCGTCAGTCCTGCGGCACGGACAGGACCATCAGCATCAAGGCCACGTGGGCTGCGTTGGCGATCGCCCCAGACAGAGCCAAGCGCTTGGCTTCCTGACGCGATACGAGCACGACCTCGATGTCCTCGGTCGGCTCCGGATCGGACGTGCCGGCGACCACACCCGTGGCGCGGATGAGGTGCAGGCGATTGGTGTAGCGCGCCGGGTCGATGCTGAGCGTGGTGACGTGGGCGAGCGTTCCGCCGTGGAACCCGGTTTCTTCGCGGAGTTCGCGGGCGCCGACTGCGACGGCGTCGGTGTCCTCAGGGTCCATCACGCCTCCGGGAAGCTCGAGGCTGAGACCCTGGATTCCATGGCGGTACTGCCTGACCAGGACGACCCGATCGGTCTCATCCGTCGCGAAGACATGCACGAAGTCGGGAAATTCGAGCACGTAGTACGACGCCACCGCGACCCCATCGGGTGTCGAGCAATCGTCCGCTCTGAGACTGATCCAGCGATCCCGGAAGGCGTGGGTCGATCGATGGATCGTCCAGCGCTTATCGTCGGTCATTCCTGATCCTCATCGGCGGCCCAGTGTCCCTCGTCTGCAGCCACGTTTCGATGCCGGGCGGCAGGGATCGATACTCCAAAAATCTGAAGACCACCTATGGACCTCGCGCCCATTGCCGAAGGTGGCTGAACGCCGATCCGGACTGCGTCGCGGAAGCCGTCGCCAGGGTGATCCGGCTCGGGGCGCTCGACTTCACCGCGATCCCGAGCCTGAACCGGATGCTCATGCCCATCCTGAAGCCGGCGCTGGGGCTACATCCGCGAGCATGCGAACGTCATCGCACGCGGGAAGTCCGCCTTACGTCGCCAACCCTTCTTTCCGCATAGCCCGAAGCCGGCCCGGCCTTCGAGACTATGTCGGAAAGAGAAAGGAACAGGTGAGCGACGGACGATTCGCGCAACGGTTGCGCCCGGTCTATTTCGGCGCTACGGACAATTCAACATTTCCATAAAGGTTGAATTGGCTTGAACGAGAAGCAGGCGCTCGATGGCTTCGGTGCCATCGCGCAGGAAACCCGTCTGCGCATCATTCGTCTGCTGGTCACCGCAGGGGCGGACGGCATGGCGGCCGGAGCGATCACCGCGGCCATCGTCGGAGCCTCTGCCCCCCGCATCTCGTTCCACTTGAACCACCTTGAGACGGCGGGCCTCGTCCAGAGCCGCCGCGAGGGGCGGTCGATCATCTACAGCGCGATCTTTCCGGCGCTGTCCGACCTCGTTGCCTTCCTGATGCGCGACTGCTGTGCGGGTCACTGCGAGGTCTGCGACCGTGCCATCGCCCTGTTCGCGAAATGCACCGGCAGGCCGCAGCGCGTCGTGGACGCTCGCACCATCGCCTGTGAGGAAGCATGACGACGTTGCGCGATACCCTCGAAGGCCAGCAGGTCAAAATCTACTTCGCGGCGATCGGCGCCGCCATTGTGGTGGCTCTGACCGTCCCCGGTACCACGGTGCTCGAGGCCGGGATCAACCCGGCCCTTGCGTTCATGCTGTTCGTCACCTTCCTGCAGGTACCGCTCGCGCAACTCGGTCGGGCCTTTGCGCGCATCCGCTTCCTGGCAGCGCTCCTCGCGACGAACTTCGTCGTCGTGCCGGTGCTGGTCGCGGGATTGATCCAGTTCCTCCCCCGCAACCCGATGCTGCTGCTCGGGGTGCTGATGGTGCTGCTCACGCCCTGCATCGACTACGTGGTGACGTTCGCCCAGATCGGTCGCGCCGACGCCAAGGTGCTGCTGGCCTCGACCCCGGCGCTTCTGATCGCACAAATGGTCCTGCTGCCGGTCTACCTGACCGCCTTCCTGGGCGAGGATGCGGCGACCTTCGTGCAGGTCGGCCCGTTCGTACACGCCTTCGTCTGGCTGATCGCGGTTCCGTTGGCCCTGGCCGGTGCCGTACAGGTCTGGAGCGGGCGAAGCCATGTCGGGCGCCGGGTGATGGCGGGTTTCAGCCTGCTACCGGTGCCCGCCACGGCGCTGGTCCTCTTCGTGGTCATCGTCGCGGTTCTGCCGCAGCTCGGCCTCGCCTTGAACGAGGCTCTCCGGGTGGTGCCGGTCTACATCGCCTTCGCGGTCGCGGCTCCCTTGATCGGCTGGGCCGTCGGCCGCCTGTTCCGCCTCGACGTATCGACGTGCCGGACATTGGCGTTCAGTGCCGCCACACGAAACTCGTTGGTGATCTTGCCGCTCGCGTTCGCGGTGCCGGGCGCGGTGCCGCTCCTGCCCACCGTGATCGTCACGCAGACGCTTGTCGAGTTGGTGAGCGAGCTGATCTACATACGGCTCATCCCCAGGCTCGGGACACCGACCGACATTGCCGTAGTTGACGTTTAGGAGGGTGATGGACGCGCCGTCCATTTCGTGGCCTGTTCGCGCATGAGGCAGACGAAGGCGACGATGTGGAGGTCCGCGCGGGCGCTCGGATAGCGCTCACGGAGGGCTTTCCCTGCGGCGGGCCGCGCTCGGTTGGGCTCACCCTGGTCCTCGAAGCCCTCGGGACATTGGAGAGGCTCCGGTGGCCGGACGGATGAGCACGCTGGTCTCGTCCAGGATACCGGCCTTCAGGAACATACCTTCGAGGCCCGCGCGCCCTCCGGCGGGAGGGGGCTGAGGTTACGTCTTGTCCGGCTCGGTCGAAGGCACGGCAATGGCGCCCACGCCGTGACCCAGGTCGGATCCCCGATGAGGAGGGACGCCGCGCGGCACCATGGGGGCGGCGGAGGTCTCGTCCCGCACCTCTACGAGATTGGCTTCCACGACGCGGACCAGGTCCACCAGCTTGTACGGTTTGACGAGCAAGCACGCACCTGGCGGCAGCGCGCGCTGGAGTTCGGCTCCGGCTCCGGAGGTGACGATGATGCCGATGCTGGGCCAACGGTGATGAACGAGATGGGCGAGGGCAACACCATCCCCCACGATGCTGCGCCCCGTGATCAGCATGCGGACGTTGGCCGGTCCGCGAAGAACCGCCAGCGCTTGGGCGGCAGTGCTGACCTCTATGGCCTGATACCCGAGATCCGTCAGCATATCGGCCGTGACCATACTGACGAGCGAGTCTGTCTCCGCGATAAGGATAGCCAAAGGCTTGTTGTCTGACACAGACGTGCTCCGCGAGTTCAGGGCGGGAGCGCTCGCGACTCTCAGGCACTG
>NZ_BPQL01000169.1 GCF_022179225.1 Methylobacterium goesingense
CGAATTCGAGCCGCCATCCATGAGCAATTCTTCGCCATCAGAAGCACACCGATGCTTGGTCCCCCCAGCCAATTGGCCGATGTCAGGCCAATTTGTCAGTTTTCCGCCGAATCTCTAGGTTGTGCTACAACGGAACTGTGGTGCCTTAGACGGATCTTTGGGTCCAGGACCTACTGGACGGACCACCTAGCCGCTGAGAAGGTCAAAACTTCCCTCTCAACACTTGTTGGGCCCAAATTTCCCTATAACGAGGGCCCAATCCTCCCTCTTCTTAGGTCCAAACTTCCCTGTTCGTTACAACAACAGAGCGATCGACTGGCTCACGAGCAACCCGTCGTGCCGCCGCAGGTGTCACACTTCAGGCAGGTGCCGTTGCGGACCAGCGTGAAGTTCGCGCATTCCGGGCAGGCTTCGCCGACGTAGCCCTTCATCTTCGCTTCGGCGCGGCGGTCGGAGACCGAGCGTTCGGCCTTGACCGGCTCGGACTGGACCGCGTCGGGCTTGGCGAAGGGGAGGGCGTCGAGGAGGGCTTCGGCCCGACCGGCCTGGACCGGCTCGACCTTCAGGGCGGTGGCGCCGCGCACCGCGTGCACCACGCCGCCGGCCGGGGTGGTCTGGCCGGCGCTCGCGGCGCCGACACCGACGGTGCCGCCGGCCGGGCCGCCCTGGATCAGGGTGAGGCGGTCGGCCGAGCCCCGCAGGAGGCCGCGGGAGACGACGCTCGATGCGGTGGCCTCCGTCCGGCCCGGCTCGCGGGTGGTGTCGGTCTCGCCTCCGCCGATCACCGTGCCGCCGATCTCCGACGGGTTGACGTGGGCGAGGTCGGCCCGGCCGAGATAGGACACGGCCAGCTCGCGGAACACGTAGTCGAGGAGCGAGGTCGCGTTTTTGATCGCGTCGTTGCCCTGCACGAAGCCCGCGGGCTCGAAGCGGGTGAAGGTGAAGGCCTCGACGTATTCCTCTAGGGGCACGCCGTACTGGAGCCCCAGCGAGATCGCGATGGCGAAGTTGTTCATCAGGCTTCGGAAGGTGGCACCCTCCTTGTGCATGTCGATGAAGATCTCGCCGAGGCGCCCGTCATCGTATTCGCCGGTGCGCAGGTAGACCTTGTGCCCGCCGACGACCGCCTTCTGGGTGTAGCCCTTGCGGCGATGGGGCATCTTCTCGCGCGACCGGATGCGCTCGACGCGCTCGATCACCCGCTCGACGATCTTCTCCGCGACCTGCGCGGCCTTGGCGGCGGCCGGGGCCGCGATAAGGGCCTCGACCAGATCGTCGGCATCGTCCTCCTCGTCGGCGATGAGCGCCGAGTTCAGGGGCTGCGACAGCTTCGAGCCGTCGCGGTAGAGGGCGTTGGCCTTCAGCGCCAGGGTCCAGGAGAGCTTGTAGGCGTTCTTGCAGTCCTCGACCGTGGCGTCGTTGGGCATGTTGATGGTCTTGGAGATGGCGCCCGAGATGAAGGGCTGCGCCGCCGCCATCATGCGGATGTGACTCTCCACCGAGAGGTAACGCTTGCCGATGCGCCCGCACGGGTTGGCGCAGTCGAACACCGCGTAGTGCTCGGTCTTCAGGAACGGTGCGCCCTCGAGGGTCATCGCGCCGCAGATATGAGTGTTGGCCGCCTCGATGTCCTTCTTCGAATAGCCGAGGAACGGCAGGATCTCGAAGGTCGGGTCGGCGAGCTTCTCGGCCGGAACCTTGAGCACGTCCTTGAGGAAATCGTCGCCGAGCGTCCAGCGGTTGAACACGAACTTGATGTCGAAGGCCTGCTTCAGCCCCGCCTCGATCGCCGCGAGCTTGTCATCGGTGAAGCCCTTGGCGCGAAGCGAGCCGGGGTTGACCGCCGGGGCCTGACCCATCGAGCCGTGGCCCACCGCGTAGGCCTCGATCTCGGCGATCTCGGATTCACGGTAGCCGAGGGTGCGCAAGGCATCCGGCACCGCGCGGTTGATAATCTTGAAGTAGCCGCCGCCGGCGAGCTTCTTGAATTTTACGAGCGCGAAGTCCGGCTCGATTCCCGTCGTGTCGCAATCCATCACGAGACCGATCGTGCCGGTGGGCGCGATCACGGTCGCCTGCGCGTTGCGAAAACCGTGTTCCTCGCCAAGCGCCAGGGCGCGGTCCCAGGCGTGCTTCGCCCGCTCGGCGATGTCGGCCTGGGGCACGTTGGCAAGGTCGAGGGGCACTGGGGCGATCGAGAGGAACTCATAGCCCTCCGCCTCGCCATGCGCCGCGCGGCGGTGATTGCGGATCACCTTGAGCATGGCGTCCGCGTTCTCCTCGTAGGCCGGAAAGGCCCCGAGTTCGCCGGCCATCTCGGCCGAGGTGGCGTAGGCCACGCCCGTCATGATCGCCGTGAGGGCACCGGCCAGCGCCCGGCCCTTGTCCGAGTCGTAGGGCAGGCCCATGCTCATCAGGAGGCCGCCGATATTGGCGTAGCCGAGGCCGAGCGTGCGGTAGCGGTACGAGAGTTCGGCGATCTCCTTCGACGGGAACTGCGCCATCAGCACCGAGATCTCGAGCACCACCGTCCAGAGGCGGTTGAGGTGCTCGAAGGCGGCCACATCGAAGTGGTTCGACGCGCGGTCGTACATCGTTAGCAGGTTGGCGCTGGCGAGATTGCAGGCGGTGTCGTCGAGGAACATGTACTCGGAGCACGGGTTCGAGGCCCGGATCCGTCCGCCCGCCGGGCAGGTGTGCCAATCGTTCATCGTGGTGTTGAAGTGCAGGCCCGGATCGGCCGAGGCCCAGGCCGCTTCGCCGATCTTCTCCCAGAGATCGCGGGCTTTCAGGGTCTTCGTCGTCTTGCCGGTGGTGCGGGCGGTGAGGTTCCAGTCCGCGTCGGCCTCGACCGCGCGCAGGAAGTCGTCGGTCAGCGAGACGGAGTTGTTCGAGTTCTGGCCCGCCACCGTGAGGTAGGCTTCCGAATCCCAGTCGGTGTCGTAGACGGGGAAGTCGATCTTGGTGAAACCCTGGCGGGCGAACTGGATCACCCGCTTGGTGTAGGAATCCGGCACTGCGTCCTTGCGGGCGGCCTTGACGGCCTTCTTGAGGACGGGGTTGCGCTCGGGGTCGAAGCAGGCGTCCCCTTCAGCCTCGCACTGGGTGCAGGCCTTCATCACCGCCGTGAGGTGCTTGGAGACGATCTTGGAGCCGGTGACGAGGGCGGCGACCTTTTGCTCCTCCTTCACCTTCCAGTCGATGTACTGCTCGATGTCCGGGTGATCGATGTCGACGATGACCATCTTGGCCGCGCGCCGGGTGGTGCCGCCCGACTTGATCGCTCCGGCCGCCCGGTCGCCGATCTTCAGGAATGACATCAGGCCCGACGACTTGCCGCCGCCGCCGAGCTTCTCGTTCTCGCCACGCAGCATGGAGAAGTTCGAGCCGGTGCCCGAGCCGTACTTGAAGAGGCGTGCCTCGCGGACCCAGAGGTCCATGATGCCGCCGTCGTTGACGAGGTCGTCCTGCACGCCCTGGATGAAGCAGGCATGCGGCTGCGGGTGCTCGTAGGACGAGGCGGACTTCGTCAGCGCGCCGCTGCGGTAGTCGACATAGTAGTGGCCCTGCGCCGGGCCATCGATCCCGTAGGCCCAGTGCAGGCCGGTGTTGAACCATTGCGGCGAGTTCGGCGCCACCATCTGGCGGGCGAGCATGAAGCGCAATTCGTCCAGGAACGCGGAGGCGTCCTCTTCGGATGTGAAGTAGCCGCCCTTCCAGCCCCAGTAGGTCCAGCAACCGGCGAGACGGTCGAACACCTGAGTGGAGGAAATCTCGGAGGTGGTGCGCTCGGCCTCGGGGAGGTCGGCCAGCGCCGCCTCGTCCGCCACGGAGCGCCACAGGAACGACGGCACGTCGTTCTCTTCCACCTTCTTGAGGGCGACCGGTACGCCGGCCTTGCGGAAGTACTTCTGCGCGAGGACGTCGCTGGCCACCTGGGACCAGCTCTCCGGCACTTCGATGCCGTCGAGGCGGAAGACCGTGGAGCCGTCCGGGTTACGGATCTCGCTCAGGGTCTTGCGAAATGGGATCGTCGCGTAGGGGGATTGTCCGGCCGTGGTATGGCGCCGCTCGAACCGCATGGAACCTGTCTCCCGAGCCGCCTAAAGAAGTGCGGCGCCGTGTCGAAGAATGAAGTCGAGCACCCGCGAGCGCCGCGAAGCGCTGGAAGGGGTCTCGAAAATTCGGTGAACCGCCGGTGACGCGACAGCCTCGGCGATGATCCGAAGGTATGCCGGCCCGGGGTCTCACGTCAATAACTAGTGTGCCGGCTGCCTGTTCCTGGCTAGATGTAGTAGGTCGCGCCTTAAACCTGTGGATATCGCGAGCGATTTCGTAAGTGCCCTTTCGGCTTGGCGGATTCGGAGGCGAAAAAATTTCCGCCCACAGGCACATCCGGTCCGGCGGCGGGTTCCAGCATGGTTAACGCCGGAGGGTGTGGGATTTGGGCCGCAATCCCGGGACGCCCCGCTCGTTGCCTGCCATGGGGCGGCGCGACTGGACTTCGCGGGCCCGTCTCACCATAGTCCGCGCCGACAGTGATGGCGGGGCGGCGACGCCCCATTCGGGCGAACGCGATGGCTCTCAAGGACACGCTCCTGCGCATCTTCACCTGGTGGAACGGGCAGACCATGTCGCTCGCGCTCTACACGGCGCGCAGCGGGCAGCGGGTCGGCACGGACGAGTTCGGCAACACCTATTACCGGGCGCAAGGGGCGCTGATCGACCGCTCCGTCGGAACCGAGCGGCGCTGGGTGGTCTATAACGGCTACGCCGACGCCTCGAAGGTGCCGCCCGGCTGGCGCAGCTGGCTCTGCCACAACGGCGACGTGCCACCGAGCGAGGAGAGCTATGCGCCCCGTGCCTGGCAGAAGCCGCATGTCGAGAATCTCACCGGCACCAGCGGAGCCTATCGGCCGCGCGGCTCGCAGTTGAACATCGGCCAGCGCCCGGCCGCCACCGGCGATTACGAGCCTTGGAGCCCGGGGAACTGAACCCGGGAAACCGAGCCCGGTTCGCGCCGGCCCTTTTTCCACCAATCTTCTGCGGCTTTAGATGTCCCTCGCGCCGTCGCTCCCCGGGGGGAGCCGCCCGAGAGGAGGGCAGCCCGTGAACCGCAGCACAGCAGGATCGTCCCGCCTCGTGGTCAAGCGCCTTCTCCTCGCGTCGATCGCGCTCGGACTGACCGGCATCCCGGCATCGGCCGACAAGATCAAGAACCCGACCGCGGTGTTCTCGGGTCTCGACAAGATCACCGGGCGCATCGTGTCGTTCGAGGTCGCGGTGGACGAGACGGTCCAGTTCGGCGCCCTGCAGCTGACGCCGCGCGTCTGCTACAGCCGCCCCCCCACCGAGAGCCCGAAGACCACGGGGTTCCTCGAAGTGGACGAGGTCACCCTCGACAACAAGTACCGCCGCATCTTCACCGGCTGGATGTTCGCATCGAGCCCCGGCCTGCACGCGATCGAGCACCCGATCTACGACGTCTGGCTCGTCGATTGTAAGGGCGGCTCCGAGGTGATCGCCGAGGCGCGCGAGCAGGAGGACGTGCCCGCCATGGCCTCGAAACCCGAGAAGACGCGCAGGCCCAAGGGCGGCCAGGACGCCACCCGCACCGCCCAGCAGGTCAATCCGAACGGGCAGGTCGACGTCGAAGCGCCCCGTGGCGTGCCGGTCCAGCCCAAGCAGAAGCCCTCGCGAAAATTCTTCCCCTCGAACGAGGGACCGGCTGCCGCGCCGCCGCAGCCGGCGCAGCCGCAATCGCTGTTTGACGCGCTCTTCCGCTAAGCAGGTTTCGCAAAAGCAGTCGCCGGTTTTGCGGCTAAAACCTACGACATAGCAAAGAGCTGAGCAGCGCGAAGCGTTGGCTTGCCAAGGCGAATCTGCTTGCGCGGGGCCAGGGTTCAGTCCTCGCCGCCGCCGAGGGCTGCGAGGACATCGCGGCCGCGCAACGACCCGTCGTCCGGCCAGACGTGCCAGTTCGCCGGCACGCCGATCGCCTGGGCCAGGCGCCGCTTGTATACGTGGCGCGGCAGTTCCTCGGCGCCGAACTGGCTCAGATGGTCGGTGACGAACTGGGTGTCGGCGAGGCGGTACCCCCCCGCGCGAAGGCGCGCCACGAGGTGGACCAGGGCCACCTTCGAGGCGTCCCGCTCCGTGTGGAACATGCTCTCCCCGAAGAAGGCCGCCCCGAGGGAGACGCCGTAGAGCCCCCCGACCCGCTCCCCACGGGAGAACACCTCCACCGTGTGGGCGTGGCCGGCGTCGAACAGGGCGCCGTAGAGTTCGCGGATGCGCCCGTTGATCCAGGTTCGCTCCGCCGAGCCACGCGGGGCGGCGCAGCCGGCGATCACCGCGTCGAAATCCTGGTCGGTGCGGACTTCGAACACGTCCGTCCGCACGGTCCGGGCGAGGCGGCGGGAGACGTGGAAGCCGTCCAGGGGCAGCACGCCGCGGGCGCGCGGCTCGACCCAGTAGATCGCGGGATCGTCGGCATCCTCCGCCATCGGGAAGATGCCGGCCGCATACGCCTTCAGAAGAATCTCGGGCGTGATCTCAACGCGGTCGACGTCGTGCATGGGCCGACTTTGGATCGGAGATCGACGGAAGGCCAGAGGCCGTCCGGTCACAGAGGCCACCGGGCCATGCAAAAAGGCGGACCCCAGGGGGCCCGCCTTCCCGCGCAGTCCCTTAGCGAGGGACTAGAACTTCGGGCCGCCGGAGGTGGTGCCGAGGTTGGGGACGATGCGGTTCGGCTGCTCGGCGTTGCCGCCCTTGGCGGAATCCTCGACGATCGCCTCACGGTTCGACGCATAGGGGGCCTCGGTCACGGTGCCGGTCACGTCCATGTCGACGTAGCCGTCCATGTTGCGGTAGGCGCCATAGGCCGAGGGGTTGTCGATGGGGCCACGGGTGGTGCCACCGGCC
Organism: Methylobacterium goesingense; assembly: GCF_022179225.1. Lineage (GTDB taxonomy): Bacteria > Pseudomonadota > Alphaproteobacteria > Rhizobiales > Beijerinckiaceae > Methylobacterium > Methylobacterium goesingense. The sequence continues at coordinate 6,928 of NZ_BPQL01000169.1, forward strand.
TGGGGCACGAAACGCTCGGGCTGGCCGACATTGCCCGAGGGCGACTGGGCGAGGGCGGCGGTGGCGATCAGGGAGGCGGCGACGAAGGTGAGGCTGAAGGTGCGCATCGTGGTCTTTCGGAAGTCGGGTCGTTAGGAAAATCCAGTCGCTGGGCGGGGCCTGCACAACCGAGTCTGTCCGACCCTGTTCGTCCCCGCCTGACCGGCGTGGGGTGAGAAGTCCCGGCGACCCAAAGCGTTCCGGCAGTCACTTCGCCGGCAACCGGCCGTCGCGAAGGTGTTCGGAGGAAAAAGACAGGATTCCCAGCCGACGCGGCTACATTTGCACCGGGCGGGCGCTTGGCGCGCGATAGAGGTGCTCCGAACCCGGTCCAAGTGATACGTTTGGGTTCATTTCGATGCAAAATGATGCACAACTCAATTGTGCGCGATCGCACATGCGTTCGGCCGATACCGACAACAAAAAACCGGCCCCTCTCGGGGCCGGCGTGATGCATGTCAGTTCGGTGTGACGCGATCTCAGCGGGCGGGGCCGCCCGAAGTGCCGCCGGTGTTCGGTACGGAGCGGTTCGTGTCGTTGGCATTCCCGCCCTTGGCGGAATCCACCGCGCCCATGCCGGGGCTCATGCCACGCTCGCCGGCAGGCGCGACGGCCGGGCCGCCGGCCGGGGACATGCCGCGGGTCGACGGATTGTCGATCGGACCGCCGGTGGTGTTGCCCGCCTGCGGAACGGACCGCTCCGGCTGCCCGACATTGCCGGAGGGGGATTGCGCGAGGGCGGGCGTGGCGAGCAGGAGGCTGGCGAGGAAGCAGGTCGTCAGGCGCACGGTGGGGGTCGTCCTTGTAGTGAGGCGGCACCCGAACCGATGGACGGAAGCCGCAGTAAGACGACCGGAAACGAGCGCCGCGCACGCTCGTTCCCGTACCGTCGTCACCACACGGTCGAAAATCCTAACTGGGCTCGTCGAGGCCGCCATCGGCCAGGAACCCCTCGAGCCAGTGGATGTCGTAGTCGCCCTTCTGGACGTCGGCGTTCCGCACGAGGGTGCGGAAGAGCGGCAGGGTCGTGTCGACGCCGTCGACCACGAACTCGTCCAGCGCCCGGCGCAGGCGCATCAGGCATTCGTTGCGGGTCCGCCCATGGACGATGAGCTTGCCGATCAGCGAATCGTAATGCGGCGGGATGCGGTAGCCCTGGAACACGGCCGAATCGACGCGCACGCCGAGCCCGCCCGGCGGGTGGAAGTAGGTGATCAGGCCGGGGGAGGGCCGGAAGGTGGCCGGGTGCTCGGCGTTGATCCGGCACTCGATGGCGTGGCCCTCCACCTTGATCTCGTCCTGGGTCACCGACAGCGGCAGGCCGGCGGCCACCCGGATCTGCTCGTTCACGAGATCGATCCCGGTGATCATCTCGGTGACCGGGTGCTCGACCTGGATGCGGGTGTTCATCTCGATGAAGTAGAAGCGCCCGTCCTCGTAGAGGAACTCCACGGTGCCGGCGCCGAGGTACTTCAATTCCTGCATGGCGCGGGCGCAGATGCCACCGATCTCGGCGCGTGTCTCGGCGTCGATGACAGGGGAGCCGCCTTCCTCCCAGACCTTCTGGTGGCGGCGCTGGAGCGAGCAGTCGCGCTCGGCCAGATGCACGGCATTGCCGCGCCCGTCGCCGAGCACCTGCACCTCGATGTGACGCGGCTTCTCGAGATACTTCTCGAGGTAGACCGCATCGTCGCCGAAGGCCGCCTTGGCCTCCGTGCGGGCCATGCCCAGGGCCTGTTCCAGGTCGGCCTCGGTGCGGGCGACCTTCATGCCGCGGCCGCCGCCGCCGGAGGCGGCCTTGACCAGCACTGGATAGCCGATCTCGGCCGCGATGCGCTTGGCCTCCTCGGGATCCTCGACGCCGCCCTCGGAGCCGGGCACGCAGGGAATGCCGAGGCGCTTGGCCGTGCGCTTGGCCTCGATCTTGTCGCCCATGATGCGGATGTGCTCCGCCTTGGGGCCGATGAAACCGATATTGTGGTGGGCGAGCACCTCGGCGAAGCGCGCGTTCTCGGAGAGGAAGCCGTAGCCCGGATGGACCGCGTCCGCGCCGGTGATCTCGCAGGCCGCGATGATCGACGGGATGTTGAGGTAGCTCTCGCGAGCGGAGGGCGGGCCGATGCACACGCTCTCGTCGGCCAGGCGCACATGCATGGCATCGGCGTCGGCGGTGGAATGGACCGCCACGGTGGCGATCCCCAGTTCCTTGGCCGCGCGCAGGATGCGCAGCGCGATCTCGCCCCGGTTGGCGATCAGGATCTTTTCGAACATGGGTGCGGCCCCGCTCACTCGATGACGAGGAGGGGTTCGCCGAACTCGACGGGCTGCCCGTCCTCGACGAAGACGGCGGTGACGGTGCCGGCGCGGGGCGCCACGATATCGTTGAAGGTCTTCATGGCCTCGATGAGAAGCAACTTCTCGCCGACCTGAACCTGGGAACCGACATCGACGAAGAGCTTCGCCTCGGGCGAGGGGCGGCGATAGGCGGTGCCGACCATGGGGGAGGGCACGGCGCCGGGGTGGCCGGCACCGGCCCTGCTGCGCTCGGGCGTCGCGCCCGGGCCCGAGACGGGCGCGGGGGCCGCCACCGCCGCGAGGGCCGGGGCGGGCGCGGCAACCTGCACCTGGACCGCCTCGACGCGACGGGCGACGCGGATGCGCAGATCCCCCTTCTCGACCTCGATCTCGCTGAGATCGGTCTCGTTGATGAGCTTGGCGAGCTCGCGGACGAGCTCCGGATCGAAGGGGTCGTTCTTGGACATCGGCTCCTTGGGCATCGGCTCGGTCGTCTTCAGGTCAGGCGCGGGGTGCGTCGGCAATCGAAAGGAAGGTGTGCGAGCGGCTGGGCCGCGCGTGGAATGATCCGGGAACGGCGGCCCCGATTCGGCGCCGCCATTCACGGACGGGCAGGGCGTCTCAGCAGCTGGCGTGGCCGCACTGGCGCACGTCGTTGATGGTCTTGCGGATCGGCTCGATTCCGACGGCGCCGGGGATGATCTCGTCGCCGATGATGAAGGCCGGGGTGCCCGAGAGGCCGAGCTTGTCGCCGAGGCCGACATTCTCGGAGAGCGCCGCCTTCACCTCGGGCCCCTGCGCGTCCTTGGTCAGGCGGGCCACGTCGAGGCCCATCTCCTTGCCGACTGCGAGGGCGCGCTCGCCGTTCACCCGGCCCTTCGACTCGAGCAGGCGGGTGTGGAACTCGAAGACCTTATCGCCCTTGAGCTGCTGCTTGGCGGCCAGCGCGATCTTGCTCGCCTCAAGGGATTCGGCGCCCAGTACGGGGAAGTCCTTGAGGACGACCCGCAGCTTCGGATCGCCCTTGATCAGGGCCTGGATGTCGGCGAGCGCCTTGCGGCAGTAGCCGCAATTGTAGTCGAAGAACTCGACCAGGGTGACGTCGCCGCTCGGGTTGCCCGCCACGACGCCGTGGGGCGAGTTGATGAGCGCCTCGCGGGCTTCCTTCAGAGCCGCCGACTGGGCGAGCTTCTGCGTCTCCTGCTGCCGGCGCTCGCCCTCGGCGATCGCCTCCTGCAGCACGTCGGGGTTCTTGACGAGGTAATCCTTGATGATGGCCTCGATCGCCTGGCGCTGCGCATCGCTGAAGGCGGCGGCCGGAGCGGGCGCAGCCTGTGAGGGCGTGGGCTGGGCAGGCGTCGTCTGGGCGAAGGCCGCGCCCGGGGCTACGGCCAGGGAGCCGGCCAGGATGGTAGCGGAGAGCAGCGAGCGGAACAGGGGCATACGTCCTCGCGGGGCGGGACCGGTCAGGCGTCAGCCGGCCATCGGGGCATCGTCGTCGATCTGACGTGCGATTAGCCGCCGGGTTAGGCGTTTTCGCGGCGGGCGGTCAATCGCGGAATGCCTGTTTGGCGTGCCCCGGGGCCAACCGCTATGACGGAACCGATGACAGACAAACCCATCCCTTCGCCGCCCCCCTCGCCGATCCTCTCCTCCCGTCGGGCGGCCCGCGTCGCCCCGTTCCTGGCCATGGACGTGATGTCGGCCGCCGCCGCCCGCGAGGCGCGCGGCGAGGGCGTGGTCCACATGGAGGTTGGCCAGCCCTCCGCGCCCGCGCCCCGCGGGGTGATCGCGGCGGCACAAGCTGCCCTCGCCACCGGCGCACTGCCGTATACCCAGGCCCTCGGCCTGCCGGCCCTGCGGGAGCGGATCGCCCGTCACTATGCCGAGACCTACGGCGTGGCGGTCGCGCCGAGCCGGATCGTGGTGACCACGGGCTCCTCGGCCGGCTTCGTTCTGGCCTTCCTCGCCCTGTTCGATGCCGGCGCGCGAGTCGCGGTGCCCCAGCCGGGCTACCCGGCCTATCGTAGCCTGCTGCATGCCCTCGACCTCGTGCCCGCGCCCTTGATCCTGCGGGATGCGGACCGCTTCGCCCCCACGGGCGTGGCCCTGCGCGACCTGCACGCGCGGGAAGCGCTCGCCTGCATCCTGGTGATGAGCCCAGCCAATCCCTCCGGAACGGTGATCGAGCCCGAGCGCCTCGCCGATCTCTGCGCAACGGCGCGCGGGCTCGATCACCGTTCC